>JBJEWA010000135.1:0-82541 GCA_051884805.1 Kiritimatiellia bacterium | reverse complement strand
TTCTGTCTAACTTTGCTCGCCCCAGCCTGTCTACTTTTGCTCGCCCGCGAACAGGTCGATAAACGCGCCCTCTTGATGATAAGATTACTCGCTGGGGGATCGTTGCTGTCGCTTCTCTTTCCTGCTGCGTACTGGCGCGGGTGTTTCCGGGGAATTGAAATCCTAAGCTGTGGGGTAGACCTGTCCCGTCCCCGGCGTGAGGTGCGGCGGGGGTTTGGGCGGGGAATCCCCTTATAAGGTGATGCGAGCGCTGCTGTTCGGGTGCTATACTACCGGCATGAAAAAGTTCTTGTCGCTTTTGCTCGCGTTGGTCTCGTTCTTCGCCATTGCCGCGGACGCCAAGCGCATGGCGCGCGTTGACGCGTTCCGCGCCCAGGGCGATCGGGCGCTGGCCGATCGCCTGTGCATGTACTGGGAATCCCATGCGACGGACGTCTTCGTGCGCAACGAGGCCGTCGAGTCCATCGGCGGCGAGCGGGCCCCGGTGCCGACCGTGATGTTCAACGGCAACCGTTCGCACGTGACGGCGTATGCGCGGCCCAAGGTCGAGGACCTGCCGCCCAGAACCGAACACCAGGGCGGGCTCATGCTGTCGCCCAAGGACGGCGGCCCGCTGCAGCTCGCGCCCTACGGCAAGACCGGCTGCATGATCGGCAGCCTCAACCACGAGATTCTCGGGCTCGCGTGCGCTGCGGCCAGGGAGTTCGTCGCGAAGGGCGACGCGAGCTATGCGCGGCTGGCCTACGAGGCGCTCGACACCTATCTGCTCGGCATCCTGCACCGCAACGTGGCGACGGACCTGGCGCACGGACACCTCCAGACGCTCTTCGGCCTGCAGTCGATGGAGACGATTCACGACAGCACGCTGGACGACTGCTGCGAGCTGTACGCGCTGCTGAAGCCGTACCTGCTGCAGACGGCGCCGGAGAAGCCGGCCGTCTATCAGGCGGCGCTCCGCAAGTGGGCCGACGTGCAGATCGCGAACGGCGTGGCGGACAACAACTGGGACATGATGCAGCTCAATTCGATCCTGACGATCGCGCTCGTCCTGGACGAGCCGGCGCGGTCGCACTACGTCGACGTCGTCTTCAACCAGTCCTCCGTCCGCAACCTCTCGATCCGCGATCTCGCGGAGAAGGGGTTTGATCCCGAGACGGGCATCTGGTGGGAGTGTCCCGGCTATTCGATGGTCACGCTGAGGGACTTCGCGAAGTTCGCGAAGCGCGCGCAGGCGGATCTGGGCGTCGATCTGTTCGCGACCATCCCCGTGCTCAGGAAGGCGTTTCCCGCCGCCGGCGAATACCTGTATCCCGACGGCATGATCATGGGCTTCGGCGACACGCATCCGGCCCCCGTCCCCGATGCGATCCAGGCGTTCGGTCCGCTCAAGACCTCGCCGTTCTTCTATGCGCCGAACGCGAGCTGGCTCGTGGCGCGCAGCGGCATGGACCCGACCAACGACGTGGCCTTCGCGCTCAACGGTTCGCTCGGCAACCACCAGCACGCGAACGGCATCAGCCTCGAGCTCTATGCGCGGGGCTATCGCCTCGCCCCCGACGCCGGCATCGGCTGGTCGCTCTATTCGGGCGACGACTACAAGGAATACTACAGCCAGTTCCCCGCGCACAACACGGTGATGGTCAATTCGCGTTCGACGTATCAGGTGATGAAGTCGTACCATCCGTTCACGCTCGTCGATCATGGCGAGAACTGGGCGACGGTCGGCTTCCGCGAGCCCTGCACCGGCGCCGACCAGCGGCGCACCGTCCGCTACGTCAAGGACGACGAGGGCGCCTATTTCGTCGACGTCTTCCGCTCCCGCGTCCCCGCCGGCGGCGAGGAATGGCACGACTACTACTATCACAACCTGGGCGACAGCCTGACGCTGAACGGCGAGGTGCGGCCGACGGACATGATCGCGTTTGTCGAGTCGGGCCTTTACGGCCTCAGCTACATCCAGGACAAGTTCGCCCGCGAGGGCGAGGGCGATCTGCTTGCGACCTTCGACTGGGCGCGTCCCGAAGGCAACGTGCGGATGCGCGTCTTCATGAACGGGGCGAAGGGGCGCACGTTCGTCAGGGCGCTCGCGCCGTCCACGGAGGGGCTGTCGCGCGTCAAGCGGCCGAGCTACGGCATCACGCGCGACTCGCGCACCCCCGTCCTGGTCGTCCGGCAGCGCGGCGAGGCCTGGACGCGTCCGTTCCTCGCGGTCATGGACCCGTGCGGCACGGTCGGATCCGTCGCTTTCGGCGACCGGGAAGTCCGCGTCACCCGGGCAAGCGGAAAGGTCGATGTCTTCGCCTATTGAGTTCGCGCGGGGAAGCGCATGTGCGCATTTGCGATTGCACTATTCCGCGGGATTCGCTACAATGCAGGTCCTGATTCGCTGACGAGGAGGTTGATTCCATGACGAAGTTCCTGATGCTGGCCGCCTGCACGACGACGTTCGCGTCCGTCCTCGCGGCCGCCCCCGCCGCCGAGGAGGCGCTTAGGGCGCGGCTGCCGGAGATCTTTGCGCGCTCCGCCGCGCACTACCGGGCGCTCGATGCGGCGGCGGCGCCGCTCGCCGTTGCGGACAAGCCCGCCGGCGAGGGGTGGGAGACGTCGACGGCGTGCGTGCCGCACGGCTTCAACCGGAAGACCGGCAAGCTGGACATGCGCACGATCTACTGGTGGACGTCGGGGCATTTCCCGGGGTCGCTCTGGTATCTCTACGAGGCGACGGGCGACGAGTTCTTCAAGACGCGCGCCAAGGCCTGGACCGAGACGCTGGCGCCGAACGCGAAGGTGACGACGAACCATGACATCGGCTTCATCATGTACTGCTCCTACGGCAATGCGCGGCGCCTGCTCGGGACGGACGCCTACGACGGGCTGCTCCGGGAGACGGCCGCCTCGCTCTGCCAGCGCTTCAGCGCCGACCTCGGGCTCATCCGCAGCTGGGGCGACAAGTCCGACCGGAAGGACTTCCTCGTGATTCCGGACAACATGATGAACCTGGAGCTGCTCGAAGCGGCGGCGAAGCTGCCGGGCGGCGAGCGGCGCTTTGCGGACGTGGCGCGCTCGCACGCGACCCGCACGATGCGCCATCACTTCCGCGCCGACGGCGGCACGTACCACGTCCTCAACTACGATCAGCGACCCGGCTTCCACGGCGCCGTGCAGGAGATCCGCCGCGGACAGGGCCTTTCGTGCGAGACGGCGTGGAGCCGCGGGCAGTCCTGGGCGATCTACGGCTACACGATGATGTATCGCGAGACGAAGGATCCGGCGTACCTTGAGTTCGCGCAGAAGGTGTCCGACTTCGCGATCGGCCATCCGAACATGCCGGCGGACGGCGTCCCGTACTGGGACTTCGGCGCGCCGGGCGAAGAGCGCGACAGCTCGGCGGCGTCCATCATGGCGTCGGGCCTGCTCGAACTCTCGACGTTCGTCGGCGGCGAGAAGGGCGCGGCCTATCGTGCGTATGCCGTCAGGCAGCTGACCTCGCTTGCCGGTCCGGACTACTATTCCGAGGGCGACGAGATCGGGCACTGGCTCCTGAAGCACGGCGTCGGCCACAAGCCCGCCGGCACGGAAATCGACACTCCGCTCGATTACGGCGACTACTACTTCCTCGAGGCCCTCCTGCGCCTCAGGTCCATGTAACTCCTTAACGGAACAACCGGCAGCCGAACTTATGGAATCAGTCTTCGCCTACGTCATCGGTCTCGGGGCATCGGTCATGATGCCCGTCATCTTCACGGTCCTCGGCTGCCTGATCGGCATCAGGTTCGGGGACGCGCTCAAGTCGGGGCTGAAGGTCGGCGTCGGCTTCGTGGGCCTTGGCGTCGTCACGGCGCTGCTCACCAGCAATCTCGGCCCCGCGCTGAAGGGAATGACCGAGCTTTATCACCTCAACCTTCCGTTCTTCGACCTCGGCTGGCCGGCGGCGGCGGCGGTCGCGTATTCGACGGTCGTGGGCGCGTTCATCATTCCGGTCTGCCTCGGCGTGAACGCCCTCATGCTCCTCACGAAGACGACGCGCACGGTGAACATCGACCTCTGGAACTACTGGCACTTCGCCTTTCTCGGCGCGATGGTCTTCTTCACGACCGGTTCGCTCGGCTGGGCGTTCTACGCGTCGATCGTCCTCTACGTCATCACGCTCTGCCTCGCGGACTTCACGGCGAAGGGGTTCCAGGCCTACTACCAGGACATGGAGGGCATTTCGATTCCGCAGCCGTTCTGCCAGAGCTTCACGCCGTTCGCCATCGTGATCGGCTGGCTCCTTGACCGCATCCCCGGCTTCGACCGGCTCAACATCGACGCGGAGGGCCTCAAGCGGAAGTTCGGCATTCTCGGCGAACCGCTCTTCCTCGGCCTGGTCATCGGCTGCGCGATCGGCTGTCTCCGCTGCGATTCGCCGGCGGCCGTCAGGGACTCGATTCCCGCGATTCTCAAGCTCGGCGTGACGGTCGGCGCGGTGATGGAGCTCATCCCCCGCATCACCGGCCTCTTCATCGAGGGGCTGAAGCCCATTTCCCAGGCGGTGCAGGCCAAGCTGACGAAAGGCCAGGGCCAGGGGCGGGTCGCCTTCCACATCGGTATGTCCCCCGCGCTGGTGATCGGGCATCCGACGACGCTCGTCGTGTCGATTCTGCTCATTCCGGCGGTCCTCTTCCTTTCGGTCTTCCTGCCGGGCAACAAGTTCCTGCCGCTCGCCTCCCTGGCCGGAATGTTCTACCTCTTCCCGTGCGTGCTGCCGATCACCAAGGGCAACGTGCCGAAGACGTTCGTCATCGGCCTGGTCGCGCTCGTGGCCGGGCTCTACTTCGTCACCGACCTGACGCCGGCCTTCTCGCATGCGATCGGCGCGGCGAAGCTCGACGGCATCGCGGTGCCGGAGGGGTTCGAGGGCGGCGCGGCGCTGGACTTCGCCTCGGCCTTCTGGTGCTGGATCGTCTTCCATCTGACGGTTTCCCTCAAGTGGGTCGGAGCCGTCCTCGCCGGCCTCCTCGCCCTTGGCCTGTGCGCGGTCAACTGGGCGCGAATCCGCAAGGCGTAGCCAACCGTGAGCCGGGAACTGCGAGTCATGAAGAGCCTTTGCATCCTCGGCCTGTCGCTGGCCTGCTGCCAGCCGTCGTCCGCAGGCGCGGGCTGCGCCTGCGGCGTTGCCGAGCGGCGCGCGCAGGACTTCTTCTGGGAGAACGACAAGTTCGGCATGCGGGCGTATGGTCCCGACGACGTTCACAAGTGGTCGGGGCTTGACGTCTTCAACAAGACGGCCGAGGGGTCGGTGCGGGAGCTGCTGGCGGATCCGGGCAACCGCGGCAACTGGCACGTGACGCCGTGGCGGGGCGTGCTCGACAACTATGCGGTCGGCGCGGGCCGCGGCCTGGGCGGCGTGGCGCTCTGGGGGGACGGCGAGTGGAAGACGTATCCCGGCTGGGAGTCGTGCGAGATCCTGGCGGACACGCCCGAGAAGGTCGAGTTCCGGCTGGTCTATCCCGCCTTCTCGGCGATGGGCAGGATGACGTATCGCATCACGCTGGCGCGGGGTTCGCGGTTCTTCCGGAACGAAGTCTCGTTCGAGCGCAGTTGTCCGGAGGGCTTCCTGGTCGGTCCCGGCCTCGACCTGGCGGCGGGCCGCGGTCACGCCGGCGACGTCTGGGAGGACCCGGCGCTCGGCCTCGTCTCGCTGTGCGAACATTCGCGTGGCGAAGTCGAAGGCGCGACGATGACGGCGGTCGTCCTCGATCCCGCTTCGGCGCAAGCCGTCGAATTCAGGACGGACCACCTCGGCTGCCGCATTCTCGCGCTCAGGTCGAACGCGTTCGCCTACTACGCCGGCGCGACCTGGTCCCGGGCCGGCGAGATCGCGACGGCGAAGGAGTGGCACGAAACGGTGAGGAATTTCAGAAAGGAACTCGGCAAATGAAGAAGCTCATGTTTGGCATGGCGCTGGCGGCATTGGCCTGCGGCGCGACGGAAGTGCAATACGCGGTTCAGACGGCGGTGCATCCGGACGACTTCAAGTCGTACGACACGGCGAAGATCCGCGACCGCTTCGTGATGGAGAAGGTCATGGCGCCGGACGAGATCAACGTCACCTACACGATGTACGACCGGCTCGTCTACGGCGGGGCGATGCCGGTCACGAAGGAACTGACGCTTGACCCGTTCCTCGAACTCAAGGCCGAGCATTTCCTCGATCGCCGCGAACTCGGCGTCATCAACGTCGGCGGCCCGGGCGTGGTGGAGGTGGACGGCGAGGCCTACGAACTCGAGTTCAAGGAAGCGCTCTACGTCGGCTGCGGCAAGCGGAAGGTGACGTTCCGGTCGCTCGACGCGCAGAATCCGGCGAAGTTCTACCTCAACTCGGCGCCGGCCTACAGGGAATACGTGACGCAGCGCATCACGTCCGACCAGAACTGCAAGAAGCCGGGGTACACGATCGGCAACTTCATCCAGGCGGGTTCGGCCAAGGAGTCGAACGCGCGCTGCATCAACCAGCTGATCGTCCAGAAGGTGCTGGCGAAGCGGCCGGGCGGCGGCTGCTGCCAGCTGCAGGTCGGGCTTACCGAGCTGCAGGAGGGCAGCGTCTGGAACACGATGCCGCAGCATACGCACAACCGCCGCATGGAGGCGTACTTCTACTTCAACGTCCCGGAAGGCCAGGCGATCTGCCATCAGATGGGCCGCCCGCAGGAACAGCGTCTCGTGTGGCTGCACAACGAGCAGGCAATCACCTCGCCCGAATGGTCGGTCCACTCCGCCGCCGGCACCTCGAACTACATGTTCGTCTGGGGCATGGCGGGCGAGAACCTCGACTACGGCGACATGGACAAGGTTTCCGTCAGCGCGATGCGCTGACGGCGGTCAGCGAACAGTGAACAGTGACTAAGGAGCTAACATGATTCTCGATCAGTTCAAGTTGGACGGCAAGGTTGCCGTGGTGACGGGTGCGGGGCGTGGCATTGGCCAGGCGTACGCGATCGGTCTTGCGGAGGCGGGCGCGGACGTCGCGGTCGTCGATGTCATCGAGATGGCCGAGACCATCGCCGCCGTCGAAAAGCTCGGCCGCAAGGCGATCGGCATCAAGGCCGATCTTTCGAAGGGCGAGAAGGAAGCCCCGAAGATCGTCGCGAAGGTCGTCAAGGCGTTCGGGAAGGTTGACATCCTCGTCAACAACGCGGGTATTATCCGCCGCGAGCCGTTCGCCGAGCACAGCGCGAAGAACTGGAACGACGTCATCTCGATCAACCTCTCGACCCCGTTCTTCCTCTCGCAGGCCGTGGTCCGCCAGATGCAGAAGCAGGGCAAGGGCGGCAAGATCATCAACATCGCCTCGATGCTCTCGTTCCAGGGCGGCATCCTGGTGCCGGGCTACGCGGCCTCGAAGGGCGGCATTAAGTCGCTCACGATGCTCATGGCCAACGAGCTTTCGAAGGACGGCATCTGCGTCAACGCAATCGCCCCCGGCTACATCGCGACGGCCAACACCGCGCCGATCCGTGCGGACCGGAAGCGCAACAAGGCGATTCTCGACCGCATTCCCGCCGGCCGCTGGGGCACGCCGGAAGACCTCAAGGGCATCTGCGTCTTCCTCGCCGCGCCGGCGTCGGACTACATGACCGGCTACACCTACGCCTGCGACGGCGGCTGGCTCGCCCGATAGCCCGGAGCCGTCCTCCGCGGCGGAACAGGAGCTGGGGCCCGGCGCACGTTCTCCGTGTGTCGGGCCCCGGTCTTTTGCGCACTTGCGTCGCGGGGCGCCCGTCGCCTAAAAGTGGGATTCCTTTTCCCGCCGGCATCATGATAGAATAGCGGCATGAAAATGGAAACTGGATTGCCGTCGTTGTTCGCACTTGTCTCAGGCGTCGCCCTGTCCGTCGCTGCGTCGCCCTCCGTCGTCATCGACGTGAAGACCGGCGAGCGGGGGCATGACGTCCCCAAGGGGCTTTGGGGCGTCTTCTTCGAGGACATCAACTGGGCCGCCGACGGCGGGCTCAATCCCGAAATGCTGGCGAACGGCGGCTTTGACTGGCAGCAGGCCGACCACCAGAACAATCCGCGTGACGACCGGGCGTGGAATTCGGTCGAGGACGGCTGGGAGGCCGACTACCGCGAGGGCGGCATGGCGCGGCTTTCGTTCCAGTACGGTGCGCCCGTCCATCCGAATACGGCCAAGCACCTGCGCATCGAGACGTTCGGCACCGGGCGCGCGGGCGTGCGGAACCGCGGCCTCGACGGCATGTGGCTTCAGCCGGGCGAGCCGTACCGCCTCAGCTACGACTGGCGGGAAATCCGGCGCAACGGCATCGACTACGAGCTGGGCGCATGGCGGCGCGAGACGGTGGAGTTTACGGCCGGGGGCGAATCCCCGGCGGTCGCGCTCGCGACGAACGACCGCTTTGACATCGTCCTCGAACCCGACCGCGACCGCACGACGCTGTCGATTCTCGTGAAGGGCCGCCGCGCCGTGGAGTTTGACAACGTCTCGTTGCAGCCGACCGGACCGAATCTCGTCCGCGCGGGCCTCCGCAAGGACCTCGTTGACCGTCTCGCCGACCTGAAGCCGGCCTTCGTGCGCTTCCCCGGCGGCTGCATCGTCGAGGAGGGCGACTTCCAGCACTGGTACGACTGGCGGCGCACGGTCGGGCCGAAGGAGCGCCGCGAGTGCATCCAGAACCGCTGGGCGCGTCCCGGCAAGCCCTATTGGGAGACGTTCGGCGTCGGCTACTACGAGTATTTCCTCCTCTGCGAGGAAATCGGCGCGGAACCGCTACCCATCTGCCTGTCGGGCCTCACCTGCCAGTATCAGAAGCCGCCGCTGATGTGCGCGGTGGAGGACGCCGACTATTTCGCGGACGTCATCCTCGAACTCATCGAATTCGCGAACGGGGACGTTTCGACGACCTGGGGCCGGGTGCGCGCCGAGATGGGCCATCCCGCGCCGTTCAACCTCAAGCTGGTCGGCATCGGCAACGAGAACTGGAATGCCGAGTTCTTCGACCGCTGCGAGCCGATCGCGAAGATCCTGCGCGCGAAGCATCCCGAGATCAAGCTCATCGGCAGCGCCGGTCCCGCGCCCGACGACGGTCGCTTCAAATATGCCTGGAACCGCGTCACGAAGGAATCCGCCGACATCGTGGACGAACACTTCTACCGCGATCCGAACTGGTTCCTCGCGCAGGCGCACCGCTACGACCACTACGACCGCACGACCAAGCCGAAGGTCTATGCGGGCGAATACGCCTGTCACCACCACCTCGGCGGCAAGAAGCCGAACACCCTGTGGAGCGCCGTCTGCGAGGCCGCGGTGATGACCGGCTACGAGCGCAACAGCGATGTCGTGGAGATGGCGAGCTATGCGCCGCTGTTCGCGCGTCTCGGACACGAGCAGTGGACGCCGAACCTGATCTGGTTTGACGGCACGAAGAGCTTTGTCACCCCGAACTACCACGTGCAGCGGCTCTTCAGCGTGCATCGTCCCGACGAGACGGTGCCGAGCGCCGTGCGTCCGGGCGCGGCGGCGGGACCCGATTTCTTCCAGGTCTGCGGCTTCGACCGCGCGGCGGGCGAGTACGTGGTCAAGTGCGTGAATGCGGCGCAGGCGCCGCGCGAACTGGCGCTTGTCTTCGACCGTGACCTGCCGCAGGGCGAGGTCCGCGCGATCACGCTGGCGGGCGGTATGACGGAAGTGAACGACATCGACAATCCGACCCGGCTGGAGCCGAAGGAACGCGACATCGGCTTCGCGGGCGGCAGGGAGCTGGCGGTGACGCTGCCCGGCGTGTCCGTCACGGTGCTGCGCATCCGGAAGTAGCCCGGGCTTCCCCGCAAGGGGGGATGTGGCGAGTTGCCGCGAGGTGGTATACTGTGGACATGACGACTTCGGCTTTGCTCCTGGCCTCCGTGCTCCTGACGACACCCGAGGGGGTGCGCGTCTGCACGGTCACTCCACCCGAGCTCGGGGCGGACGCCCGCCTCGAAACGACGAACGTCCTCGGCTGTACGGCCTGGCGCATTCATTACGCGGGCGCCGGCGAGAAGATGGTCGCGAACGAAGAGTGGCGTTTTGACTTCGGCGAGGATCTCGTCTGCTGGCCGGTGAGCCACGCGCAGGGCGAGTATGTGCCGAAGACGCTCTCGACCATTGCCGACGTCGATTCGATGCCGGGGCGCTACCGCGGCGACGGCGCGGGCAAGGGGAGCTGCTACGAGCATCTCGTCGCCGGCTCCTCCGAATCGCCGCTCACCGTCGAGGGCAGGGACTTCACGGCCGTGATCGGCGACGCCGGCGTCCTCGACTACTCGCGCATCCGCCTCCTGTCGGGCGCGCAGGCGGGAACGGTCCGGGCCGTCCTGGAAGGGCCGTCCACGGTGCAGCTCCCCTACACGACCCCGTGGCGCTACGTCCATGTGGCGAAGGACTGCGCGGCGGTTGCGCAGGACCAGCCGGCCGTCCTCAGGGCGCTCAACGCGCCGTCGCGCGTCGCGGACACGAGCTGGATCCGGCCCGGCAAGGTGCTGCGCGTCGCGAAGCTCACGACGGCGAGCGCGCTCCAGTGCGTCGACTTCGCCGCCCGCAACGGGTTCGCCCACATCGAGCTTGACAGCGGCTGGTACGGCGACGAGCGCCGCGGCAATCCGCTCGTGCCGGGGCTGGCCCCCGAGAAGATCGCCAAGGGCGAGGAACTCGACGTCTTCCGGGTGATTGCCGCGGCGCAGGCGAAGGGGCTGGGCACGATTCTCTACGTGAACCGGGAGCCGCTCAAGCAGCAGGCGGCGGCGATCTTCGACGCGTTCCGGCAGTGGGGCGTCGCGGGCGTCAAGTTCGGCTTCGTGAACGTCGGCGGGCAGCGGTGGCGCAAGCAGGTCATCGACTGGATCGAGCTGTGCGCGGAACGGAAGCTCATGGTTGACATTCATGACGAGTTCCGGCTGACGGGCATCCAGCGCACCTATCCGCACGTGCTGACGGTCGAGGGCATTCGCGGCAACGAGGAAATGCCGGGCGCGCGCCATAACGCGGCGCTCGTCTACACGCGCTTCCTGGACGGCCCGGGCGACTACACGCCGTGCTGGCGCGTCGGCCGCGTGAAGAACACGCTCGCCCATCAGCTCGCGATGCCGGCGGTCTACACGAGCGGCTGGCAGTTCCTCTTCTGGTATTCCCGCCCCGACCAGATCGACGACCGGGAGCCGGCGCTCGCGTTCTGGCGGGAGATTCCGACGGTGTTCGACGAGGTTCGCCATCTGCAGGGCAAGATCGGCGAATTCGCCGTCGTCGCGCGCCACGCCGGCGAGCAGTGGTTCGTCGGCTGCCTGAACGCCGGCGAGGTGCGCGCCTTCAAGGTGCCGTTGTCGTTCGCCGCCGGGGCGAACGTTCCGGCGGCGCCGCTCCGCGTGCGGCTCTTTCGCGATGCCGAGCCGGCGAACGGGCAGAAGCTCGCGCCCGTGGCCGTCGAGGAACTTTCGCTCACGGCCGCCGACGCGCTCGAAGTCACGGCGGCCGCGAACGGCGGCTGGGCGGCGATGGTGGAGGCCAGGTGATGTTCGGCGGCATCCT
Organism: Kiritimatiellia bacterium; assembly: GCA_051884805.1. GTDB lineage: Bacteria > Verrucomicrobiota > Kiritimatiellia > RFP12 > UBA1067 > UBA1067. The sequence continues at coordinate 70,984 of JBJEWA010000135.1, read as the reverse complement.
GCTGGCGGCGACGTTCGCCAATCCCGTGCTGCCGGCCGACTTCAGCGACCTCGACTGCATTCGGCGGGACGGCCGCTACTATGCGATTTCCAGCACGCTGCACTGTTCGCCGGGCATGGACGTCCTGGAGTCGGCCGACCTGATCAACTGGCGGGTGACGGGTCATGTCGTCCCCGACACTTCCGTCTTCGGCCCGGACTGGACCTGGGCGCGCCTGCGCCGCTACGGGCGCGGCATCTGGGCCGGCTGCCTCCGCGAACGGCAGGGCAGGCTCTACTGCTATTTCGCGACGCCCGACGAGGGAGTCTTCGTCTGCACGGCCGAGGTGGCGTCCGGACCCTGGTCTGCGCCGCACAAAATGGCCGGCTTCGGCGGCGGCTGGGACGATCCGGGCGTCCTGTTCAACGGCGACAAGGCCTATCTCGCGGTGACCGAGTTCGGCGCAGGCTACAGGACCTACGCTTTCGAGCTGACGGCCGACGGGCTTGAGGTCGTGCCCGAGACCAAGACCCTCATCAACGAGGGCAAGGGCCGCGAGGCCAACAAGCTCTACAAGTGGCACGACACCTATTATCATCTTTACAGCGAGGTCGCGGACGGCGGGCGTCGGCTGATGATGGCCCGCGCCAAGAACGCGCTGGGTCCGTACGCGGAGCGCCGCGTCCTCTCGCATCCGCAGCGGGAGGCGGATGAGCCCAACCAGGGCGGCTTCCTGACCGATGACGCGGGCAAGTGGTACTTCTTCACCCATCACGGCCGCGGCCGGTGGTATGGCCGCGCGGCGAGCCTGCTGCCCGTCACCTGGATCGACGGCTGGCCGGTCGTCGGCCGGCCCGACGAAAACGGCATCGGCACCATGGTGTGGACGGCGGCGGCGCCGACCGTCGCGGCTCCGGACACCGCTCGCGTCGCCGCCGGTCCCCGGAACGAGAACCGCAGGGGCTTCCTCAATCCCGAATGGGCGTGGAACCATGCGCCGCGCGCAGACCGGTACGAGCTGACGGACGGCCGCCTCCGGCTGGTCGCGTTCCGGCCCCTCGACACAAACGACTTCTTCACCGTCGGCAACGTGTTCACCCGGCGCGTCTTCCGTCTGCGCCCGCAGGCCGCGGACGGCACGGCGTCGTTCACCGTCGCCCTCGACGCGGCGCGGCAGGAGGAGGGCGGACGCGCCGGACTCTGCCACCTCGGCGGCGATGCGTTCGAGCTGGGCGTGACGTGGCTCGGCCGCGAGCGGGGCCGCTGTCTCTACTACCGGCAGAACGGGCGGGAGCCGATGATCGTCGCGACGAATGCGCCGCGTCACGTCGTGCTTCGGACCGTCTGGACCGGAGACGGCTCCGCCCGCTTCGCCTACTCGTTCGACGGCAACTCCTTTACGGACGCGGGCGTCGGCTTCCGGCTCGCGTGGGGACGCTATCGCGGCGACCGCGTGGGACTCTTCAGCTATGCGACGGGACGCGAGGGCGGCGAAGTGACGTTCATGCCGCACCGCCCGACGCCGGAGTGGTACCGGAACGCGCGCTTCGGCATCTTCTGCCACTGGGGGCCGCAGTGCGCCGCCGAGGCCGGCGACTGGTACGCGCGCCTCATGTACTTCCCCGGCGACGGGAAGCACCGGCACCATGTGCGCCACTTCGGCGACCCGAAGGAATACGGCTTCAAGGATCTCGCGGGACATTGGCGGGCCGAGAACTGGAATCCGGACGAGCTGTGCGCGCTCTACCGGCGCATGGGCGCGACGTTCGTGCTCGCGATGGCGAACCACCATGACAACTTCGACCTGTGGGATTCGAAGTACCAGCCGTGGAACGCCGTGAACATGGGTCCGAAGCGCGACATCCTCGGCGGCTGGGCCGCCGCCGCCCGCAAGCACGGCCTGCGCTTCGGCGCGAGCTTCCATGCCGCGCACGCATCCGCCTGGATGGAGCCTTCGCGCGACTTCGACGGCCTCCTCACGCGGAAGGACGGCAAGGGCAAGTGGTGGGAAGGCTACGATCCGCAGGACCTCTACTGGCAGCGCGACCACGAGCCGAACCGGTCGTACCGGGACAAGGGCGCCATCCACCGCCAGTGGAACTGGGGCAACGGCGCGACGCTCCCGAGCGAGGCCTTCCGCGAGAACTTCCGCCTCCGCACGATGGACGCGATCGAGAAGTACCGTCCCGACCTGATCTACTACGACGACACGGTCGTCGCGTTCTGGCCGATCGCCGAGGAGGGCTTCCGCATCGTCTCCGACTTCTATGCGCTGAATCCCGAGGCCGTGGTAACGGGCAAGTGCCTCGACGAAACGCAGCGCCAGTGGATCACCTGGGACGTCGAGCGCGGCACGCCGTCGGCGCCGATGTACCCGAAGTGGCAGACCGACACCTGCATCGGCTCGTGGCACTATGCGCAGCACTGTCGCTACAAGTCCGCGCGCGACGTGATGCGGATGCTGGTGGACATTGTTTCGAAGAACGGCAATCTCTGCCTTTCGATTCCGATTCGCCGCGACGGGACGATTGACGCCGACGAGCGCAGGATCTGCGAGGACATCGCGTCCTGGATGGCGATCAGCCGGGCGGCCATCTTCGATTCCGATCCGTATGCAATCGCCGGCGAGGGACCGCAGCTCCGCCATGCGCCGCCGATCAGCGCCCAGGGCTTCAACGAGAGCCGCATCAAGGCGCCGGTCAAGGAGGACGTCCGCTACCTCAAGGCCCGCGACGGCAGGCGCGTCTATGCGATCGAAATCGCGCCGGACGGCCAGGCGCCGATCTGTCCCGCCCTCGTGGCGCAGGGCCTGAAGCTCGTCAAGACCTTCCCCGCCTACAAGGATTTTCCGCTGGTCCATGTCTTTGAGTAAAGCCAGAGCCAACTCCCCGGCGCGCCGGGTACTGCTTCTACTCCTCGCGCTCCTTCCGTTGCCGCTCTTGGCCGGCCGCTTCCTGCATCCTGGCATCGGGCTCAACCGCGAACAGCTCGACCAGCTCCGGACGAACGTAAAGCGCGGCGTGGAACCCTGGAAGACGCTCTACGCCGACCTGACCAGTCACAATCACCGGTTCTCCCAGCAGCCGCGCATCTTCGCGCGGCGGAACGAGGGCATCACCACCATTGACAGCCCCGACTTCGATAACCGCTGCGCGTGGGACTCGCAGACGGCCTACATTCAGGGCATCATGTACGAAATCACCGGCGAGGCCGGGTATCGCGAGCGCGCGCTCGACTACGTCCGCTGGTTCTACACCCACATCAAGGACGGACACCGTCACTGGGATTCGCAGTTCCGCTGGCCGCACGCCGAGGGCTGGTATCTGCGCGCGGCGGAGCTTTTGCGCTATACGGGACCGAAGACGGGACCGCTCGCCTGGACGCAGGCGGATACGGACGGCGTCAACCGGTTCATCGAAATCGGCAAGGACTTCTGGTGGGGCCGCGGCACCTTTCTCAATCAGCTGCAGTTCACGCTGGGCGGACCGCTGGCGCGCGCGATCTGGCATGACGACTGGGACCTGTACTGCGAGATGGTCGAGATCCTGACCGCCAACAAGGCCGGTCCCGTGGGCGAGTGCAACGGCTCGATTCGCGAGATGTGCCGACTCGTCACGACGAACGAGGTGACGGGCGCCAAGGTCACCCCCCACATCCAGTTCACCGAGATGGGGCGGGACATCGGGCATCCCATGCCGGGCGCGGGACAGCTGGGCGAGAACCTGACGATCCTGTGGTCCCAGCAGACGCGGATCGATCCCGTGACGGGGGAGGTGTCGGACAAAAAGGACGCGATCAATCCGATCGAGTTCCTGCGCCACCGGTACTTGCGCGGAATCAATCAGATCGTGAAGTACAATCTTGGCTTCGACATCGACTGGACGCCTATCGCCATCAACCGCAAGCGCTGCGAATACTGGACGCGTCCCGCGAACTGGGGCGGCGGACGCGGCCGCACCTCCAGCGAAATCGACATGGCCTACCTGTACTACAAGTGGAAGCGCCAGCTGGATTTCGCCAAGTCGGAAGACACGCGCTACTACGGTTATGCCATGGAGCAGCGCGGCTTCGACTATGTGCACGCGTTCCTCTGGCTGCCGCAGGAGGCGGCGGGCAAGGTCTCGCTGGAGCGTCCCGACGCGGGCAGGGACTTCGTCAACCGCTTCGCCGAATTTATCCAGCCGAAGATCGACGGGCTGACGGTTGCGGAAGACAAGACGACGGGCAGGCGGTATCTTTCCTCGACGGTCAAGGCCTTCGTCTTCCCGATGTTCCTGCCGTTCCGCAAGCCGCTCCCGGCCGCCGGCCAGTCTGTCCTCCGCTACCGCGCGGACGGGCCGAGCGCCATGGCGGTCATCAATCCGTCCGACTATGACACGGAATGGTTCGATCCCGAGACGTGCACGAAGCGCATCTACGTCGAGAAGGTGCGCCTGCCGGCGACCGGCCGCCAGTGGCAGGAGCTGAAGTTCAGCCTTGCGAACCCGCCGGACCGCCATCTGATCCGCCTGGAGTTCCGCACGAAGGGCAGGCAGCTCGACCTCGAATGGATGAAGGTGCCGCAATGAGGAGGCGTTGGCTGCAGCCTGGCGTCGCGCTGCTCCTCGCGCTTGCCGCGCCCGCGGCCAACGCCTGGATCTGGCAGGGCCTCGACAAGGAATCGGGTCCGCTGGCCGGCGATGCCGTCCGCGAACGCGACCTGATCGGCAAGGTCGTGCTTGTCTGCTGCCTGTCGGCGCAGGAGCGCGACGTCTCGCACCTCGCCCGTGCGCAGGAGCTGCTCGAAGCCAATGACCGGACGAAGTTCGCGGTTGTCGGCGCGAGCCTCGACCGGACGTGCGACGTGGAGCTGCTGCGCCGGCATAAGCTCACCTTCCCCGTATACGGGGGCGAGAGCGTACCGTACACCTACGGCAAGCCGGCGAACGCGATGTACTTTCTCGACGAGTACGGACGCCAGATCTGGCAGTCGCGCGATGCGGCCTCGCAGCGCGATCTCGAACAGGCGCTCGCCGCGACGCTCGCTCGCGTCGGCGAGCCGCCGAGCCTGACGGAGGGCGTGACCTTCGTCCATTACCGGACGCTCAGGGAGCAGCTGGTCTATGGCCGGAATCTGGCGCAGCTCGAAGCCCAGCTGGCGAAGGACGCCGCGGCCGGCCGCCGGGCGACTGCGGACGCCGCCGCCCAGGAGCGGGCCGCAGAGGCCCAGCAGATTCTCGATGCCATGGGCCGCGGCATGGCGCGGATGATGGGCGCCGTCCGTACCTTGGCGGACATCGACGGCAAGCGCGCCTACCACTTCCTCGGCCTCCACTTCAAGTCCTTCCCGCGTGACAAGAGGAAGTACGCCGAGTTCTACGCCGAGCTTGAGCGGCGGGCGAAGTAGCGCCCCCGCGCCGGGGCGGCGCCTCTCACACATTAGGGGCATGACTTGGGCGGCGGCTTCTTGTTATAATGCCGCCAATGAAACTGAAGCATTCTCTCCTTGTCCTGTCCGCCGCCTCCTTCCTGTCCGCCTTCGCCTGGGAAGGTTCGGTAAACGGCAACCGCCTTGCCTGCGACTTTGTCGCCGACGGCATCGTCCGCGTCCAGTTCGCGCTGGGCGACAAGTTGCAGGACAACGCGACGGGGGTGGTGTTGCCCTCGCGCCGTGGCGCCGACCGGTCGGATGCGGTCACGACCGGGCGCAAGGGCACGACCGTCGTGCTTTCCGGCGGCGGACTCACGGTCACGATTGACGCGGCCACGGGGCGCGTCGTCTTCTCCGAGGCCGCTTCGGGCCGCGTCTTGCTCGCGGAGTCGGCGACGGCGCCGCACGCCGGCGAGCCGATCACCACCGAGAAGATCGTCTACGACGAGCAGTCGGCGCGCACCGTCCATACGGCGAACGGCGACGTGATCGTCAAGGACGTCAAGTCGCGCAAGCCGGGCGAGAAATCGACGCGCTATCAGGTCCGTTTCGACTGGCAGCAGGGCGAGGCGCTGTACGGGCTCGGGCAGCACATCGAGGACTACCTCGACCTGCGCGGCAAGGAGCAGTTCCTGACGCAGCACAACCTGAAGGCAATGGTGCCGGTGCTCGTCTCGACCGCCGGCTACGGGCTGCTCTTCGACGCGGGTTCGGCGATGCGCTTCGACGACCGCGACGGCGCGGGCCTCTTCGAGGTCTCGGCCGCGAAGGAGCTCGACTACTACTTCCTCTACGGCGGGAACCTCGACGGCGTGATCGCGAAGTACCGCGAGCTGACGGGGGCGTGTCCGATGATGCCGCGCTATGCGTTCGGCTACGTGCAGTCGAAGGAGCGCTATCGCTCCAGCGACGACATCCTGAAGACCCTGAAGCGCTACCGCGAGCTCGGGGTGCCGCTCGACGTGATTGTGCAGGACTGGAACTACTGGCCGCAGGGCTGGGGCTACATGAAGATGAATCCCAAGCGCTATCCCGACTGCGCCGCGCTCGCCCGGGGCGTGCACGACCTGAACGCGAAGCTCATGGTCAGCATCTGGCCGAATCCGCAGAAATGCCCCGAGGCGGACGATTTCCGCCGGCGCGGCTGGATGCTGCCGTTCGACTTCTACAACGCCTTCAATCCCGATGCGCGCAGCCTCTACTGGAAGTACGCGAACGACGAGTTCTTCGCCAACGGCTTCGACGCGTGGTGGTGCGATTGCTCCGAGCCCAACGACGCGGACTGGAAGGATATGCCCAAGGGCTATGGCATGGACTCCGCAAAGGAGCGCTGGGAGCAGAATTCCGAACTGCTTGCGGACACGCTCGGCGTCGAGCGCAGCTCGCTCTACTCGCTCTATCACGCCCAAGGCATCTACGAACACCAGCGGGCGGCGACGGACCGCAAGCGCGTCCTCAACCTGACGCGGTCGAGCTACGCCGGGCAGCAGCGGTATTCGACGTTTACCTGGAACGGCGACACGGCGGCGGACTGGGCGTCGTTCAAGCGGCAGATTCCCTCTGGCCTCAACTTCATGGCGACCGGCTGCCCCTACTGGACCGTGGACGCGGGCTGCTTCTTCGTGGGCGAGCGCAAGCAGTGGTTCTGGCAGGGCAAGTTCAAGGACGGCGTCAAGGATCCCGCGTATCGCGAATACTACACGCGTATGCTCCAGTGGGCGGCGTATCTGCCGATGATGCGCAGCCACGGCACCGACACGCCGCGCGAGATCTGGCACTTCGGCGAGCGCGGCACGCCGTATTTCGATGCGATCGAAAAGGCGATCCGCGGGCGCTACGAACTGCTCCCGTACATCTACTCGGTGGCGGCGATGGTCACGCGCGAGCACTACACGATGGCGCGGCTGCTGGCGTTCGACTTCCCGGACGATCTTGCCGCACGCGACGTCAAGGACGAATATATGTTTGGCCCCGCGCTGCTCGTCGCGCCCGTGACCGATCCTGGCGTTTCGAGCCGCCGCGTGTACTTGCCGAAATTTACGCTTCCGAACGGCGCGAACGGCGTCTGGTACGACACGCGCACGGGTGCGAAGCATGCGGCGGGTACGACTGTCGACGCCCCCGCGCCGCTTGATTCGATTCCCGTCTTCCAGCGGGCCGGCTCCATCGTCGTCAGGGGTCCCGTCGTGCAGTACTCCGCCGCCCAGCGCGGGCTGCCGCTGGAAGTCGTCGTCGCTCCGGGCGACGATTGCGCGTTCACCGTCTACGATGACGACGGCGAAACCTACGATTACGAGCAGGGGGTCTTCACGACCACGAAGCTCGAGTGGAGCGAGACGGCGCGTGCGCTGAAGGGCGCCCCCGAAGGCACGACTGTGCGCGTGTTGTAGCGCACCCCGCGAGTGGCGCGGCAACGGGGTTCTGCGGTAACGGGGGATTCGTTTGGCAACGCCCCGGCGTGAGGTCACGCCGGGTACTGGGCTGGGCGCGGGTTAGGCTGGTCAGCAGAGTACCCGCAGCGCCCTCGCTGCGGGGCGCGGTAACAGTGGGCTTCGCTGGGCTTGGCAGCGCCCCGGCGTGGGGTCACGCCGGGTACTATGCTTGGCCCCGCCCAGGCGTGAGGTCACGCCGGGTACTATGCTGTGAGAGTGGGGCTGGCCAGCAGAGTACCCGCAGCGCCCTCGCTGCGTGGCGTGGTAACAGTGGGCTTCGCTGGGCTTGGCAACGCCACGGCGTGAGGTCACGCCGGGTACTATGCTGGGCGCGGGTTGGGTTGGCCAGCAGAGTACCCGCAGCGCCCTCGCTGCGGGGCGAGGTAACAGCCACTGGGTACTTGGCTTGTAGCCGTCAGGGGCGCATTGTGTTATAATGTGAACCGTTATGGCAGGGAAATTGAGCTTTGAGGCGCCGCGCGGCATGCGGGATTTCTATCCCGGGGACATGGTGTGGCGCAATCGCGTGTTCGACGCTTTCCGGGCGGCGGGCGAAGCCGCCGGCTTCGAGCCGTACGATGCGTGCGTGGTGGAGAGCTACGAGCTGCTGGCGCGCAAGGCCGGCGAGGAAGTCGGCGAGCAGATCTACCATTTCCAGGACAAGTCCGACCGCCATCTCGCGCTGCGTGCGGAGATGACGCCGACCTTGGCGCGCATGGTGGCGCAGCGCCAGAAGGAGCTGTCGTTCCCGCTCAAGTGGACGACCATCGCGCAGTGCTTCCGCTACGAGCGCATGACCAAGGGCCGCAAGCGCGAACACTACCAGTGGAACGTCGACATCATCGGCGAGGAGTCTGTCCTCGCCGAGGTCGAGGTCATCGGCGCGGCCGTCGACGCGCTCCGCCGGATGGGCCTGTCGACGCAGGACTTCAAGGTGCGCGTCTCGTCCCGCCGCTTCCTCGGCGAACTGCTGGCGAAGAGCGGCATCGCCGCCGACAAGCACGCGCAGGTCTTCCTTGCGCTCGACAAGCGCGGCAAGATGCCCGATGACGAGATCGCTGCGATGCTGAAGGACGGGGGCCTCTCCGACGCCGACGTCGAGGCGACGTTCCGGATCATGGACACCCGGTCCTACGAGGGCAGCGCCGAGCTGGTGGAGCTCTTCCGCCTGGCGGAGATCGCCGGCTTTGCCGACGCGCTCCAGTTCGACATTTCGGTCATCCGCGGCTTGAGCTATTATACGGGCATCGTCTTCGAATGCTTCGACACGGCCGGCGAGTTCCGCGCCATCTTCGGCGGCGGCCGCTACGACAACCTGCTGACGACGATCGGCGGCGAGCCTGCGACGGCCGTGGGGCTGGGCTTCGGCGACGTCGTCGTCACCGAACTGCTGAAGGCTCGGCTGGGCGCGGACGCCGTTCGGGCGAAGCGGGGCGTGGCGGTCGGGTTCATGTTCCCGGAGCAGCGCGACGCGGCGCTGCGGCTCGCGGCCCGGCTGCGGGCGGAGGGGGAGCGGGTCGATCTGGCGCTCAGGGCGCAGAAGCCGAAGAAGTTCTTTTCCCACGCCGACCAGTCCTGTGCGGCCCGGGCGGTGTTTCTCGGTCCGGACGACGTCGAGCGGGGCGTTGCGCGGATGAAGGACATGGAGACCCGCGAAGAGCAGGAGCTATGCCTCCGCTGACCGACATTCGCACGAGCCTTGAGGTCGGGTTCCCCGAAGGCGGGCTCCCGAAGGCCTTTGCGGGCTATCGCGGCCGGGACGCGCGTTCGATTGCGGCCATGCCGGAGTTTCCCTACGAGGATGCGCAGTTCAACGTGGTCATGATGGACGGTGCCGTAGTCTCGCCCGTGACGATCAGGGAGGCGCATCGCGTGCTGCGCCCGGAAGGGCATCTGTTTTTCGTCGTGCCGGAGAAGACGGGCAAGCAGGAGGGCTTTGCGCTGCCCGACATCTACAAGACCGTCCGCTACGGATTCGACATCGTGGACGTGGAGCGTCCGCCGTGGTGGCTGTTCGGCTGTCGTGGCCGGACCCTGACGATTTGCGCGCGGAAGAAGAACTGGAAGGCGCTGACCAACACCTACCGCCCGTACCTATGACGTCTCTCCTGCCGCGTATTTCGTGCCTCGTGCTCTGCGTCCTGTGCGCGGTCCGGGGGCTGCCGGCGGAGATGTCGTCCGCTGAGGCCGTCGCGACCCTGCTCAACTCGCGCAACGCCGTCGGCGTGCGGAAGTTCGAGGCCGCGCGGGAAATCGTCGCGCGCGACGCGCGGGCGGGCAAGCCGCTGCAGCAGTTCGTGCTCGGCGTGACCACGGACGGGGAACTTGCCGCGCAGTATCTCGACGCCTCTCGCGAGCGCATCCGCCAGCTGGCGGAGAAGAACGGCAATCCGCTGGCGTGGTATCTGCTTTCCTTGGAGAAGAACGACTTCACCTGCCTGAAGAAGGCTGCCGACGGCGGGAACGTGCAGGCGCTGAACGCACTCGGCGCCATCGTCACGCAGGAGGCGCTGGCGCGTAGCCAGATTTCGTCGAATGCCCTGGAGGCTCTCCTGCGCAAGAGTTACGGGTATTTCCGGCAGGCGGCGATCAAGCGCGATCCGAACGGGTTCATCAATCTCGGGACGTGCTATCTGCGCGGCTTCGGCTGCAAGCGCGACATGGGCCTGGCGTTCGTCTGCTTCAAGGCGGCGGCGGACGCCGGGCATCCGGAGGGGATGGACAACGTCTCTGCCTGCTATCAGTTCGGACACGGCGTCGAGCGGAACGCGGAGCTTTCGCTCCTGTGGGCGATGCGCGGCCGGGCCGCGCGCGGGGACGAGGCGGCGGCGAAATGGCTGAGGGAGCGAAAATGAAGATTCTGATGATCGGTGACGTGGTCGGCAGTCCCGGCCGCAACCTGCTGCGCCGCGAGCTGAAGCGGCTGAGGGCCGAGCGGGGGCTGGCCGCCGTCGTCGTCAATGCGGAGAACTGTGCGGCCGGTTCGGGCATCACCGCGGCGCTCGCGAAGGAGATCTTCGACGCGGGGGCCGATGCGATCACGCTCGGCGACCACACCTGGGGGCAGAAGGAGTTCGCCGGGCAGATCGGCGGCATCGACCGGCTGGTGCGTCCCGCCAACTATCCGTCGGAATGTCCCGGCCGCGGCTGGTGTCTCGTCACGATGCCGACGTTCCGCTTCGCCGTCGTCAACGTGCAGGGACGCGTCTTCATGAGTCCGGTGGACTGTCCGTTCAGGGCGGCGGACCGGGTCCTGAACGAGATTCCGAAGGACGTTCCCGTGTTCGTCGATTTCCATGCGGAGGCGACGAGCGAGAAAGTCGCGCTCGGCTACTATCTCGACGGGCGCGTCACCGCTCTCGTCGGCACGCACACGCACGTGCAGACGTCCGACGCGCAGGTGCTGCCGAAGGGCACGGCCTATCTCACCGACCTCGGCATGACCGGCCCCTACGTCTCGTCCATCGGCCGCGACCTGAAGCCGGTCACCAGGAAGTTCCTCACCGGCATACCGTCGCGCTTCGAGGTGGCGACCGGTCCCTGCGTCCTCGAAGGCGCGGTAATAGACTTCGATCCGGCGACGAGGCGGGCGGCGGCGATCGAGACCCTGCGGATCCGGGAGCGGGCCGATGGCACCACCTGAGTCCGGGCTGGCGGCAGGAACGGCGGCTGCCGTCAGGGAGATCGCGGAACTGGTGCGGCAGGCGGGTGGCCGCGCCCTGCTGGTCGGCGGCTGCGTCCGCGACAAGCTGCTGGGCCGGGAGCCGAAGGACTTCGACCTTGAGTGCTTCGGCGTCTCCGGCGCCGTCTTGCGGCGAATCCTGGGCGAGCGTTTCGACCTCGACCTCGTCGGGCTTTCCTTCGGCGTCCTCAAGCTGCACCGCCTCGACATCGACGTCGCTCTGCCGCGGCGGGAGACGAAGCTGGGCCTCGGCCACCGTGCCTTCGAGATGGAGCACGATCCGACGCTGACGGTTGCCGAAGCCTCCGCCCGGCGCGATTTCACCGTCAATGCGATTTACGAGGATCCGCTGACGGGCGAGATTCTCGATCCGTGGCACGGACGGGACGATCTCGCGAAGCGCATCCTGCGCCACGTCTCGCCGCATTTCCGCGAAGATCCGCTGCGCGTCCTCCGGGGGATGCAGTTCGTGGCCCGCTTCGAACTCACCCCGGCGCCGGAGACGGTGGCGATCTGCCGCGAGATGACGCCCGAGGGCCTGGCCCCCGAACGGCTGATGGGCGAATGGTCGAAGCTGCTGACGCAGGGCGTGAAGATTTCGCAGGGACTCGCGTTTCTGCGGGCCGTCGGCTGGGTGCGGTACTATCCGGAGCTGGAGCGGCTCATCGGCTGCCGGCAGGATCCCGAATGGCATCCGGAGGGCGACGTCTGGAATCACACCCTCTGCTGTCTCGACGCCTTTGCGCGGGAGCGGGACGAGCGGCGGGCGACGGCCGAAGGGCGCGCGGGCGAGGATCTCGTCGTCGGGCTGGCGGTCCTCTGCCACGACTTCGGGAAGCCCGCCTGCACGGCGTACGATCCGGTCCGCAGGCGCATCCGTTCGCTGGGCCATGACGAGGCCGGCGTCGCGCCGACGGAGGCGTTTCTGCGGCGGCTGACGAACGAGGAACGGCTGCTCCGGGAAGTGCCGCCGCTGGTGCGCCTGCACATGCGTCCGTTCGCGATGTGGAAGAGCCGCGCGTCGGACGGCGCCATCCGGCGGCTGGCGGCGCAGGTCGGCCGGATCGACCGCCTGCTCCGCGTGGCGGCGGCGGACGACGCGGGGCGGCCGCCGTTCCCGCGAGACCCCGAGCCGCTGCGCTGGCTGGCGGAGCAGGCCGAGCGCCTGCGGATCGCCGATTCGGCGCCGAAGCCGCTCGTGCAGGGGCGCGACCTCATCGCCCTCGGGATGAAGCCGGGTCCGCGCTTCGGCGAGATCCTGAAGGCCGCCTACGAGGCGCAGCTGGACGGCGCCTTCTTCACTTTGGCACAGGGCATCGAATTCGTGAAAGCGAGAGGAACGGAAAGATGAACAGGTTGATGGTCGCCTTGGGTTGTCTCCTGTCGGTTGCGGCGGTCGCCGACCAGGCGGAGATCGCGAAGTGGGATCCGAACATGGCGCAGAAGTTCGCCGTGGTCGATACGAACGGCGTGAAGTGGATCGACGGCAGGCACCTGCCGATCGAGGGCCGCGCCTTCGCCGACGTGGACGACTGGTACGACCGGCTGCCGTCGGGCGTCACGACGAACGTCAACGGCGGCGTCCGGTCGATGAAGCACCACACGTCCGGCATGCAGTTCCGCTTCTCGACGGATTCGAAGACGCTGAAGTTCCGCTGGAAGCCCTACGGGAAGGGGCTGGCGATGGACCATATGCCCTCGACGGGCGTGAGCGGCATCGACGTCTACCGCTTCGACGCGCAGCGGGGCCGCTGGCTTTACGTCAAGACCGGGCGCATCTGGAATGCGGACAAGGGCGGTTCGCTGGATCTCGGCTGGACGCCGGGCACGCCGTGCCTCGTCAACCTGCCGCTCTACAACGGCATTCGCGAATTCACGCTGGGCATCGACGCGACGGCGACGGTCAGCGCGCTGCCGCCGCGCAAGAGCGGCGTCGACAAACCCGTCGTCTTCTACGGCACTTCGATCACGCACGGCGGCTGCTGTTCGCGTCCGGGTCTCGCCTTCGTCAACTGGGTCGGCCGCGACCTGGACGTGCCGGTCGTCGGCCTCGGCTTCTCCGGCTCCGGCGTGATGGAGTACGAGATGAGCGAACACCTGGCCCGGATCGACGCGAGCTGCTATGTGCTGGACTGCCTCTGGAACATGTGCTCCGACAGCACGGCCGCGAACGGGCGTTCGGTCGAGCGCAACTACGAGCCGTTCATCCGCAACCTTCGCGCGAAGCGTCCGGGCGTGCCGATCGTGATGGCCGGGCAGTGCGACGTCTACATGGGCAAGCCGAATGCCAAGGACGCCTACGTGAAGTCCCTCTACGAGCAGCTGGCGGCCGAAGGGTGGAAGAACCTCGTCTATCTGCCCAAGGACGCGATGTACACGGGCGACTTCGAGGGCACGGTCGACGGCGTGCATCCGAACGACCTCGGCATGCAGTCGATGAAGGACGCCTTCGCCGGGGCGGTGAAGCAGGCCCTTGGCCTGAAATAGACCGGAACCATCCCGTGCCATACGTTCTCTGGGACTGGAACGGAACGCTGCTGGACGACACGCAGGCCTCCCTGGACGCGCTGAACGTCATGCTGGCCCGCCGCGGCCGGCCGCCTATCGGCATGGACTTCTACCGCGACCGCTTCGCCTTCCCGGTCAGGCCGTTCTACGAAGCGATCGGCATCGACCCCGCGGGCGAGGACTGGAACGCCCTGGCCCGCGAATACCACGACCTCTACGCGGCCCGGCCCAAGCGGCTCAATCCGGAGGCCATCGCCGCGTTGGCAAGGGTCCGGGCGGCCGGCGTCGGGCAGTCGATCATCTCGGCCCTGCGGCAGGATCTCCTCGACGCGGCCACGGCGGACTGCGGCGTGGCGCCGTTCATGGACTGCATTTGCGGGACGGACAACCTCGACGGTTCGTCGAAGCTCGACCGGGCGGTCGCGCTGGTGGCGCGGCTGGACAGGGACTTCGCCGGCGCGGAACCGCTGCGCGTGACGATGATCGGCGACTCGCTCCACGACAAGGAGGTGGCGGACGCCATCGGCGCCCGCTGCGTCCTCTGCGCCCAGGGCAGCCACGCCGGCTGGCGGCTCCGGAAGGTCGCCCGGACGGGCTCGACGCTGCTGGAGGCCGTCGAACTGGCGCTTCGGGACGGATAGGCACCGTGCGGATAGAGTCGGCTGCGGGCGACGGGGGGCCGCACTTGCGCGACCGGCCTGGAAACTGGTATACTTCTGCCGTCCGTCGGAAAGGGAAGGGAGAGTCGGAAATGGCGATGCGCAAGATGCTCGTTGGCGCCGTTGCGGCGGCCTGTTCGTCGTTCACTTGGGCGAGCGCGGTTCCGCTGGCGTCGTGGTGGTGGCATGGGCAGGATGCGGCGGACCCGGCGGCCTACACGCCCAAGCTGGACTTCCTGGTCGCCAACGGCGTGACCGAAATCTACTTCGGGGTCGATTCCAAGACGAGCGACGCGACGGTCATGGCGTTTGTGCGCACCGTGCGCCAGCGCGGAATCACGGTGCAATGGCTGTCGGGCGACGTCTCCTGGATCTGGCCGGGAGCGCTCGGCTTCGACGAAGTCTGCCGCCGCTTCGTCCGCTACCAGCGCAAGGCGCCGGCGGACGCGAAGTTCGACGCCCTGCACCTCGACGTCGAGCCGCATCAGGACGCGAAGCTCTCGGATGCGCGCAAGTGGCAGCTTTACGCCGACTTCGTCTGCCGCGCGGCCGCGCTCGTGCACCGGGCGGGGGAGAAGATCGAATGGGACATTCCCTTCTGGCTCGACAACCTGAAGGTTGACTACGACCACCGCACCGAGGTGCCGCTGCTGGAGGTGGTGATGGGCCTTTCCGACGGCGTGACCCTGATGTCCTATCGTGACAAGGCGGAGGCGATTCTTGAGCTCGGGCGGATGGAGCTGGAGCTGGCCGGGAAATACAATTGCCGCGTTGCCTTCGGCGCGGAAACCGGCGAGACCGGCGAAGGGGACTTCGTGAGCTTCGCCGAAGAGGGCTCCGCCTTCATGCTCGGCGAACTCGGCAAGCTTCGCGCCGAACTGGCTAAGATACCGACGTTGAAGGGCAAGGGCGTTGCCGTCCATCATGTCGGCAGCTGGATGAAGTTGGCAAAATGACGGCTGGCTGCAGAATCCGGCCGGCTGCCGTGCTGCCGGGCGCCCCGCCCCCGGCCCGGCGAAAAGACAAGGAGCGATCATGAAGACGACGATGGCCGCGATGGCCTGCTTGCTGCCGGCAGCCAGCCTGCTGGCGTTGACGCCTGGCGATTACGCCAGGAGCCTGGAGATCGGACTTTCGCCGGACTCGGTTCCGGCTTCGGGCGAGGTGACGGACTTTCCCGCCCTCCTGCGGCTGTCGACCGACATCAGCGGCTTTTCGTATGCTGACTTCCAACAGCCGGACGGCTCGGATTTGGCCATTGTGGACAATGACGGCACCGAGCTGGCCTACGAGATCGACACGTGGGATCCGTCCGGCGAGTCGCTGGTCTGGGTCAGGATTCCGCGCCTGGCGAAAGACCTTCGGCTGACGGTTTACTTCGGCAGCGACAAGACGACGCAGCAGGCGCCAGCCGACGTCTGGCGCGGCTATGCGGCGGTCTGGCATTGTTCCGACGCCTCCGGCGACTTGACTGACGCGACCGGGAACGGCCATTCGGCGGTTCCTTCGGGCCATGCGACCGACCAGATGGTCGCGTGTGCGGACGGTGCGGTGGGCGTCTCGCGCGCGGGCCAGAACAACTGCACGTACTATGCCGGCAGAAGCTACATCGGCGGACACATCGTACCGTCCGGCTGGGCGTCCGCACTCGCGGACAGCTCGGCGTTTACCGTTTCCGGGTGGTTCAAGGCCAAGTACGTCGTCGGCTGGATGCGGCTGCTGTCCTGCAAGTCCGCCCCCGGCTCCGCTGCGGGATGGGAACTGGAGTTTGAGGACGATCCGCGCAAGGTCTTCTTCCGGACGCAGGGAGACGACGACTTCCTGGCGGATTGCCCGAATGTCGCCGGCGTCGACTGGGTGAACCTGACGCTCGTTGTAGACGGAACGAAGGCGGCCTGCTATACGAACGGCTGTCTCTCGGCCACCGTCGATTCGCTCCCCGCCGTGCAGTGGCCGCAGGGCGGCGGCCTCGGGCTTGGCGTGAACGCCGACTGCACGGAGGCGGGCTTCTACGGGTGGATCGACGAGCTGCGGCTGAAATCCGGCGCCTTGAGCGCAGACGAGGTCGCTGCCGCGTATCGGACGGTGGCCGACCGTTCGTTCTTCACCTATGCAGCCGTTCGCGCGGTGGACGAACTCCCGGTCGACGTCTCGGGCTTTGCGAAGTCCGTGAGCTTCACGGTCGGCGAGTCGGCACCGGACGTCGACGTCCCGCAAGTCGTGCTCGTGCGGCTCTCGTCGGCGATCGCGGGCTTCGACTATGCCGACTTCACGGATGCGACGGGCGCGGACATGGTCTTTACGGATGATGAGGGACGTGAACTGAAGCACGAAATCGACACCTGGAACATCGACGGCGAGTCCCTTGTCTGGGTAAGGCTCGACGCCTGTCGCCCGGGCCAGGTCTTCCGCCTTTGCTACGGCAAGAGCGGGCATGAGAGCGCGGCGACCGCCGAGACATGGAAGGACTACGTCGGTGTCTGGCACTTCCGGGAGGATGGCGGCACGGCCTACGACTCCGGAACCAACGCCTACCACGGCACGCCCATGGGCCCGCGCGCCGAATACAACGTCGGCGTCGAGGGGGTGGTCGGCAAGGCCAGGCAGAACGGCGGCAACGGTGATCCTGCCGAGAGCTGCCGGGCGGGCCTGTCGCTGACCACAACCACCGATCTGGCGCTCGGGTCGCAGTTCACGGTCAGCGGCTTTTTCCAGGTTACGGCGGGTGGCGGCTGGTATCGCTTCGTGTCCCGCCGGTCGGATGCGGGCGGTTGGGGACAGGAACTGACCTGGAACGACGTGACCAAGTTGAATGTCTACGGCGCCGGCGACGGCGAGGCGGTCACGATCCCCACTCCGGAGAAGCAGTGGGTCTACCTCACGATTTGCTATGACGACAAGACGTGCGCCGTCTACGCGAACGGCGAGTTTGTCGCCGAGGCGAAGCTTGGCAGTGCGCCGACCGACAATGGGGCGGCCATCGCGTTCGGCAATACTGCGGCGATCAACGACTGGTCGCTTTACGGCAACTACGACGAGATTCGCATTGCGCGCGGGATCCCGAGCGCGGCGGCCATCGCGGCGGACTATGCGACGGTGATGCGTCCGGACTTCCTTGTGGCCGGCCCCTCCCAGGCGGCCGACCCGGCGCCGATCACCTGCGCCACTCCCGTCGTTCGCCGCGCGGCTTCCGGCGGCCTTGAGGGCGTGTTCACGCTCAAGTCGGGCGGCGGGACCTTTGTCGCATCGTATGACGGCGAGGTGATTCAGCCGCTCCCGGACGTCACGTCCGATCCGGGGGAGAAAACGTTTCCGATTTCCGTCTTGCCGGCGAACGAGAGCAGCCGCTGCACGGTCATCGGCACGAGCGTCGCGGGCGCGGAGTATCGGTTCGCGACGGAGCCGTTCTACACGGGTTCCCTGTCGGTTGAAAAGGTCGAGGATGCGGACGAGATGCACACCGCGGTGGGCGTCTTCCGGATTTCGCGCGCGGACACGCCGGCGGCGACGCGTTACGCGCTCAAGGTCAGCTATGCGTTCTTGGGAACGGCCGTCGCCGGCGTCAATTACGCGGGCGCGGCGACGGGGTCGGCTGAAATCCCCGCAGGAGCGGCCTCCGTCGACGTCGCGGTTCGCCCGCTCGTCGACGCGGCGTCGGACGGCGACAAGACGTTGATTGTGACGTTGACGTCCGGCGCCTATCTGGCCGGCGAGTCCGACACGGCCGAGATGACCATCCGCAAGCTGCCGCCGCCGTCCAAGCGGAATTTCGCCAAGCGTCTCGACCTGACGATTCCGGCCGACTTCCTGGGAGAGGACGAGGTCCTACGCAATTTCCCGGTTCTCGTGCGGCTCTCGCCGGCGATCGAGGGGTTTGACTATGCGGACTTCAGGACGGAGGACGGCTCGGACATGATTTTCGCCGACCGGGCGTTCGTCGCCGTGCCGCATTCGGTCGACGAATGGCATGCGGACGGCACGTCGCTGGTCTGGGTCTGCGTGCCCGAACTGCGGCGCGACACGCAGCTCCGCCTTTTCTACGGCTCTGCCGATGACATCGCCGGCGCGGACGTCGGCCGTCCGTGGAAGAATTATGTCGGCGTCTGGCACTTCAACGAGAACGCCCATTCCGTGCCGGCGCGCGACTGCTCCGGCAACGGACTCGACGCCGTGCCTGGCGCGACGCATTACCTCAGCGGCTCGAAAGACTACGAAGGCGGCGGACAAGTCGGACGCGCCCGCTGGAATCAGCCGGCCGTGCACACCGATTTCGGACGTAACTGGTACGAGGTGCCGAATTACGACAGTCAGGCCGTCGGCAACGTCTTTCTCTTCTCCGGCTGGTTCAAGGGCGGCGACAAGATCTCCGGCTACCCGCGGCTCGTTTCGCGCAAAACCTATTACGACGCCATCAGCGGCTGGGAGGTCGAGCTGGGCGGCTCGTACACCAGCCTGAACGCCCGCGGCAACAGCGCCGCCAGCGTCGGGGCGACGACGGTCCCCGATTTGTCGGCGGGATGGACGCATCTCGCGTTCCAGTACACGCGCAACGGCGAACGCGCCAACGATCTGACCATCTACGCCAATGGCGAGGCGGTGGCCACGGCATCCGTGGGCCTCGGCATGGACAACGGGCTGCCGCTCGTCTTCGGCTGCGACGCCGACCATAACGAAGCCTCGTTCTTCGGCGCCTTCGACGAACTGCGCCTCCGGCGCGGCAATGACGGCGCCGCCTGGGTGAAGGCCGAGTATCTGACGGCGATCGACCCCGCCTTCGTGACCTACGGCGCGGTCGGGCCGGCGACGCCGGGCGTGATGCTGATCGTCAGGTAGGCCGGGCTTTTGCTATAATACCGCCCACCTATGAGCGAATCGGACACTTCTCGCCATTTCCTCCGTCAGTGGATCGAAAAGGACGTTGCCGACGGCAAGACCGGCGGCAAGGTCGTCACGCGTTTTCCGCCGGAGCCGAACGGGTACATCCACATCGGGCACGCCAAGGCCGTCTGCGTCGATTTCGGCATGGCCGAGCTTTTCGGCGGCGAATGTCATCTCCGGCTCGACGACACGAATCCGACCAAGGAGTCGGACGAGTACGCCGAGAACATCAAGAAGGACATCAACTGGCTCGGCTTCCAGTGGTCCGGCGAGGGCGATGCGGGCGAGGCCGGCTTCTACAACGCGTCGAACATGTTCGATACGATGTTCCGCATCGCCGAGGAGCTGATCCGCCGCGGCCAGGCCTACTGCTGCAACCTCGGGCAGGAGGAGTGGAAGCGGTATCGCGGCGTTCCCGAGCGGCCGGGCCTGCCCTCGCCCTCGCGCGACACCGACCCCGAGCGCAACCTGAAGATCTTCCACGAGATGCGCGACGGCAAGTACGCCGACGGCGAGTGGTGCGTGCGCGCCAAGATCGACATGGCGTCGCCGAACATCCACTTCCGCGACCCCGTCATCTACCGCATTCGCCACGTCGCCCACTACCATCTCGGCGACAAGTGGTGCGTCTATCCGATGTACGACTTCGCGCATCCGATCGAAGACGCGCTCGAAGGCGTCACGCACTCGATGTGCACGCTGGAGTTCGAGGTGCACCGTCCGCTTTACGACTGGGTCGTCGACCGCATGGACGAGCAGGGGCTGCTCCCCGTGCGCAACGGCGTCAAGATTCGTCCGCAGCAGCGCGAGTTCGCGCGGCTCAACCTGACCCATACCGTCATGTCGAAGCGGCTGCTGCTGCAGATGGTGAACGAGAAGGTCGTGGACGGCTGGGACGACCCCCGCATGCCGACCGTCTGCGGCATGCGCCGCCGCGGCTACACGCCGGGGGCGATTCGCGAGTTCTGCGAGCGCATCGGCGTCTCCAAGGTCGAGTCCGAGTCGGATCCCGCGCTGCTTGAATGGTGCGTCCGCGAGGACCTGAACCGCACGGCGACGCGGCGCATGGCGGTTCTGGATCCGGTGAAGGTCGTCATCGACAACTGGGACGCCGCGTCCCCGCGGCTCGTGTCCCTGCCGAACAATCCGCTGGACGCAGCGGCGGGCGAGCGCCAGATTCCGTTCGGGCGGGAGATCTGGATCGACCGGGCGGACTTCATGGAGGTGCCCGAGAAGAAGTTCTTCCGCATGGCTCCCGGCCAGGAGGTCCGGCTGCGCGGCGCCTGCATCTTCAAGTGCACGGGCTGCATGAAGGATGCGGACGGGAAAGTTGTCGAGATTCACGGCACGTGGGATCCCGCGAGCTGGGGCGGCAACGCCGCGGACGGCCGCAAGGTCAAGGGCACGATTCACTGGGTCGATTGCGCGACGGGGCTCAAGGCCGAGGTTCGTCTCTACGACCGGCTGTTTCTGGAGCAGAATCCGCTGAAGGACGGCAGCGAGAACTTCCTGAAGTACCTGAATCCCGATTCGCTGAAAGTCGTGACCGGCTATGTCGAGCCGACGCTCGGCGAGGCGAAGGCGGGCGAGCGCTTCCAGTTCGAGCGCACCGGCTACTTCGTCTGCGACCGGCAGCTCGTCTTCAACCGCACGTGTTCGCTGAAGGACGGCTACAAGCCGGCCTGAAAAACAGTTCAAAATATTCTTGCGCTTTGTTGCGTCTCTATTCCTGTGGCCGGCGTCGTGCCGGTCCGTAACAAGAAAGGAAGGGTGCCAATGAAGTGTCTGATGACTGTTGCCGCCGCCGCGCTGGCGTTGGCGGCGTTTGCCGAAGAACCGGCCGAGAAGGCCACGCGTGAAATGCGGGCGCGTCCGCCTCGGGCCATGATGGGAGCGCCGTCGGCGGATCCGGTGATGCGGGCGGCGCTGAATCCCAAGCTCGCCGAGAAGCTCGGGCTTTCCGAAGCGCAGGCGGCGAAGCTCAAGGCCCTGCGCGAAGACCAGGGGCGTATGCGGTCGCTGCATGAGCAGATCCGCAAGGGCATGGAGCGTCAGACCGAGCTCCTGAAGGCCGAGAAGATCGACGAGGCGGCCGTCATGGCGGCGATTGACGCGGTCTTCGAGGCGCGCAAGGCGATTGCGAAGGAGCAGACCGGGCGCCTGATTGCCGCGAAGGCGATCCTCACGCCCGAGCAGATCAAGCAGGCGCAGGAGCTGGCCGGTGCGCGTGCCGCCCGTACGCCACGCGCGAAGCGGCCCCGGCCGGCTCCTGAGGGCGCTCCCGCCGCCGCGCCCGAGCAGCCGGCCGAGCAGCAATGACCGAAGACGGGCAGCAGCTGCTCGCCTATGCGCGTCGGGGCGACGTCATGTCGCTCTCGGCGCTGGTTGTCCGCAACACGACCTGGCTGAAGGCGTTTCTGCGCGGTCTGACGGCTTCCGACGTCGAGGCCGAGGATGCGTTTCAGGAGGTCTGGGTGCGGGTGATCAAGGGGTGCCGGTCGTTTCGCGGCGGCTCGGTTCGGGCGTATCTGGCGCGGATCGCGCGTACGGTCGTGATCGACCGTTTCCGGCGAAATGGCCGGCCGACGTGCAGTCTCGATGCCGTCGGTGAAAACGGCGTGAGCCTAGCGGAGACGCTGGTTGACGGGGCGCCTTCGCCGAGTGCGGTGCTGGAGCTGCGCGGAACGGCGGAGGAGGTGCGCCGCGCCGTGCGGACGTTGCCGGAGGGGCCGCGAACGGTGCTTTTGATGCGCATTGAGGGCGAGCTTTCCTTCCGGGAGATCGCCGAGGAGTTGGGCATACCATTGGGAACGGCGCTGACGTGGATGCATGTGGCGACCGTTCGCCTGCGAAAGTCGTTGGGAGGGAAGTCATGACCGAAGACGTGGAACTGGCGGAGCGCGTCCGCAGGGCGTTGGAAGAGTCCGTCTCGCCTGCGGGCTGCGGGCTGCCGGCCATCATGGCCCTGGCGTCGCGGGAGGCCTGTCGCCGTCGCCGTGCGCGTTGTCTGCGGCGGGGGGCGGGGCTGGCGGCGGCCATGCTGGCAGCGGCCGTTCTGCTGCCGGTGTCGCGCGGACTGCCCGGGGGCGTGGCCGAATCGGATGTTGAGGGGGTGATTGCCGTCCTGTGCGAACTCGACGGGCTCGATCTCTGCGGCGGCGGAGATGGGACCTCGGCGGGCGAAGCGCTCCTGAACTGGCAGGACGCCCCGTGCCGGGATCTCCCGTCCGTATTCTGACCGCGTTCGCGGAGAAGTCAATTTTGGTACTCCATCATAGAAAAGTGTTCCATTAGATATTACACTTTCCATCGTTTCGAATGCGCACTGAGACCCGTTGACGTCGGCCTTCGGTTGTGCTACACTGCAAAGAATGAGCAACGCTACCCATATCTGTCGGCTGGGGGAATGTCTGAAATGACTGCTGCACAGGAGAGTCACATCCTGGCGCTCATCGGGACGGAGTCCGATGGACTGAGGCCGATTGAGATTCAGAAGCTCATGTTCATGTACACGCGGCTTGAGGAGGATGTTCCGTCCTACGACTTCATCCCTTATCGGCAAGGCTGCTATTCTCCCACCCTTTCGCAGGATGTCCACCGGCTCGCCCAAAAGGGTCTGCTCAAGGCGCGCAATCCGTGCGATTCAGACCACAAGACATGGATGCTGACGGAGGAAGGTGAGATCTGCGTCTGGTCGAAGCGTGCGACGGCCACACGCTTCATGCGATTCCGCAAAGACTATCCGCTGCGCGGAAAAGATCTCATTGCCGACGTCTATCGGAAGTTCCCCTACTGGGCGATCAACAGCGAGATCAGGGACATTGTGCTGAAGGACGACACGGCGGCCATGGCCGCCATCGAGGCGGCACGCCCGACGAAGAGCGTTTCCCTGGCGTCCATCGGTTATGAGGGGCGTTCCTTCGAGAACTACCTGAATGCGCTCATACGCAACGGCGTGGAGGTTCTCTGTGACGTACGCAGGAATCCGATCAGCCGCAAGTACGGATTCTCAAAATCGACGCTGCAGAATGCCTGCGAGGGGCTTGGCATCGAGTACCGCCATTTCCCCGAACTGGGAATACCGAGTTTCGAGCGGACCGATCTCAGGTATCAGTCTGACTACGATGAACTCTTTGCACGTTATGAGAAGACCGTGCTGCCGCGTGTCGGTGATACGGTGGATGTCCTGGCGCGGCTCGTCGAGGGCGGGCGGCACATCGCCCTCACGTGCTTCGAAGCGAATCCCGCGCAGTGCCACCGAACGCGGGTTCTGAACGCTATCGCAGAACGCACGGGTGTCGAGGGCGAACTAATCTGAAGGCTCAATCCATGGAAGATCTGAAACAGGACAGGGTGCTGATTCTCGTCAAGACTTATCCCTGCGCTTCAAGGAAATATATCGAGACGGTCTGTACGGCAGGAATCCGCGCCGACGGATCGTGGGTCAGAATATTTCCGATATCCTTCCGCCTTTATAGCGACGATCAGAAGTTCTGCAAATACCAGTGGATCGAGTGCGAGACCTACAAGGCGAACGATCCCCGTCCAGAAAGTCGACACATTGATCGTGACCAGCGAATCTATCCCAGGGACAGGATCGGGACCGAGAACAAGAGGGAACAGCGGCGACGGGCGATACTCGACAAGGCCGCCGTCTATACGCGGTTCGCAGATCTTCGGGAACTCGTCGAGAAGAATTCAGGCAGTCTCGCCATCTTTCGACCGACTTCAGTTCGGCTGCGGTGTGAAACAGCTAAGGCCGATGATGAAAAACCGGAGACGGTTACGGAAGAGATAAGGCAGCTGGATTTATTCCACGCCGAAGAATGGCGGTTGGAGTTTCGACGTGTCGAAAGAATACCCTACGACTTCAAGTACGAGATTACTGATGCCGACGGAGAGAAGTCAACGCACAAGATACTCGACTGGGAGCTGGGGACGCTTTTCATCGGAGAGAAGAAGAGGCTAGGATCCGAAGAGCAGGCGAGGGAGTCGGTGAAGGAGAAGTACGGCATCGAATTCCTGAATGCAGATAAGATCGACCTTCATCTCTACATGGGAACCATGCTGCAGTTTCAGCGTCGGCATATGCCTAACCCGTGGACGATTATCGGCATCGCGCCGTTTCCGAGAATTTCCGCTCGCCAGTGCGAGTTCAATCTCTAGCCGCAACACAAAACTTACGCTTGGCGAAAGGCTGTGGAGGGACAGGCCCTCGGCGGGGTGCTGGAAATTGGCGGATAACGGATGAATATTGCCGATTATCGGTTTCGTCCGCTGATGGGGCCGTCGCATCCCTTTATGCTGCAGGACTTGTTCTTATGCCGCAGGACTTGTCCTTATGCCGCAGGGCTTGTCCGCGACATTGGCTTTTGAACATTTCAAGATTCGCGTATGCGGCGTCAATGGCTGTTGCGATAGGCGCTCATCGTTTGATGGAAGCGCTTCTTGAAGATTCGTTTCAGCGTCTGGCTGCTGGAGAATCCGCAACGAGCGTGGATTTCATCAATCGGGATGCGCGTTTCCCTGAGTAGGTGACGAACTTGTTCAAGACGGGCGTTGTGAATCTCCTGGAGAACCGTCGAGCCTCGGACTGAGCGGAAGCATTTCTGGAGATGGCGTGTGGAGCAGTTGATGGCCTCGGCGATGGTGTCAACGTTGAGTGCCGGATCCTTAATCCGTCGGCGGATGATCTCTTGGACGAGTACGACCGCGCGTTGCGATCCATGATTGTCGGCGGTTGAAATGCGTTCGACGATGTGGCGTGCGCCGTAGCGCGAAACGAGCGGAACGGACGCGGTCTCGCCGCTCATCATGCGGTCGAGGATTTCGGCGCCGATTCTTCCTCCCTCGGCAAACCCAAGTTCGATTGAGGACAACGTCGGATTCGAGAGTTCGCAGAGGATTTCGTCATTGTCCGCCCCGAGGACGGCAATCTGTTCGGGAATGGCAATCTGGAGAAAGCGACAGGTCTCAAGGACGTGTCGGGCGCGCGCATCGCAGGCGGCGAACAAGGCGCAGGGATGCGGCAGCGTACCGAGCCATTTGCCGAGCGAATCGCGTTCGACATGCCAGTCCGTCGGCGGGCCGATCTCCGGTCGGTAGCGGAACGGAACGAAGTGCTTGTCGGCCAGCGTTTCGGAGAAGGCGGTGAAGCGCTCTTCCGACCATGCTTCGCCGTTGAGCGATCCCACGAAGGCGAAATGGATGAATCGGCGCTTAAGGAAGAACTCTGCCGCCATCCGTCCGATGGTCGTGTTGTCGGCCAGGACCCAACGGGCGGACTTGGTGTTCCGCAGTTTTGTCCGCGTGCTGAAGTACAGATTGTGACGCGCCGTGATGCGCGGGCGCTGGTATTCGGAATCGAGATGGTCGGGGTTGCCGATGATTCCGTCGGGCCGCCATCCGGGGTTGAAGACGGAGAACGAACTCTCGGGATCGTTGCCGAAGATCCGAACATCCCAGTTCGTCTTGCGCGAGGCGTAGTCAAGAATGCCGGTGGTGATTTCCCTCACCGACCGAAACCTCCAGTCGAGGGCGACAAGAACGCGTCGTGATTCGCTCATGATGACGAGTATACCACAAAAGTCGGGTGCATCACAAAGTGTTCTTTTTGTGAAAGGTTTTATTTCGCAATTTGATAGGTTTGATTTGCTATACTTGCACCGTAGTTTGATTTGCCATGCCAAGAAGAGTGAAAATCATGAGGAAGGGGTTTTTGTCGCTTGTTTTTGCCCTGCCGGCGATCGCGGCATTCGGAGCGAAGACGGTCTCGCTCCGCGAGACCAGGCAGATGCTCGTAGAGGCCAGCAACAATACGCGGGGAATGCGGCACGTTGCGTTTCCGATTGTCGGTGAAAAAGACTACGTGTTTGACGGAGGTGGAGAAGAGTATGTTTTTGAGAACGGCGTCTTTCCCTTTCTGGTCAGGGGCTGCACGAATGTCACGCTCAAGAATTTCTCAATTCGCAATGTGCATCCGGGTTTGGTCCAGTTCAAAATTGCGGACAAGGACGAACGCGGCTTTTCGATTCGGCTTGAAAGCGATGTCGCGTACCGAGTCGCGGATGGAGATGTTGACTTTCGGCGGCCGGACGGCACGTGGAATGGCGTCCGCGTACTCTCTTTCCATTCGTTGGATAGAATGCGGATTCGCTATGTGTTCACCGACTCGGCAAAAGGAGACAAGGATGCGCTGGCGGCCAAGTTTATGGCCGTGAGCGCGAAAGAGATCAAGAAAGGGCTCATTCGGTTCGATTACCGTCCGGACGCTCATCCGAAGAGCGAGAATTGCGCCTTCGACGTCGGCGAGACGGTTAACTTTGCCTTGGGCGCGAGTCGTGAGTGCGTCGGCCTTTTTTTCGAAAACTGCCGGAATGTCAGAGTGGAAAACGTGACGATTTCGCGCTTTGTCGGAATGGGAATCGCGGCACAGCTTTGCAGCAATATGGTGGTGTGCGCCTGTTCCACCAAGCCGTATGGGGAGGACCGTGTGACCACGACGGCTGACGATGTCATGTTTACGAATTGCGAAGGCGAGGTGCTGGTGGAGAATTGCTCGTTCCGGGACTCGCAGGATGACGGCTGCAATGTCCATGGCAATTACCACCGGATCGCATCGGTTTGCGGAAATCAGGTCAGGCTTGACGTGATGCACGTCGGGCAGCGGGGATTCTTTCCCTATCGTCCCGGGGACGCGCTTGATGTCGTCAACACGAACGATTGCTCGATACTTTGCTCCGCCAGGGCCGTCGAGTTTGTCTCAAGGGACGAAGAAGGCCAGTGGTGTGTCGTCGAACTCGATCGGAAGCTTTCGCCGGCCGTCGTCGGCATGCTCGTGGAGAATACGACCCAATCGCCGAACGTGACGCTGCGCGGGAACGTGTTCGACAACGTGCCGCATATCCGCTTGTCCGGTCGGGGCAGGATCGTGATCAAGGACAACGTTTTCAGGAAGCTGACAGGAGGGATCCTGGCTACGGATCTCATCGACTACTGGTACGAGTTCGGACGCATCGGCGAAATCATCGTCGAGGACAATCTGTTCGACAGCGTGCGCCATCCCTTCCGCTCCGGCGTCAACCGATGGACTTACGGCGACGCGAGAACGCCGAAGATTCATGGTCGAATTGTCTTCCGGCGCAATCGTTTCGCGAATTGCGACGAGCGGAACGTCTCCATCAATGGTTTCAAGACGGTGATCCGGGCGAGCGACTCGGAGGCGGATCTGTTTGCTTCGCCTCCTGCCGCCAATCGCCCTGCCGTCTGGTGGTGGTTTGATCCGTCGGCGTCCGATGCCGCGATTACGCGAGACCTGGAGGGACTGGCGCGGGTCGGGGTTGCGGAATTTCACATTTACGGAGGCAGTGCGACGAATCCCGCGTGGGTCAAGAAGGTGAAGCGGGCGCTTGCGGAGGCCGGCCGTCTTGGCCTCCAGGCGGTGATCTGCATCGGGGCGGCCGGGTGCGGACATCGCGACACCGATTTGTCGAATGCGCAAAAAGACCTGGTCTTTACGCAGGCGCGGATCGCCGGTGGCAGCAAAGTGCGCGTCCGCCTTCCGAAAAGGGGCGTCAAGGAAACTCCGACGGACGAAAACGGCGTTCCCGTCAAGTATTGGGACGTTGCCGTACTGGCCGTTCCGGCAGGCGGTTCCCCGGTGTCGGTCGCTCAGGTCGTCGATGTCTCGGCCTGCATGGAGCGCGAAACCGATGAACTTGTCTGGGACGCACCTGACGGCGTGTGGACGATTGTGCGCGTGGGAGCCGTGCCCAAGAAGTTCGGGTGGACCGGATGCTATATCGATCACATGAGCAAGGAGGCTTTCGATGCACACTGGAAACGTGTGATGGATCCGTTGCTGGCCGTCCTGAAGGGAAACGAGCGTGCGGCCTTGAAGGGGGTGATGTGTGACAGTTGGGAGGCGGGGACGGTGAGCTGGACGAAGTCCTTTGCCGAAGAGTTTCGGCAAAGACGCGGGTACGAAGTCGTTCCGTGGTTGGCGGTCAAGGCGGGGGTCGCAGTCGGAGATGCCGAACAGCGGCTTCGGTTTGAGCGGGATTTTGATCTGACGATCGGCGAGCTCATTGCCGACAATCACTACGGCTACCAGAAGGAAGTCGCGAATCGGCATGGACTCGTTTCCATTGCAGAGGCGGCCGGGCCGCATCAACGGCATGGGGACGTCCGGCAGATGCAGGGACGATGCGACGTTGCCATGGGCGAATGCTGGATGCCGTGCGCACATCGGCCCGCCGAGACGCAGCGCTTCATGGTGCGGGATGCGGCGAATGCGGCGCACGTCTACGGTCTGGGAGAAACGCTGGCCGAAGCCTTTACGACCATCGGCACCTATTGGACTGAATCGCCGGCGCATTTGAAGCCGTGTGCCGATCGCGCTTTCTGCGACGGGATGACGCGGGTCTGCTATCATGGAATGATGCTTTCGCCTTCCCTTGAAGACAAGCCGGGAAAGGTTCGCGACGTCGGCATCCACTACAATCCCCAATTGACCTGGTTCGAACAGTCAAAGGCCTTCAACGATTATCTCGCCAGATGTTCGTGGATGCTGTCCCGAGGGCGCTTCGCGGCCGACGCCCTGGTATATGCAGGTGACGCGGTCGGCTTGTTTGTGGGCACGAAGGATCCTCGGGAAGGGCTGGGAGAGGGCTATGATTACGATTACTGTCCGACGGAACTGTTGCTGCAGGCGCATGTCGAGGATGGTGAGGTTGTCCTGCCGTGCGGCATGCGTTACAAGGTGATTGTCCTTTCCCGGCGGAATCCGGAGTCTCGGCGAAATCTTGAGCCGGGGAAGCGGACGATCAAGACGTATCCGTTCGTTCGTCATCGCATTGGCGAGAAGGCCTTGCGGAAATTGCACGAACTCGTCATGGCCGGCGCGACAGTGATCGGCGAGCGCCCCGAAGGCCTTTCGCCGACAATCGATGCCTTGTGGGGGACCGCACGTAAAGCCGATGGCGTCCGGACCGTTGGTTGCGGGCGCGTGATGGAGGAGGTCGGCCCCGTCAGGGCGGAGCTGTCGCCGGACTTTGCGGCGGTTGGTGACGGGGCGAGGGGGATCGGTTGGATCCATCGCATCTTGCCGGATGAAGATGTTTACTTCCTCGCCAATGCGTCGTCGGAGGCGAGGCCGCTTCGCGCAGTGTTGAGGTCCGCTCATCCCCATGCCGAGCTTTGGAATGCAGTTGACGGACAAAAGACCGCACTGCCGAGTGCGAGGCGCAACGGCGGCGTTGAAGTTGAGCTTTCGCTGGCGCCGTATGGATCGGCGTTTGTCGTGCTTTCGGATCGTCCGAGTCGGCCTTGCGACAGGTTGTCCGAACGCTCGCTGACCGTAGGCGGAGCGTGGACGGTGAGTTTTGATCGTGCCTTGGGTGGTCCGGAGAAGCCGGTCGTCATGACGGAGTTGAAGGACTGGACGTCTTTTGAGGCGGCCGGGATTCGTCATTATTCGGGGACTGCAACTTACGAGATTGGCTTTGACATGCCGGACGGATGGACGCCCGATCGCTCGGCTTCCATTGACCTTGGACAAGTGCATGACGTTGCGGAAGTGCAGATCAACGGCTGGAATGCAGGCGTCGCCTGGACGTCGCCCTATCGGCTTGCGTGCAAGGGAGCGCTCAAGGCGAAAGGGAACAGGCTTGTCGTCAAGGTGACGAACCTCTGGCCCAATCGGCTGATGCTTGATGCGGGCTTGCCGTCTTCGGAGAGAATTACAAGCACAAACCACAACCCCTGGAAGCCCACGGATTCGCCCTTGCCGTCTGGGCTTAAGGGGCCGGTTCGCATTCTCTGGCAAGAAAGGTCATGAGTATGAAAGCAAGCAAGCTGTCGATGCTGTCATTTCAAGCCGCATTGGCCTCCGTCTGCATGGGGTCGGAGGTCGTGGTGTCCGGGAAGGCCCATGTTGACTCTGTGTGGGCCGATCTCACGTCCATTTCGATTCCGAAGGGCGCCGCGGCCTATGAATCGGCGCTTCCAATGCCGTTGGTCAGTTACTCCTTTGACGATCGCCAGGCGATGGGGCGGAACAGCGGCAGCCTGAATCGCGACTTGAAGATTCCCGTTGAAGGCATTGTCGCGGCAACGGGGAAATTCGGCGGAGCGCTTCGATTTGACGGAGCGACACGTTTTCAGACGAGATGTCTGGGGTTGCCCGCCGGAAACACTCCTTTTTCGATTTCGGTTTGGCTTTGTCCTGAAGCCGGCGGAGAAAGCGGCGGAGTTTGCAGTTGGGGACAGCGGGCGAGCGGTCAATGCGCCGGATTTGGCCTGCAGAGCGGCAACGGCAATTTCTTTTTCTACGGTTCTGACTTCAAGTTCAAATGGCCGGCGGACTTCTCGGGGAGCGAGTGGGTTCATTGCCTTTGTGTATGGGATCCGTCCGCAGCGACCGGTCATAAGCGGCAGGTTTATCTGAACGGGGCGCTCGCGGCGTATGACGATCCGGATTTCACGCCTAATCTGAACTTGTCGCCGGACAATTCGCTGTATATCGGAAATGTCCTGGCGGCGGGCGATCGGAACTTCAAGGGTCGGATCGACGACCTGCGGATCTATTCGTGTGCGCTGACCGCCGCGCAGGCTTCGGTCTTGGCCGCGGGGATGCCGACAGGCGAGGACTTCATCCCGGCGACGGCAACCGTGTCCGTTGCCGATACGGGTGTTCTCGTCAATGAGCTTTCACGCCAGACGATCGCCGCCGTGACGGGGAATGGAACCGTTGAAACCGCCGCTGGAGCGAAGACGCACTTTGACATTTCGTCTCCGGCGGAGACCGGTCTTGCCTTGCGCGGTGTCGGCACGGTCGAGAAGACGGGATCGGGAAAGCTGACGGTCGGCAGCCTTCAGTCGGGCCGGGTTTGCGTGAAAGAGGGCGAATTGGAAGTCGGGGGCGCGGTCGATCTTTCGCGGCACGTGGTGGCACACTGGACGTTTGATTCGGAAGATCCGGGGCGCGACAGTTCGGGGAACGGCTATCGTCTGATTCCTTCGAAAGGCGAGGATTCGTGGACGGAACTGGTGAGCGCCAATCCCGATGCCGTGACGTTTGCCGGTGCGACCGATGTCAATACCCTGGTCCTGAATCCTTTTGCGTCCAAGCGGTTTGCCGCGTCGGATCATACGGATTTTCCGTCGGGCAATGCGGCCTTTTCGGTCTCGGTCAGAGTGAAGCCCGATCCCGGCCAGAAGCGTCAGAAGTGCGGCATCTACTCATGGGGTGTTGCCGCGAGCGGTCAGATCAACGCATTGAGGACGTCCGGCACCGATTCCTCCAGTGAGGAATTCGGCTATATCCATTACAACTGGGGCAATGATCTGGTCGCCTACGATTCGTATTTCGTGAACGATGCGTCCGTCTATGACAACGTCTGGGACGATCAATGGCATCATGTGGTGGTGACCTACGATCCGCAGCTCCCGCGCAGAAGGATCTACGCAGACGGCATGCTCCTGGCCGAAGATGCTCCGGGCAATATGTCGGTAGCCCTGTCCGATTTCGCCATTGGCATGAGCAAGGGGTCCGGGGAGAGTCACAGTTATTGGAAGGGCGCGATCGACGACTTCATGATTCTGGATTGCGCGGTTGCGCCAGAGCAGATTCCTTTGCTGGCGACAGGCGGGATTTCGTCGGCGCTTCAAGGCCAGGCTGATCTGGTCGTCGAGGAATCGGCGACCCTGTCCGTTGCCTCCGGGAAGACTGTGCCTGCGGCATCGGTTGTCGCGGACGGCGCCGTTTGCGTCGAGGGCACGTTGTCGCTGGGCGGAACTTCGTCGATCGACGTTTCCGGGCTTTCCGGCAACGGCACGATTGCCGTCCGGGACGGCTGCCTGTCCCTCGTGTCGGACGGCAACTTCCCCGGCGCAGTGCAGATTGCCGGCGGCGCCCAGGTCGTGTTCGGCGAGGGCGGCATGGCGGTGGGTCGATTGCTCGGCGACGGCGCTGCCGTGAAGAAAGGGCCGGGCGTCGTCGTTGTTTCGGATGCGTCGCAGCTGCCTTCCGAGGTTGTCGTCGATCAGGGAACTCTCGTTGTCGCGAACTCGCCCGCATACGCCAGCGAGCTGGTCGCGCATTGGTCTTTTGAAGGCGGCGACCCGCTGGCTGATGACGACGGCAGGGGGTTCCGCTTTGCGCCGACATCCGGCGACGTAGCGGATCTTGCCTCGGATGTCCCTGGGGCGATGAGGTTCGACGGATCGAGTTATCTGCGTATAAAGGAGGGTGATGTGGACGCCTTTCCCCAAGGGAATGACGCCTTTACCGTCGTTGCGTGGGTGATTCCCGATCAGATCACTCAGATGGGCGCGAATGCCTATTTGGGCGTTTGGAGCTGGGGAACCCCTCGTACGGTACGTGCGATGAACGCATTCACCTTCTTCAATGACCTTTCGGGACAGTTGTCGGGCGCCCCCGGGTATCAGCACTATGCTTGGTCGGCGGACAATTCGATCAGTACCAGTCCGGACGATGCGGTCTTTTCAGGCGACAAGTCGACCTGGCATCAGATCGTCGTCACCTATGAGTCGGTTGCGCGCGTCCGGTCGATCTATGTCGATGGCGTCCTCAAGGGAAGCGACACTCTGGCGGATGACCTGAATGTGGCGATTGGAACAATCAACCTGGGCGCGGCTTTGGCGACGGGAACGGATCGCCCGTTCAAGGGGTACATTGGGGACTTCGCGGTCTATCGCACGGCATTGAGCGCTGAAGACGTCCGAAGCAGCTATCTGGCGGGAGAGTCCGGCGGAGACGCCCCGAAGCCTGTTGTCGAGGTGGCGGAAGATGCGGCGTTCGCCGTCGAATCCGGCGTCGTGGCGGTGAGGTCCGTCGAGTGCTGCGGTCGCCTGGTGGTGAAGGAGGGCGCGGAGCTGGTGTTTGCGTCTGGCGGCGATTCCTATCTCGGCGTCCAGGAGCTGCCAGGCGCGGTTCGCGTTTGCGATGGATCGCGCGTGACGCTTGGTCGGGGATGTCGGATCGGTTGCCTCGAATTGGCGGCCAACGGCGGTCTTACGGTCGAGCTGAACGGCCTTAAGGAGGCTGGGAAGATACTCGAGGTGGACAAGTTTGACGGCGATGCGAACGCCATCGTCATGGAGAACGTCCCCAAGGGATGGAAGGTGAAGTACAGATTCAATGGGAGCGGTATGTCGGCGACGCTTGTCGCGCATAGTTTCGTCATGTGGATTCGCTGAGGAGGTTGGACAATGTACGCTTTGACATGGCTTTTTGCGACGGTGCTGAGTGCTGCCGTAACCCAGGAGGAGATGGATTCCGTTTATCAGGAGGTCAAGACGCCTTGCAAATACGGTGTGGTGATGCGTCCGAAAGCAGGCCAGATGATCGACAATCCGTGTGTCTACAAGGTTGACGACGGTTGGCGGATGATGTATATCGTGTACGACGGGACGGGGTACGAAACGCATCTGGCGGCTTCGGAAGATCTTCTGCACTGGTCGGATACCGGCGTCGTGCTGTCGCGTGCGCCTGCGGGGGCCTGGGACTCGGCGCAGGCGGACGGAGGGCCTGCTCTGTTTTCGACGGTGTGGGGCGGCGAGAACCGGATGGAGCGCTATCATTGCCGCTACTGGATGACCTATATCGGTGGCGCCAAGACCGGGTATGAGACGGCGCCGCTCTCGATTGGCGTCGCCACGACGCGCGACAATGCGGCGGCCGCGCCGTGGACGCGGGCACTGCCCGATCCTGTGCTCGGGCCGGGGGACGATGATGCGCGGACGTTTGAAGACTACGAGCTGTTTCGCAGTTTCGTCATCCGCGATCGGCAACGAACCCTCGGCTCGGAGTTCGTCATGTACTATAATGCGAAGCGAAAGTCGGATCGCGGGGAGGCGATCGGCATGGCCGTTTCCGACGATATGAAGAAATGGCGTCGGTATGGGGACAGTGCGGTGCTTGACAATGGCGAACCGATTCCGTCCGAGCGCGGCATCGGACTCGCCGGCGACCCGATGCTGACGAAGATCGGCGATCTCTACGTCATGTTTTATTTCTCGGCCTTTTATCCGAAAAAGGACACGCCGGCTTATGAGACCTTCGCCGCCTCGAAGGACCTCGTCCATTGGACGAAATGGACGGGAGATCCGCTCGTTGCGCCGGGGGCGGATTTCGACAGCAGTCACGCCCACAAGCCGTGGGTAATCAAGCATCAGGGCGTCGTTTATCATTTCTACTGTGCGGTCGGCAATCAAGGCCGCGTCATAGCGCTCGCCACATCGCGAGCCC
Organism: Kiritimatiellia bacterium; assembly: GCA_051884805.1. GTDB lineage: Bacteria > Verrucomicrobiota > Kiritimatiellia > RFP12 > UBA1067 > UBA1067. The sequence goes on along the minus strand of JBJEWA010000135.1, from coordinate 36,165 downwards.
TTGAGTGAACCTGCGCTGTTTGCCGGCCCGAGGTTGAACCGATAAGGGACAGGAGGAATCGTGCTTTGTCAATGTCGTCCGCTTAAACATTGGCTTTAGCCGAAGATGGGGGCTTCACCCGATGGGTGAAGCCCTTTCGTCGCGCGCAGTTCCACCTGGATTGACGTTTTCCTGATGATCTGCATGGGATTGAACGCGGGCTTTTTCCGGGCGAATCAACGCCGATGGCAGCCCAAAGTGCCTTCACCGCCGTAGCGGGAGGAAGACCGGGGGCGGATGTGCGTTGCGTCGTCGTCGGCCGATTCAATGCAACAAGCTCGAACGACAAAGTGAATGATTCGGCTTGAACGCTGGCTCGTCCAGCGGCGGTTTTGGTATAATCCCCGGCATGAGGCAGATGTCGCTCATAGAGGGGTCCGACTTGGCGGCCGCGTCGCAGCCGCTCGCCTCTCGGATGCGACCGCGCGACCTGTCCGAATTCGTCGGGCAGGAGCATCTTGTCGGCGAGGGCAAGCTGCTCCGGCAGATGATCGAGCGCGACCAGATCCCCTCGATGATCCTGTGGGGGCCGCCCGGCGTCGGTAAGACCACGCTCGCCAACGTGGTCGCCAACGCGACCAAGGCCGAGTTCGTCAACTACTCGGCCGTGACCAGCGGCATCAAGGAGATCAAGGAGATCATGGCGCGGGCCGAGCAGGGGCGGCGGCTGGGCGTGCGCACCGTCCTGTTCGTGGACGAGATCCATCGCTTCAACAAGGCGCAGCAGGACGCGTTCCTGCCGTATGTCGAGCAGGGGTCGATCATCCTCATCGGCGCGACGACCGAGAATCCGTCCTTCGAGGTCAATTCGGCGTTGCTCTCCCGCTGCAAGGTCTTCGTCCTGAAGGGCTTGACGGAAGACGAGCTCGTGAAGCTCCTGCGCCACGCGCTGACGAGCGAACGCGGGTTCGGCAAGCTGGAGGTCGCGTGCTCCGACGAGCTCCTGCGCAAGATCGCGGTCTTCTCGAACGGCGATGCGCGCCATGCGCTCGGCACGCTGGAGACGGCTGTCGCCAACTGCGAGCCGGGGGCGGACGGCCGGCTGTCGGTCACCGAAGAGACGCTGGCGCAGGTCATGAGCCGCAAGGCGCTCCTGTACGACAAGCACGGCGAGGAGCACTACAACCTCATTTCGGCCCTGCACAAGTCGATGCGCAACTCCGATCCTGACGCCGCCGTATACTGGCTGGCGCGGATGCTGGAGGGCGGCGAAGATCCGCTCTACATCGCGCGGCGTTGCGTGCGCTTCGCGTCCGAGGACGTGGGGCTGGCCGACCCGAACGCGCTCCTGCTCGCGAACGCGGTCTGGGACGCCTGCCACAACCTGGGCGTGCCGGAGTGCAACGTGCATCTGACGCAGGCCGTCGTCTATCTGGCGCTGGCGCCGAAGTCGAACGCGATGGAGGAGGCGTATCTGCGGGCGGCGGCGGACGCGCAGAACCGGATGGCCGAGCCGGTGCCGCTGAACATCCGCAACGCGCCGACGCGGCTGATGAAGGCGCTGGACTACGGCAAGGGCTACACCTACGCGCACGCTACGGACGAGAAGATCGCCCGCATGTCGTGCCTGCCCGAGGCGATCAAGGACCGCCGGTACTATACGCCGGCCGGGCTCGGGCGCGAGGCGAACATGAAGGCGCGACTGCAGGCCGTGCGCGACTGGCGCGAGGGCAGGACGGACGTGCCGCCGTTCTCGACCCCCGCGTACGGCCGCGGACAGGGCGGGGTTTAAGGACAAGGGGACGAAAGGAGAATGGCGTGACGTTCGACCTGATTGTGGTGACGGCGGCGAACAAGGCGCAGGCCAGGGGCTATCGCGCACAGCTGGAGGGGCGGAGGCACTGCCTCGTGGTGCCCGATCCCGGCGACCGGCGCGTCGGTTCCCTCGGCGCGACGGTGAACGTCCTGCGGAAAGTCCTCAACTCCGCGGCCGCTCGCCCCCGCAACCTCCTCATCTGCCACTCCGGCGGAGACGCCCGGCGCACGCCGGGCTACGCGGCGATGGGCAAGGCGTTCGTGCCGATGCGCGACGGGCGGCCGATGTTCGACCATATCGTCGAGGCGATGGCGAAGTTGCCGGGGCGGAGCGGCGTGACGGTCTGCTGCGGCGACGTGATTCCCTATCTCGACTGCGACCAGGTCGCCTTTGCCGCGTCCGGCGTGACCGGCGTCGCCTATCCCGACGGGCCGTGGCAGGCGCGGCGCCACGGCGTCTATGTCGCGGAACGAGGGGCGGACGCCGGGAAAGACGTGCGGAAAGTCTCGGACTTCCTGCAGAAGCCGCAGGTCGCGCGCGGCAAGTTCCTGATCGACACCGGCATTTTGCATTTCGACTGGGCGACGGCGCAGAAGATGACGAAGCTGCCGATTTCCGGCGACATCTACGAGGAGTTCCCGCAGCTGCTGCTGGCCGGCTTCGCCCCGTTTCGCGTCGCGGTCGTGCCGACGTGCGATTTCTTCCATGTCGGCTCGTCGCGTGAGCTGTTGCAGAATCTCGGCGGACGAAACGCGGCGCTGGTGGACGCCTGTGCGGCGCCGGTCGGCAGGCTCGGCGGTGACAACATCGTCACCAACGTGCCCGCCTCCTACGGCACGGTCAGCCTCGGGAAGGGCGAGTGCCTGACCTCCCTGCCGCTCGGCAAGTCGGCGTGGTACCACCTCCGGTATCATATCGACGACAACTTCAAGGCCGACGGCCGGTGGGAGCAGCACGGCCTCGGGGACAAGATGAAACGGGTGAACCACGCGCGGCTGCTCGCGCTTCGCGCCGCCTCCGGGCGGCCGGCCGGGCAGCCCGACGGCCGGGCGGTGCGCGTCACCGCCCCCGTCCGCATCGACTTCGCCGGCGGCTGGAGCGACACGCCGCCAATCTGCTATGCCGAGGGCGGCACGGTGCTGGCGGCGGCGGTGACCCTGGACGGGGTGCGCCCGATTGAAGTGACGGTCGCGCCGCGCAAGGACGCCCTGGTTCGCGTCGTGTCGAAGGATCTCGGCATGCGGACGACCCTGAAGTCGGCGGCCGAGATCGCCGATCACCACGATCCGCACGACTGGTGCTGCCTGGTCAAGAGCGCCTTGGCCGTGACCGGCTTCAAGTTCGGTTCGCGCGGACTCGACATCACGATTTCGGCCAACCTGCCGAAAGGCAGCGGCATGGGCACCTCGTCCATTCTCGGCGCGGCGACGATTGCCGCGCTGATCGGCGACGTCGACGTTGCCAGGGTCGGTGCGCTGACGCTGAAGCTTGAACAGGAAATGCGGACGGGCGGCGGCTGGGAGGACCAGTTCGCGGGCATGACGGCGGGCATCAAGCTCCTGCGGTCGAAGCCGGGCAAGGAGCAGGCGGTTGCCATCAGCCGGATTGAGGCGCCCGCCGGATTCCAGAAGGCGCTCGGCCAGCGGTCGCTGCTCTACTTCACCGGGCAGAAGCGGATGGCGCGAAACGTCCTGCGGCGCGTGCTCGGGTTCTATGCGGACAATCCGCACAACTTCGGGAAAATCCTGATCGATTCGGTCAAGAGGGACGCGGAGAAGGCGGCGAAGGCCGTCCGACGCGGCGACCTGGACACGTTCGCGGCGTGCGTCAACGCGTACTGGCGCGACAAGAAGCTGCTGGACGCCGGCTCGACGAACGAGCACGTCGACGACATCATCGATGTGATCCGCCCGTACGTGTCGGCGGTGTCGCTGGCCGGTGCCGGCGGCGGCGGTTTCATGTACATTCTCGCCAAGACGCCGGCGGACGCGCGGAAAGTGCGGCGGTTCCTGGAGCAGAACCCGCCCTCGCCGTACTCGCGCTTCTACGATTTCGCCGTCGATTCCGTCGGCATGACGCTGGAGCGCCTGCCGTCCTGAGGCGGCAGCGACGTCCGCTGGTGCAACTTCCGCCTCCGGGAACTCCCCCTGATGCACGCTTGCCCGCTGAATTCCGCAGTGTTTCTAAGCATCTGCGGTTTCATGCGGCGGTCATTTTGCCGGCGGTTTGGCGGTGGGCGGCGGTTCTATCATGGTGGCTGGGGTCAGATGCTGGGTGCAATACCTCTTGCCGTCACGCGCTTTGGTTTTGCATCGCATATCGGCATCGTCCAGATAGCAGCATGACGGTGGGGGAGGTTTGACAGCTGTGGCTGCGGCATGTTGTCTACAATATAGCTGATAGGGAGCTGCCTTGCGTTTACAGCGATTCCCTGATTTGGTCACGGAATTGCATTGCCGGCTTGTGCAGACGCTTCCAATGGCGTTTGTGGCTATTGTGGGCGCTGTCGGTTCTGCGCCTACAAGGGAGGTTAATCCGATGGTCAGGAGAAAAACGGATATTCTCATTTGTGAACGCCTCTCTTCATGGTGGCGGTGACAACGCCGACGAGAATCAGGACGCCGCCAGCGGCGGACATCCATGTAATCGGCTCGTGCAAGCAGAAATAGGCGAAGAGAACGCCAATGACGGGAATCAGATAAAGGCAAACGGTCGTGCGGACGACACCGAGCGCTTTGCAGGCGATATTCCAGAGGACGAAACAGACCGCCGAGGCAAGAATGCCGAGAAAGAGCAGGTTTAGTCCGTTTCCGGGTGAACGGAACCTTTCCGCGTTCGCGGCGAGATCCAGCGTCACCGAATACGAGCCGTCCAAAGCGACATATCCGCTTTCGGTCGCGCCCCATATCGCCAACGGCAGCATGATTGCCAGCGCCCATCCGAAGGACTTACGGGCGGCGACGAGCGGCGGAACGTCCAGCGCGTTGACCTTGCCAATGAGAATCGAATACGCGCCCCAGCTGACCATTGCGCCGAGCGCCATCAAATCCCCCAGCGGACGCAGATGAAAGTTGACTACGCCGTTTACCGCCACGAGTGCCACGCCAGCGATTGAAACGAGTGAGCCGAGGACAAGACGAAGGGACAGTGAACGGTCATTGAGGGCGAGCCGCGCCATGAGCGCGGTCACGATCGGCCCGAAGGAAACGAGAATGGCGACATTGCTGGCGTTGGTGTAGTAGATGGCGCAGTTCTCCAGAAACTGATAGACGAAAACCCCGGTCAGTCCCATCGCGGCGAACAGCGCTTCGCGGCGTCCTTGCCAGCCGCAGCGCTTGCGTCGCGTCCAACCGATGAGCGCCAACGTCCCCCACGCCAGCGCAAAACGCAGCAGCTGGATTTCGAGCGCGGAAAACTCGCTCAGCAGCATGCGCGTGTTGACGAATGTGACGCCCCAAACAATGAGCGTAAAAGCGGCGGCTATCCAGCCTTTGAGCATGAGCATAAGAAAGGAGTCGGCGGTTTATCGCCGCATTAGCGTCTCATGCAGCCCACTCGATATGAAATCGTCAATAAAGTGTTGTGTCTGTTGGAGGCATTATCGGCTTTAAGGTGCAATATCTGGGAATGAAGCTCCATAATGTGTCGTTTCGCCGGTAATTTTCCTTGAATCCAAGACAACTTACGATTCGACGCTCATAGCAAGTTACTGAATATTCAAAAGTGATTTTGCTACGTCGGGTGGGAGATCGGTGATTATGGAACCCCATGACTTGATAGTTTCGCCGCCAAGCTCGCGCCCAAGTACCGTGCGCTTGAATTCTTCTATGCCTTTATGTTCAATACGATCAATTTTTGCGTAGTTCGTATCAAGACGGTATTCTACCTTGCCCATTAGACCTTTTAGCCTATCTTGGTACAGCTTCGATGTGCTATAACAGGCCCCATTCTTTCCCCATGACTTAACAATCGCCTTCGCCGCTTTTAATCCCGCCTCGGATGAGTCTTGTATCACATAGCCGTTTGTGTTTGTCTGCTGTAGGTTTGCTGTCCTATCCGAGGTGTTTTCTGGCTCAATAACCAAATAGTGAGGAGGTTTGTGATAATGCAGATCTCTTGCAATGGCAACAGATTTGCCAGAAACGACACAGACGTCGATAATACGAGGTTTACCCCAGAAGATATGCTCTGGTAACCAAGCCAGAATTACGAGATCAACTTCGTCATTTTTGAATCTCTCCTCTGAATCTTTGAATCGCCCGGTGATTTCTGTTGCAAACGGGAACCAAGCTTTTATTTCAAAACCCGGAGCAGGGGTGAGATTTCCGTCAAAAATCACATCGGGAAACCCGGGGTCTTGTCGCTTCCATTTCCCGTCGTCACTATTCAACTTCGAATTTAAAAATTCGGTTATTTTGAACTCGATGAGGTTGCCTATGAGCGGGGATAGTTTTGAAACGATCTTGGCGAGGTTTCTAATTTCATCGACGGAAGTCGGCTGGGTGATAGTCAAAACATCAAAGACCTCTCCCCTAAGAGCGTAAAGGTGTTCTTTGGCAGACTCAAGAATTTCACGTGTACCCATAATGTATCCCTTCGTGATTGGAAAGGATACGCCTTGCCACATGCCTTGAAGGCCTACGACAGCCGCTACAAACACATGACAAGGCGTATCCAAAGAGGATTGCCTTGCAAATCCCATGTAGCTCTTTTTTGTCGTAGTTTTCAAGAGTGATTTGCGTTCAGATCAGTTGATCTGCGGTAATGGAATTAGATTAGGTCATTCATGTCTCCGTACGGTGTTGACGATGATTGAGACATCAAAAACGGGATATGGCAGCATTAAAATAATAGGGGTTTATCTCTCCGCCGTACGCTTTCCGCTTCAAGTTAATTGCGGCCCGTGAAGCTGAGAACAAACCACCAAACGGCTCCCACACCACGTCGCCCTCGTCTGATGAAGCCTTGATAATCATTTCCATCAGGTCGAGAGGCTTTTGATTTAGATGAAGTGCCTTGTTGTTTTCATTTTTTATGCGTTCCTTGCCGCTGATTGGCGGACGGTTCCATACATTGGTAAAACCATGCGGACAATGAAATTTTGCGCGCATCAAAGACCATTGATCACCGGTCAAGGGTCGTTTACCATCTAATGAGAAATAAGGTCTGCCGGATTTTTCGCCGCGTTCATTGGCAAAGGAAGACAAGCGTTCAAACATGTCTGCTGGTGGAAAATACCACAAATGCCCTTGGTCAAGATATTTGCGTACTGCCGCGTCCTTGACGCCACATGCTTCATTTGCGCATCGTAATGGCAACCCCGTTCTTTGCCATTCTTTTTTAAGCCAAACCTTCAGCGGGTCGCCATTGATTCTATTTTCTCGTACGTATTGAACGCAAACCTCTGAGACAACCGGGAAACGTCTAATTTTAGTGGTATTGACATTGCCGGCAATGTGGGCTAATCCCTTATCCCAGATGTTGCAGTTTTGATAGCGCCATCCGTTTGCTTCTAAAACTGGATGCGCGGCCGCCCAACCAATTTCGGAGTTCCAAAACCAAAGCGTCGTATTTGGCCGTGCAAACTTTGACCACTGTTCAATGTGTGCACGATACCATTCGGGAACTCCGGTGTGATCGAATGTGTCACCTTCGAATCCCAAAATCCCATATGCTCCATCGGAGACGATTACCGTTGGAGCCGCCCATTTTTCGTAAAATGATAAGCTGTTGCCGCAATATAAATGAACATCACCTTTCTCAAAGTGGTCAATATCTGCTACGGCAGTTTTTGCCCGGTTGCGCCCAACTGTACTAATCGGTACTGATTCCTCTCCAACACTTTGTAGTGGTAGTATTGGTGAGACGGCAGTGGCCGCCACGCCCTTGCAGAAATCGCGCCTCCGCATATCACTGCTGTTATGGAAAGCTGTTGTTGACGAATCAGAATACATCGGTTGCTCCATTTTATCATTGATCAGATCTCACATCGCCACTTCAAGTTCGGCCATTTTCAAGTCGTGAAGTTTGACAAGCTTGTCATAATCGTAAAACGAAACCATCTTGCGAATGGAATCATAACGGGAATAGCTCAGGAGGTCATCAAACCGAGCGCGATTCTTTCTTGCCGATACGATGGTGAATCTGGCATTGAAGTCTTGTAATTCGTAGAATTTATCAAGAGAGTTCTGTATATCTGTCGTGTGTTCGACTTCAAAAAATGCGGTTGGCATCTCTCGGCTGTTAAACCAAATCGTATCGACAGTCTTGGCCTTGCGCAAGATTTTTTGGTGAGTGAAGTCATAAATCACCGGAAGGGAAATGATGTCGGACAGTCTTTTGTGTGCATACGGACGATTTTTGTCTTGTGGCGGAACGTAGGTTTTGAAGTGGCAGGCATTTCCAAGCTCAACCAAAAGTCCTTGATAATACCCATGCGTGTAGCTCTCTGATCTCTCGGTAGCACCTTGGCTTTCGATGAATTTGCGCATCGAAACCAAGCCCCACTGTCCCGGAATAATGCGATAAAACAACTTTGGATCTTGTTGGACGATCCGCCGGATGGTCGCAGCTACCGTTTTAGTACCCCACGACGAGGAGTCGACAAGGTGGTTCAGCTCGGAAAACGTGGCATACCCACCACACTTCTGCAGTGCGGCAACAACTTGGTCTTTCTGTGCCATAATGTTCCCTGTCGCGTTGACCTGTCTCGTAATTTCCGCTTCTTGTTCGGTACGTGGGCGCAACTCTCACGACTGTTGTCTGGCGTCGCGCACTGGGTGGCTGGGAGAGTCTGGAAGATTTCGTTGATGCCACAGCCGAGGACTTCGCAGAGACGCACGAGGACGGATGCCCTTATGTAACCACCTCGCGCCATTCTTGCAATAGTCGAAGAGGATAGGCCAGATGTCATGCGCAATCCGGTTTTCGTCATGTCCTTGTCTGTCAGCAGTTTCCAAAATTTTATAGCGGGCAACCATTGTATGGTTCTTTCGTTAGTTTCCGAAGCGAAGTATAGCAAGTGTTGCGTCTCAATGCAAATCGACTATCCAAATTACATGCCTAATGTTGTGTGATCGCGAGCAAAACAACCGCATTTGAGGATTGGCTTCTCATGGCGAAGTCTGGTCTGGTTGAGAATGGGACTGAACACACGTCATCCGTATCTTTCATTCTGGAAACGGAAGTATAGTTAGGCGAATATTCATTTTTTGCCGTTGCTATCCTTCCGATACTGTGTTATACTATCCGCGTGGGAACAATCGGTGAAAAGTTGGTTTCTGTTAGGGAAACGGCTGAAAGATGGCAGATTTCAGCGCGCCGCGTACGGATGTTGTGCGTGGAAGGAAAGATTGCGGGGGCAATACTGGCAGGCAAGCATTGGCGCATTCCTTCCGATTGTCCGCGCCCGGTAGATGGGCGCTCGTTGCGCTATGGTGGAATCCCGAAGGAGTTGATGGGATTGGTGCTGAAGGTCGATTCCCTGAAGGAGTTGTTGTCGAGGCGGCGTCCGCTCACGCCGAGTGAGAAGCAGCGCTGGCAAGAGTCGTTCATGGTTGACTACACCCATAACTCGACGGCCATTGAGGGTAATACGCTCACACTGAATGAGACCGCGCTCGTCCTGGCGGGCGTGACCATCGGCCAGAAGCCGCTCAAGGATCACCTGGAGGCCATTGGCCATCGTGATGCCTTTAACTTCCTGGCGGAAGTGGTCGGTCGAGGCGAGGCGATGAGCGAGCGTCTGGTCAAGGAACTGCATGCGCTCGTGTTGGCCGACCAGCCGCAGGACCGCGGGGTGTATCGCCGGATGCCGGTGGTCATTACGGGCGCGGCGCATACGCCGCCGCAACCTTATCTCGTTGTGCCGCAAATGGAAGGCTGGGTGCGCGATCTGAACGCAACACACCTTCATCCGCTCGTGGCGGCTGCGCTTTTCCATATCAGTTTTGAGGCAATCCATCCGTTCATTGACGGGAACGGTCGAACGGGACGTCTTCTCGCCAACTTCATCCTTATGCGCGCTGGATATCTTCCGATCAGCATCAAATATGAAAATCGAGTCGCTTACTATGATGCGTTCACCGTCTATCACCGGGATGCCAATGCCGTGCCGATGATTCGTATCTTCGTTGAGGCGGAAGCTGCGCGACTTTCGGTTTTGACGGAGGCATTGGGCGGGAATGAGTGAATGTCATCCCTTTGACATCGCGTATCGTCGCGACTTCCGCAGTCAGGAGGCTGATTCCCCGGCTGCGCCCCGGCAGCCCGCGTAAAAGACCGTCACGCCCGCGAGCAGGGCTGCTGTCTTTTGGAAGGGGACCCCTTGTGCGAGGTGAGTATAAATGGTATAATGGCGGGCAATGCGAGGAATGCGCCGCGTGCGGTGCGCGGTTTCGGAAAGGAGGGACGGCGGTTGATGCGAAGACTGGGGATGCTTCTGGCGGCGATGATGCTGTTGTCGGCAACGGCGGTTGCGTCGTTTGTCTGGAATGACATGAGTCCGTATCTGCCGGCCGATGCGGCCGACGGTTTCTGGGATGCCTCCGGCCATGTCGGCGTCGAGGTGTCAACGGTTGAGTCCGCCGCCGCCACGGGCGAGGGCGCCGACGGCACGTTGGATCTGCGAACGTTCAGCCGGGCGTTTTCAAACGTCGTCGGCGACTTCGCCACGACATTGAATCGCGGACTTGTGATTCTCGTACGTTGAAGGAGCCGCTGCCATGAAACGCCTGTTGCCCTTGCTGACGATCCTGTCGTCGTTCGCCGCGCTCGCCGTGCCGGAGGTGTCGGAGGTGACGATGAGCCAGAACGGTCGTCGCGTCACGACGATCGAATACCGGTTGTCGGAGGCGCCCGTGATCCTGACGGTCGATATTCAGACCAACGCCAACCGGTCGCTGGACCAGGCGGATCCGGGCTGGGTCTCGATCGGCGCCGAGAACTTCACCAACCTCGTCGGGCACGCCGGAACGCTGGTCATGAGCGCGGGCGTGAACCGCCTGGTCTGGGATGCGCGGGCCTCATGGCCCGAACACAAGACGAAAGGGGCGCGTGCCGTCCTGACCGTCTGGCCGACGAATGCGGAACACTGGGCGGCGAACACGGAGTTCTGGGAGCGCATGGCCGCCGAGGCCGCCGCCGAGGCGGAGCGCCAGCGCCTGCTGAAGCATCCGCTGTACATGGTCGTCGATCTTGAGGCCGAGCCCGGCGCCAACGTCACCTACTATACGGCGGAATCCGAACTGCCCGGCGGCATCGGGTCGGACGTCTATCGCACCACGAAGATGGTCTTTCGCAAGATCCAGGCCTTTGGCAAGACGGCGAAGCTCGGGGCGCCGGCCGGGCAGGTCGGCCGGCGCGACAATTCCGAGCTGGTGCACTACGTCAAGTTCTCGCACGACTACTACCTCGGCGTCTTCGAGGTGACGCAGAAGCAGTACAGTCTCGTCTTCGGCTCGAATCCGTCCTCCGTTTCGCAGGGCGACGAGTCGGTCTGGGGGACGCGACCGGTGGAGAACGTCCACTTCACGCATTGGGGCAATCCGGCGAACGCCGCCCAGAAGCATCATCTGCGCGACCCCGACACCTGGCCGGGCGAGAGCGAGGCGGCCGGCCACGCGGTCACGCTCGAATCGTCGTTCATCTACCAGTTCCGCGCCCGTACCGGCCTTGGCGACTACCTGGACCTGCCGACCTACTCGCAGTGGGAATACGCCGCGCGGGCGGGGACGGAGACGGCGCTGTACACCGGGGAGGAGCTGGCGAGCGACGACCTGACGCAGGCGCAGTCCGCGCTGGAGGGAATTGCGCGCTACTACGCGAACAGCGGGGCGGCTGCGCCCGACTTGACCGACGCGACCGGCGCGCTGGCGACGGCGCGGGTGGGCAGCTATGCGCCGAACGCCTGGGGGCTTTACGACATGTACGGCAACGTGGCGGAACTCTGCCTCGACTATTGGGGAACGTTCGCCGCCAACACGGAGGACACGCCGACGGTGGACGAGCGCGGCCCGGTCGGGTATTCGGGGAATGCGGAAAGCGTCGGTGCGGGGGCGTACAACTGCCATGTTGCGGCCGGCGGCAGCTGGCGGTCGAGCAGTGCGAAAGTCGCCTGCCGGAGTTCGGCGCATGCGGCGGCGAAGTTCGAGACGTCGGTAAATCCGCTGGCCGCGGGCGGCACGGGGTCCCAGGGCTTTCGCCTGGCGCTGACGGTCGCAGACTGAGGAGGTAGCATGAAGGTTGCAATCGTTGTTCTTGCCGCCCTGGGTTCCGTCCTGCCGGTCGCAGCGGCGACGGTTTCAGACGTGACGCTGGCTTATGACGCCGAGGCCTGCGCCCTGACGGTCGGCTACACGCTCGACGCGCCGGCGATCGTGACGCTGGCCGGCTCCCTCGCCGGCGAGCCGCTGACGGGCGAGGCGATGGCCGCGCTGACCGACGGCGGCAACCGGCTGACGCCGGCGGGGACGCATGCGGTGGTCTGGGAACTGCGCAAGTCCCTGGCCGAGCGGAAGTTCCGGATTGCGGATCTCCGGGTGTCCGTGTCGGCCTGGCCGACGAACAACGGTCCGGACTACATGGCCGTCGATCTGCAGAATTCGAACACGGTCCGCTATTATCCGTCGGTGGCGGCCCTGCCCGAGCCGATCGGATCCGATCGCTGGCGGACGACGGAGATGCTCTTCCGGAAGATTCCGGCGAAGGACGTGCTCTGGCAGCGCGGCTCGCCTGACGGCGAGGTCGGGCGGAATACGTCGGGCGGCTACGAACGGCGGCATTGGGTGAAGCTGACGTGCAACTACTACCTCGGCGTCTTCGAGTGCACCCAAAAGCAGTGGGCGCTGGTCTACGGGTCGAATCTGAACCATTCGCAGTTTACGGGCGGGGACGAGTCGGTCTGGGGGACGCGTCCGGTCGACAAGGTCTATTTCATCGAGTCCGGCGCGTACAACAAGGGCATCCGCGACAACAACTGGCCGGGCGAAGACGAGGCTTCGGGGCATGCAGTCACGACGGAGACGACCTTCGTCTACAAGCTGCGCGCGCTGTGCGGCCTGGGCCTTTACCTCGACTTGCCGACCTCGGCCCAATGGGAGTTCGCCTGCCGGGCCGGCGCGGGAACGGCGTTGCCCTGCGGAGCCGAGATTGCGCCGGAGAGCGTTGCGCTCGACGGCATCGCCTATTCGTTTGTCGCGGCGGATCCGTCGCTCGAATCGATCGCCCGGTATTACATGAACAGCGGGGCCGGCGACGGCGTGACGGCCGGTGCGGCGGTGACGACGACGGAGCAGGGGACGTCGCGGGTGGGCAGCTACGCGCCGAACGCCTGGGGGCTTTACGACATGATCGGGAACGTCGGGGAGTGGTGCCTTGACTTCTACACGAGCTATCCGGAGAATACGCAGGAGACGCCGGAGGTCGATCCGCGGGGCATGGACGGCTCCAATATCAACTCGAAGGTCATCCGCGGCGGGGCTTGGGACACGACTGACCTCCGCTACGGGCTGCGGAGCGCGGCCACGGCGACGTATGGCACCGCCGGGGCCTGCGGTCGCGGCTTCCGGATGTGCCTGACCCTGAAAGGAGAGTGACGATGTTTCTGACGAAGAAGATTGTTGCCGTCGGCGTCCTGATGACGGCGGGTGTCGCGGTCGGCGAAGCCCGGCTGCTGAAGGTCATTCCGTTCGAGAGCGAGAAGGAGATCCAGGCCTGGCCGGGCGACTGCACGATCGAGCTGGACGACGAGGAGAAGACCGAGGGGAAGACCTCGATTGTCTTCACGCCGGACAACAACTTCTGCGCCTACGTCTGGCAGGCCTACCAGCCGGGCAAGACCTACACGGCCGTCTTCGACGTCAAGGCCGACAAGGCGCCGATCCCCCGCATCACCTTCGCGGTGAACTTCAAGGGCGCCGGCAACGCCACCGTCGGCACCTTCTCGCGGCCCATTCGCGACCTGGTGCCCTGCGACGGCCGGTGGCATCAGGCCCGGGCGACGTTCACCTGTCCCGCCGGCGCGAACCGGGGGCAGACGATGCTGGCGATGTTCCGCTGCAACGCGACGGTGTTCGTCGACAACCTCCGGATCTACGAAGGCGTGCCGGAGGGCGCGGCGGACGCGCCGGCCGCCGTCTCCGCTCCCGCCGGCCGCGGCAAGCTGCTGATCGAGGTCGAGTTCGAGGGCGCGGCGCCGAAGGTGACGAACGTGCGGGAGGTCAGGTGATGCCCGGAGGCGCGCGGCTGGCGGCGGTGGCGGCGGCGCTGTGGTGCGGCGTCGCCCCGGCGGTGACGCCGGAGGACATGCTGTCCTTCCCGGTGGCCTGGAACCCGGAGATCCCTCCGGGGGCCGTCATGACGCGCCCGGCGCTGACGACGAGCCAGAAGCTGCTGTATTTGCCGCGCAAGAAGTCGGGGTTCGCCTTCACGTCCAACATCGAGCAGACGGCCTACGTGTCCCCGGACGTGGTCTCGACCGTCCACTTCAAGCCGATCAACGCCTCGAAGGGTCCGCAGCTGTTCGTGGAAGTGCCGGAGTCCGTCGAATTCTGCGGCGGCTTCAGGGATTTCACGATGAAGCGCAAGGGCAACGTCTATCATTTCGTTCCCGGGCCGCGCGCCGACAAGTACACGTTCTACTGGAGGCTCCGCAAGCCGATGCCCGAAGGCGCCCGGTTCTCCGTCCGCTACTGGGGCGAGTGGGACGGCGGAGCGCAGCGGCAGGAGGCGAAGACGCTGCCGGTCGAGGTCGTGCGCGTTCCCGAGGCGAAGGGGTTCCGCCGCCTGCCGGCCTACTTCTCGATGCCCAGCGATTTCTTCGCGACCTATCCGGACCTGGCCGGCCTGAAGCGCTGCGGCTTCAACCTGCTCGACATGTGGACCTACGTGGAGCCCGGGGACGACTGGGGGTGGCCGCTGATCGACGCGACGATCGCCAAGTGCCGGGAGATTCCCGGGCTTGATCCGATCGCCTGGGTGCGCGAATGGTGGTGGACCAGGGGGCGTGAGAGCGAGGAGGGCGCGGCGACGCTCAGGAACGGGCAGAAGACGCGCGCCGCCCTGTGCCTCTCCTATCGCGGCGAGCACTTCCGCCGGTGGATCGAGCAGGGGAAGGCGTTGCTCGACCGGGGGCTCTGCTTCCATACGGTCGATCCGGAGATGTACGGGGAGACCCTGCTGCCGGGCGTCGAAAACGGCGAGGCCATCTGCTACTGCGAACGCTGCAAGGCGGAGTTCGCCCGCTATTGCCAGGCGCATCCGTCCGGCGACCGCTTCGACTTCGCGGCCAGACGCTACGCCGATTTCTTCCGCGAGTATCGCGAGGCCATGGAGGGCCACTTGCGCGCGAAGGGCGACGGACGGCGCTTCCGCTTCATGATCTACAACGCCTATCACCGGTCCTTTGCCGGCTTTTCCGGCCACCGCGACTACCGGCAGTCCCACTCCTATCGCGGCACGCTCGAAGACCCGGTCTATTTCAAGGGCGTCTTCGACATCCTTGCGCCCATGGTCTACGTGGACGTCTATGCCAACTACAACCCCTACGACATGCTCCTGCCGTGGCGCGACACCTACGTCCTCGACCGCATCGTGGGCGGGGAGATTCCGGTCGCGCCGATCCTCTGCGCCGGCTATCCGTTCCAGCGGGCCTTCGACTGCGACCTGAACGCCGAGATGCTCAAGTGGAACATCCTGGAGACCGTTTCCGCCGGCGGCAAGGGCTTTGGCTTCTGGGGCGAGTGCCCGTTCGACGCGAAGGACATGCAGGCGATGGCCGAGGCGATCAACCTGCTCGCGCCCTACGAGGACATCATCGCCACGGCGCGTCCGGGCGGGGAGATCCGCTGCCGGTCGGGGAACGCCGTCGTCAAGCGCATCGATTCGCCCCGGGGTTCGCTGGCGTTCGTCAGCGAATATTCCGACCGCCCCCTGACGGTCGAGATCGAGGCGCGCGTCGGCACGGCTTGCGTCCGCAAGTCGGTCAGGCTCGGCCGCGACCGCATCGTTCCGGTCTTGCTGCGATGAGTCGCCGTCACATCCCGTTTCGCATTGACCGCAACGACGGCAGGAGCCTGACGGAGCAAGTCGAGGACGGCTTGCGCCGGGCGATCGATGCGGGCCTGTACCGTCCGGGCGACGCCGTTCCGGGGATCCGTCCGCTGGCGGCGACGCTGGGCGTGAGCGAAATCATCACGAAGATCGCCCTGCGGCGGCTGGGGGAGGAGGGGCTGCTCATCCCCCGGCGGGGCTTTGGCAACGTCGTCTCGGCGCGGGGCGCGACGCGCTGGAAGGGCCGGGTGCTTTACGTGACGAGCGGACGCAGCGAGAACTACGTCTACAACGTCCTCGGCGACATCCTGCGCGCGCGCCTGTTCGGCATCGGCTACCAGTTCTTCCCGGTTCCGGCCTGGCAGTCGCGGGACGGCGCGGGGCTGGCGCAGCTCATGAGCGCGCTCCGTCAGGACTACGACCTGGCCGTCATGGCCACGCCGCCCGCCGAGGCCGTCGAACGGCTGTGTCGGCACCGGATTCCGACGGTCGAGATCTGCACGGAGGCGACGTTCTCGGGCAAGGGAGACTGGGAGGTCCGCTTTGACGACCGGGCGCTGACGGACGTCTTTGTCCGCCACTGCGTCCAGGCTGGCGTCCGGCGCGTCATCACCGTGTTCTGCGGGCGCAGCCGACGGTTTGCGTCGATGTCGCAGGCCTTGCGCGAGGCCGGGATCGCCGTGGTGGAATGGGCCGTCGATCCGCACGATCCGGAGCGAGGCGTCGTCGGGACGGTGAAGCGCCGGGCCAACGCCTTGTTCGAGCAGCGGCTGGCGAGGGGCCGCGGCTGGCTGCCGGATCTCCTTTACTTCACCGACGACCATGTCGCGGACGCCGCGCTGATGGCCTTGATGCACCACGGGGTGCGGATTCCGGACGACGTCAAGGTCGTCGCGTGGGAGAACGTGGGGCTGGGACCGGTCTTCCACCTGCCGTTGACGCGGTTTTCGTTTGATGCCGCTGCGGAGGGGGAGAAGGTTGCCGACCTCGTCGAGGACATTCTGGTCCGGGGACGGAAAAAGGGCGGCGACCGCATCGTGCTGGCGCCGCGCTATGTGGTCGGCGAGACGTTTGCCGCCGCGTGCCATCAGAACGCGCCCCCGGATTTGCCAGCTCAACCCCAACGAGGAAAGAAGCTATGCACAAGATGACGGTCATGATGATTGCGGCGTCGGCCTGCCTGGCGGCGCTGAACGGCTGCCAGTGCCTGACGACGGATGCCGAGGACGGCTTTGTCCCGCTTTTCAACGGACGCGACCTCGCGGGCTGGGAGGGCGGCACGAACAACTACTGCGTGACGGCGCAGGGCGAACTGGCCGTTATGGCGGCGAGCGGCGAAGGTTCAATGGCGTTGCGCAACCTCTGGACGGTGCGCGACTACACCAACTTCGTCATCCGGTTCTCGGTCGTCCTGCCCCGGAATGCGAACAACGGGCTGGGGCTTCGGACGGCGCCGGGCGGTTGGTGTTCGCGCGAAGGCATGGAGATTCAGCTGCTGGACGACTACGGCGACGCCTACAACGGGGCGAAGAAGCTGACGAACGTCCATTACACGGGCGCCATCTACGGCGTCGTCGGACCGGCGCTTCGCACCAACGGGCGGAGCTACCTGAATCCGCCCGGCGAATGGAACGACGTCGAAGTGACGGCGGACGGGTCGCGGATCACGGTTGTCCTGAACGGCGCGACCGTCGTGGACGACGACGTCTCGCAGTATTCGACGGACGGCCGGGAGGACGGCGTCAAGCGTCCGGGCCTGCACAACCAATCGGGGCGCATCCACTGGTGCGGGCACGGCAGCGACGTCCGCTGGCGCAACATCCGCATCCGGGAGCTCCCCTGATGCGCAGCCTTGCCCGCTGAAAACCCGCCTGTCGCATACATGAAATACCCCCTTGCGGACTCGGCGGAGAATATGATATACTACATTCACTTTTCGGAGCAACGGGGTTGTGGCGCAATTGGTTAGCGCACTGGACTGTCGATCCGGGGGTTGCGGGTTCGAGCCCCGTCGACCCCGCCAATCTGAAAGGGATTACGGGATTGACCCGTGGTGTAACGGTAGCACAGCAGATTCTGATTCTGCTTGTTGGGGTTCGAATCCCTGCGGGTCAACCATTGCAGAATCAAACTCGGAGGTTTCCGAGTTTATTTTTTTTTTTCCCCTCCCCGTAGTTCTTGGTTATCGGCGGGCGGGAAACCGGGCGCCTTTTCTGTGACGGTGAAACCTTGGTCGTCGGCGGCCGAGCGATTCGAGGGTTTGGCAGCCTCCGGCGGAATTGAGGATGTGTGAATTCGCATAAAAACATTTTCGTTTGCGCACCGCTGTGCTATACTCTCACACAATGTCAATTGGGCGCAATACTCTGTGCCGGCGGGTCGCGGATTGTCACTTCGCGTGTGCATGCGCGATCGCGGCGGCTTGGTACGCCGCGATTCCGGCGTTGGCCGCATCGTCGGATGCCGCATCGTCGGATGCCGCGCCGGCGGCCGAGGCGGGGGCATGGCCGAAGATCTGGACGAGTTTCAATTGGGGCGGCAATCTCGAAGCCCAGTTCGCCGACATGGCGTCCCACGGCATCGAGGTGGTGGAAGTGCCCGTCTGGAACGAGGCGGTCTGCCGTCAGGCGCTGGCGCTTTGCCGGGCGCACGGACTCAAGGCGTACGGTTTTACGGACGAGCCGTCGTGCTCATCGCGCCCGGCGCTGCGCGGCAAGCCGTACGCCTGCGCCGAATACGTCGGCGGCTGCTTCCGCGGCCGGGCCATCGACCGCACGCTCTATGCCTTTTCTCCCGAGCCGCAGGATATTCTCGTCGAACCGCCCGTCTATGCGTCCGGCCAACCCTATACGCGGCGCACGGCCGATTCGAACGGCACCGTGCGCGTGACGCGCCACGGCCATTATTTCAGCCAATCCCGTCCCGTGCGTGCGGAAGTGATCGTCCCGCTCAAACTGTACGACGGTGCGCAGCATCTGGAGATCATTCCCGTCGCGATCGAACCGCCAGCGCCCGGGCAGGCGCTCGAGAATGATACCGCGACCGGAGCGATGTGCGCGAGCGCGGAGGTGGCTCGCCGGCGGCTCGTGCGGTTGCGCTTCGATTTGACGCCGTATGCCGGTGCGCGTCTCGACCAAGTGGGGATTGCGGTCTACTGGTCGAGCGATCCCGCGAGCGCGGCCTGGCGCAATGGGCGCGGGCAGATGAGCGTTTTTGCGCCCGCGACGCGTGCAGAGGCCGTCCATACCGTCTCGTTCCGGCTGCGCCGCTGGCGCGACGCGAACGGCGGCACCTTCCCGTCCGACGTATTCGTCGCGCTGCGTTTCGGCGACGAATGCTTCAATGTCACCGGCTGGCTCGATTCGCCGGCGGCAAGCTATCCGCTCTTCGACTACAGCGCCGACGCGCGCGCGGCGTTCGCGGGTCTGGCGCCGGCGGGGGTCGAAATGCCGCGTACATGGGGTTATCCCGAAGTGTACGGGGCGGAGGCTTACGGCCTCTTTCTCTACAATTACCACCGTGCGGCGGCGGAGCTGTCGGCGGCGGCGGTGGCGGCGGCGCGGGAGATTGCGCCCGGCGTGAAAGTGTTCCGCAACACGACGCGCGGCGAGGTGTGGAGCTACTGCAACGACCACGACGGGTCGGGGCAGGAACTGCTCGCGGGGGTCTTCGATTTCATCCACGGCGATCCTTATCCCGTGCGCAACGGCTACAACGCCGAGACGATTCCGTTCGACATGGGGTATCTTGCGGGGCTGGCGCGCCGCTACGGCAAACCGCTCGTGCCGTGGGTGCAGGCGCATGCCTACAGTCCCTGCGGGCTCGGGCACGTGACGTCCGGACAGCTCGAACGGATGTGGCGCCAGCACGCCGCCTTCGCGCCGGCGGCGATCATATATCTCGGCTACGGGCGCGGCGAACGCGCGCATTGCGCCTATACGTTCCCCGACGGCAATCCGGCGAGCTGGGAAAAGGCGGCCGAATTGCACCGCGCCTTCCGCGCCGCGCCGTCGGCGGTTGCGGGGCGCGCGCGCCTCGCGGTCGTGCGGCCCTACACGGTGCGCGCGCTCGCGTGCGATACGGGCGAGGGCGCCGTGCGCAATCCGGCCGATGCGCTCTTGGCGGCCTTCGTGCGCGCCTGGAGCGTCGATCACGGCCAGGCGTACGACGTCTTCGAAGTGCCGCCCGTCGAGACGCCGGCGGCGCGCGCGGCCCGCGCGGCGGCGCTGGCGGGTTATGCCTACGTCGTTTCCACCGCCCCCGGCGACGGCGCGCGCGTCATCGGCGCCGGCACGGTCGGGCGCGTCTATTCCCGTGAAAAGCTCGAAGCCTTCCGCCGGATCTGCCGCGAAGAGATCGCGCGCGCACAAGGAGAATGCCCATGTCCCGACGCCATCCTCTTTTCTTCGGTGCCGTAATCGCCGCCGTCGCGCTGCGGGCGGGCGAACCCTTGCGCACGTTCGAGGCGTCCGCGTTCGGCGCGCGCGGAGACGGGCGTACCGTCGAAACGACGGCCTTGCAGGCGGCGATCGACGCGGCCGCGCAGGCCGGCGGCGGCACGGTGCATCTCGGCGCCGGCACGTATGTGAGCGGCACGCTCTATCTCAAGAGCCAGGTCACGCTCGCGCTCGACGCCGACGCGACGCTCGAAGCGAGCACGTCGCGCGTGGATTACTGCGCCGCCGACGCCTTCCCCCAGAATTACGCCAGTCCCCGCAGCGGCGACAATACGTCGGGCGGACATTTGATCGTCGCGCACGACGCGACCGGTGTCGGTGTGCGCGGGCCGGGGCGCATCGATGGGCGCGCGGCGGCCTTTCTCGTCGATCCCGCGACGGGCACCAACTGGGCCGGCTGGAAAAGGGGCATCCCGTGGCGCCCGGGACAGATGCTCTATTTCGTCGATTGCCGCGACGTCACGGTGCGCGACGTGCGGCTTGAGCATTCGCCCTACTGGACGTGCTACCTGCTCAATTGCACCGCCGTGACCGTGAGCAACTGCACGGTGCGCACCGTGCGCCGACCGTTCAAGACCTGGAACGGCGACGGCATCGACATCGACCGCTGCCGCGATGTGACGGTGACGGCGTGCGACATCGAAACCGAGGACGATGCGATTACGCTGCGCGCTTCGGGCGAGCGGTGGTTGCGCCATCCGCAGGATTGCACCGGCATCCGCGTGAGCGACTGCCGGCTTTCGAGCGCGTGCAACGCCGTGCGCCTGGGCGTGGGCAACGGCGTCGTTTCCAACGCGGTTTTCCGCGGATTGCGCATCGATACGACACGCGTAGCCTTCAATGCCGTGGGGTCGTGGGCGCGCAAGCCCGAGCCGGGCGTGTCGATTTACGACGTCGCTTTCACGGATTGTCGGGTCGATGCCGAGATGCTGTTCAAGTTCTACTACCGCACGGCCACGGCGAGCGTGTTCGACGGCATCCGTTTCCGCGACATCCGCGGCCGCGTACGTGCGCCGGGCGTGTGGGCGGATACGCCCGCGCGGCCGTTCCGGAACATCACGTTCGATCAGATGGATGTCGCGGGGCCGTGGCGGGAATCGCCGCCCGAGGCGCGCCAGGCGCGCATCGTCTCGCCGTAGCGCGCCTTGAAGATCCGCTTGGCGCTCGAGATCGAGTTCCAGCCGCACATGTCGATGAGTTCGCTGACCGGCCGGTCCGTCGTGACGAGCAGTTCGCGCAGGCGCGCAAAGCGGCGGTCGAGCAGTTCCGCTTGAAGCGTCCGCCCGGCGCAGGCGGCGAAGTGTTTCTCCAGGAGGCGCGGCGAGAGATTGAGCGCGTGGGCGATGGCGCCGACGGTGAGGCGCTCGCCGGGATGGTGTTCGATGTATTCGCGCGCGCGGAGCACGTAGCGCGACGCCCCGGACGTGTCCATCGTGGAGGCGCGCTCGATGACGGACGCCACGCCGTATTCGATGCGCGTCGTCCCGCGCGGCGCGTCGCCCTGGCGGAAGCAGCGGTCGAGCAGGCTGGCGGCGAAAAAGCCCGAACGTTCGAAGTCCGGCAGGATGCTGGAAAGCCCGGGATTCATGTTGTCGCAGACCATCGTGTCGTTGTCCACGCCGAGGAGGAAGATCTGTCCCGGCGTTGTGAGGCCGGCCTGGCGGCAGGCGGCGTAGACCGGCAGCGCCGTCTGGTCGTTGAACAGCAGGACGCCGCAGGGTTTGGGCAGGCGCGCGAGCCACTGGGCGATGCGCGCGACATCCGGCAGCGCACCGCGCGCGGGCGCGACGAGCGTCGCCGCGACGCCTTTGGGCGGATGCGCCAGGCGGTTGAACGCCTCCAGGCGCACCGCCACGTGGGGATCGCTGATGCGCGTGAGTGTGCTCGCGTAGGCGAAGTGCGCGAGCCCCCGGCGGCGAAAGGTTTCGAGCGCCGCGCGCACCACGCTTTCGTTGTCGATGCACACGCTGCCGTCCGGGGCGGATCCGGGGGTGGTGCGCCGGTGTTCAAAGGCGATGCGCACGGGCCGCTCCGCAAGTCGCGCGCGGCGGAGCGCCGCATCGATGCGCACGCCCGCCCCGGCCATGTGCACGATGCCGTGCGGACGGAAGCGCTTCAGTTCCGCCAGCAGCGTCTTGTCGGGCGTCTCCGAGAAATTCGCCTGCAAGACGGACAGTTCCCAGTTCGTGCGCAGGTTGTAGCGCAGGACGCCGGCGAAACGGTCGCGCGACGATTTGCGCAGCGGGCAGAACAGCAGCAGCACGCGCCGCGCGCCGGCCGGGGAAAGGGAAGCTTCCATGCCGCCATTATAGCACACGTCCTTTTTCGGCGCAAACGGATTTGAGGACTAATTTCTTCGCGTTATGACATTTCATGAAATATTCATCTGTGGTATACTCCGGACGTAATCTGGAAGTCGGTCGTTCTCATGAGGAGGTTTGTGCGATGGTGAAAGGAACGAGGGTTGACGTGCGAGTGCGCCGGATTGTGGGCGTGGCGGGGCTGCTGCTGGCGTCGGTCGCCTCCGGCGAGGCGCAGCCGTTTTACGCGAACGATTTTGCGGTGCGCACCTCGGCCGGGCCCGTGCAGACGGGCCGGTGGTATGAATTGGGGTATGCGCCCGACAAGCGGCTCGCGAAAAACCTGGGCAGCGGCATCTACAATCCCGACCTGCCGTACTCCTCGGGCAATCTCGCCGATTCCCAGGACAACTGGCGCATGGTGACATCGGGCGAGAGCCTCACCTTCGGCGTCTACTGCCGCGACGACGCGGGCAACCAATTCGGCGAATTCCTTTCCTCCAGCGCGACCGCCCAGAAGCGCACGGGCATCGTCCATCCGTTCTACAACTCGATTACGGACGGCGTCTTGCGCGTGCAGGGCGACCTGCGCGTGCCGTCCAAATGGGGCAGTACGACGGCCTACCTCCGGCTGCAGCCGGTTGCGCGCAAGCACCTGACGAACATGGACTGGTCCCAGACGGGTTCGCTCTTCAACTTCGGGTTGCAGGCGAACTCGAAGAGCAATGAAACGACGACGATTTTCTATTACAGCACCGTCGCCGGAGGGGGAAGCGCGCAGGTCGCGCGCAGCTCGGTCGTGGCGGCCGGGCATTGGTGCCGCGTGCGCGGCGAGGTCAACTTGGCCACAGGTAAATTGACCTTCTACTGGGCCGACCTCGGCACGGCACATCCGACGCTCGAGACGGAAGCGACGCTCGCCACAAAGTCCGGCAGCTACTATCTCTACACGCCCATGAGCGAGGCGAACGGGCCAATCCAGGGTCTGGCCGTCGTGATGAGCGGCATTTCGAATTCCGACACGATCGCCTTCGACAATCTCGTCTGCGAGTGGCAGAAGCCGGGGAGCGAGACGTTCGTGCGCTTCTACGAGAACGATTTCAACGTGCGCCGCTACCGCACGGTCGTGCCGGAAGGTTCCACGGCGTACGCCTATTCGGTGACGACGTCGAGTTGGACGCGCACCTGCTCGTCCTATGCGATCGGCAAGCCGATTATCGCCGATCCGCACGGCTCAAGCGAGACGGTGCAGCAGTTGGGGATGGACGGCTGGCGGCGGTGCAATCAGGTCGGCGGCGGATTCATCCGTCCGGTGGCGGCCGACACGGGCGACGCGGGTGGCGTCAAGCTCGCGGTGACCCACGACAGCAGCGTATTCGCGAATGCGTCCCAGACGCTGGGCATGAAATGCGAGGGTGGCACGCTGAAGGGCACGTGCGACTTCCGGCTGCCCGATCAGTGGTACCGCTCTTCGACCGACCAGCTTTTCTTCATCATCGGCGGCGATTTGCTGTACACGGGCAGCAATGCCACGCGCACGGGCGATTATTACGCCTGCCGCATCGGCGCGATGATGCCCGCCTCCAACGACAAGAAGAAGTTCGAGGCGGCCTGGTCGAATGGCAGCGACAAATCCGTGCGCGGCAGCGCGCTCGTCTCGAATACCTGGTATCGCGTGACGGTGAATCTCGACCTCGACGCACGGACATACGGCTTCAAGCTCTACCAGTTCGGCGAGACCTCCCGTTCGTCCACCTACGAGCCGACGGACGAGGAACTCGTGTGCGAGCAGACGAATCTCGCCTTCGCGCCCGGTTTCACGGGGCCGGTCAGCTCGTTTTCGCTCTGGACTTACGGGGCGGGCACGACGGCGCCCGGCACGGTGTACTGGGACAGCGTCAAGTTCTGGCGCAACGGATCGGCGACGGCCTTCTACGAGTTCACCGGCCAGCAGTCGACGCGTCGGCTCAATCTCGTGCGCGGCGGAATCATGGGCAGCGTGCCGCAGGTTGACAACGGGCAAGACCACTGGATCCGCCGCCACTGTGGTACATCGCCGATGTTTGTGACGGCAGGGGAGAATCCGGCGCTCGCGGGCGAGGCGCCGGAGTACTTCGCCGTGGGCGTCCAGGCGCTCGGCTCGTCGATTCCGCACGGGCGTCTGCGCGTTCAGGCGGACATCCGCCCGCCGCGTTACTGGACCTGGGAGAGCTCGGGCGCCGCGCGCATCCATCTCGGCGGCGATACGTATTTGCAGGGCGTTTCGGGCACGAACGATGTTAACCGTCTGCTTTGCATCTATGCGCATGCGCTGCATTTCGGGTTCGGGCGTCCGACGAAGACCCAGGATGTCTGCGGCAACATGAATGACGTGAAAATCGGCTATCTGGTCCGCACCGAAGGGGAACTGAGCGGAAGTGTCAGCTATTGCGACGCCGCCATTGCGCGCGACCATTGGTATCGCTTCCGCGCCACGCTCGATCTCGACCGGAAGACGTACGATCTGGCCGTCTTCGATCTGGGCGTAGCGCATCCGGATCCGACGACCAGGCTGACGCAGGCCGAGCGCGTAGCATCCGTGCGCGGGGTGCCGTTCACCTGCGTCGACGAGGCGATTTCGTCGTTGGGCGTATCGACCTACGGCGTGGCCACGATCGACCCGTCCGATCCCGACGATCCTGGGCTCGCGTTCTTCGACAACATCGTCGTCACCCGTCCCGAAGGCCTGGTCATCCTGGTGCGCTGATGGCTTGGCGTTTTCTTCTGGCGCTTGCCGCAGGCCTGTGGTGCGGCGCGGCGAGTGCGGTGTCGGTGACTGAATTCGGCGCCAAGGGTGACGGAGTGACGGACGATACGGCCGCCATTCAGGCGGCGATTGACGCGGTGGCGGCGCGCGGCGGCGGGAAAATCACGTTTCCCTACACGCCCAAAGGCTACCGCCTGTCCGCGCCCGGGCGCGAGACGTACGGCGGGCGGCCGTGCCGTGCGCAGCTCTGCCTGCCGGCGCAACCGGGGCTCAACCTCGCCTTTGAAGGCGAGATGCCGTGCAAGCTGCTCTATTCGTACATGGTGCGCCCGCCGGGCGGCGCCTTCCGTCCGACGACGTTCGGCCGGATGGGCATGTCCAATACGTGTCTTTTTTCGGATTGGCTGCCGCCGGCGGTGACGAACGCGACGGCGCGGCCCTGGGCCATCCTGGCGGCAGCGGAAGGCACGTCCTGCGCCGGGAAGTTCGGCGCGGCGCTCGTTTCGGTCGCCAATCTCGAATTCCGCGTCCGGCTCGACAAGGAGAAGATGTATCCGCGCCAGAGCGGCGTCAACTTGCAGAACGTGAGCCGCGCCATCGTGCGCGACAGCCAGTTCTGTCTCGACGATTGCGTGGGCGATGCGTTCCTCGGCAAGGAACTCCAGCCTAATCCCTGCCACACGGTGGGGCTGATGATGAGCGGCGACCAGAACGACAATCAAGTGCTCGACAACGTGGCGGTGCAGGGGTTCCGCTACGGACTCGTCCTCGGCGAACATACGGTGGCGAGCTATCTTTACGTCCACAACTGCGAAGAGGGGATTGTGTTCCACGATTCGACGCACCTCTCGATGATCAACCACGTGGTGGCGCAGCACAACCGCACGATTCTGGCGACGACGCGCACGAATCTCTTCGGCCACCGCAAGGGAATCTGCAACGTGATTGTGGGCGGCATCGACTATGAGCACGGCCACGGGACGCATCCGGCGGTTTCGCAGATGAAGTATGGCGTCTACGATCCCGAAAGCCGTTTCCGCGGGCGGGTGGTCCACCACCAGGGTTGGCCGGGCGACGGCACGTCGTTCTTCCCCGTCGTGGGCGCCAAGAACCTCTGCGTACGCGCATTGGAATAGTCCGTCGCTGGCGTCCGGGGAGACCCCAGTTGAGGCCCTAGATTACTTACTCGCCCACAATCGACCTGTAATATGATAAACTTCATGCCATGAAGCAAGGTTACAAGTGGGCTGTGCTGGCGCTGCTCAGCTGTGCGTTTTTCTTTCATCAGGCGGACCGGGCGCTTTTCGGACTCCTGACGATTCCGATTCAAGCGGAACTGGGGCTGAGCGACGTCCAGATCGGCTGGATCAACACGGTCTTGAGCTGGACCTTGGCCGGCATGGCTTTCGTCGCCGGGCCAGTCGGCGACCGGTTCTCCCGCAAGTGGATCATCACGCTGTCGCTGATGGCGTGGTCGCTGATGACGTTCATGATGGGGTTTGTCGGCGACTGGCGCATCATGGGCATCTTCATTCCCGCCTATTTCGTGGTCATGTTCTTCCGTTCGATCGCCACGGGCGTGGGCGAAAGCTTCTACGGGCCGTGCTATCCGCCGCTGATCTCCACTTACCACAAGGAGACGCGTTCGCTGGCGCTTTCGATTCATCAGGGGGCGTTGTATTTCGGCCTGATGACCTCGGGCGTGCTGACGGCCTGGGCGCTCGGCTTCCTCGGCACCTGGCGCCATGTGTTCATGGTCTTCGGCGGCGCGGGCTTTCTGCTCGGGGTGAGCTTCGTCTTCCTGTTGCGAGATGCGCCGGCGGGCGCAAACGCCGCGGCGGGCGCGGCGCCGACGGCGGCGCGCGCGTCGTTTTTGTCCGGCTTCCTGTTCTTCTTCAAGACGCCGTCGGCGATTTGCGCCATGGCGGGGTTCGTGGCGATCGTCTTCGTCAACAACGCCTATCTTTTCTGGGCGCCGAAGTTCATGGCGATGAAGTTCGGCACGCCGGTTGGCGCGGCCGGCACGCAGACGATGCTCTACCACCACCTCTTCGCGTTTGCGGCGATTCTGGTCGGCGGCGTGGTGACGGATCGCTGCGTGAAGACGATGCCCCGCTTTCGCCTGGCCTTTCAGATCCTCGCCCTGCTCTGCGGGGCGCCGTGCCTGCTGCTCATCGGCATGATGCCTTCGGCCATCGCGATGGTGACGATGACGGCCGCCTACGGCGTCTGCCGCGGCTTTTTCGAGGTGAATACGCACGCGTCGCTCTTCGACGTCGTTCCGCCCGGCTACCGCTCGACGGCCGTCGGCATCTTCACGGTCTTTGCGTTTTTCGTGGGCGGCCTCTCCGGTGTGCTGATGGGCGCGCTTTCGCAGCAGTACGGCGTGCGCGGGTTCGAGATCGGCTTTGCGCTGATGGGCGGCGCCTACGTGCTGGGCGCGCTGGTGATGATGATTTCGTTCTTCTTCACATTCAAGCGGAACCGAATCGAGGAATGACCGACGGCCCCGCCCGGCTTCCCTCGGCCTCGTCCGCTCCCGCGCCGCTTGGTCGTTTGCCGACAAGGGGCGGGTGCAGCGCACCGCCGCGCCGCCGGCGGCGCTACCGCTGAATCGCCTCGGCCCGGGTGATGTACTTGTCCTGCTCGGACTTGGGCAGGTCGTTCCAGCGGACGTTCCATCCGCACACGCGGACTTGCAGATCCTCGTATTTCTCCGGGTGCCGCTGCGCGTCCTTCAGCTCCTCGGCGCTGAACACCGTGAACTGGACGACGCTGCCGCCGTTCGCATGAAAGACCCGCACCACGGCCTTCATTGCCTCGCGGCCCTTCGCGCCGGAACAGGCCGACGGGTGCATCATCACGTCCAGCGGAACGTCGCCCGGCAGGTCCTCCACGCTGACCGAGCTTAGCGTCTGGACGAGCGCCGTCACCCCCTCCGTGTCCATGCCCATGGTCGGCGAGAGGTTCTTGGACATCTCTTCGCCTTTTCGGCGGCCGTCCGGCGTCGCGCCCGTCTTCGCCCCCAGCTCGATGAACTGGCGCGCGCAGTGTCCCGCGGCGAGGAAGATCCCGCCTCGGGAATTGGGTTTGCCGTTGATTTCGCCGGAGAAGGTTCGGATCAGCTCGCATCCGAGCGCGTTGGCCTCGGGATCGTTGTTGCCCCACTTGCGCTTCGAGCGCAGCATCCGCAGACGCAGGGGTTCGTGGCCCGCCCAGTCCGCCGCCATCGCTTCGCCCAGCCCGGCCAGCGTCAGCTCCCGCCGTTCGTAGACGATCTCCTTCACGGCCAGCAGCGCGTCGACCGCGGTGCCGAGGCCCACGCCCAGGATGGTAGTGTGGTTTCCGTGCGGACATCCGTCGGCGAAGCCGTCCTTGCGGTGCCGTAGCGCGAATTCCGTCGCGAGCGTCATGCAGTTCGCGGGGTTGACCTCCGCCAGCACCTTCTCGGATTCGAAGGTAATGTCGCGGCAGCGCACCGTCACGTCCGCCAGACGGCGCAGATATTCGGCCTTGAACTCCGGGAACGTCGCCGCCGCGAACGTTCCCGCTTTTGCGTCCGCCAGCAGCTTCTCGACCGGTTTGAGGTAGCTGAGGTAGCCCATGATCGTGGTGTTCGCGCTGTCGCGCAAAGCGAATTCGTAGCAGCCGATCAGGACCATCGTGCGGCAGTCCTCGTCCGACGCGTGGCACCATTGCTTCAGCGCCTTCGCCGCCGGCTCTTCGCCGATGAACGCCAGCGACCGGTGGCGGCGCGCCATGTCCACCAGCTTGTCCATCACCCACTCCGGCGTGTTCGGCGCGATCTTCACCAGGAACTTCGGCGACGTGAGGTTGCACGCGTCCGCGACTTCGAGAATGATCCGCGAGACGTGGTTGAACTCCGTGGTGCCGTCCGCTTTCGTGCCGCCCAGGCCGATCGGGTGGTTCCAGTAGTTGGCGATCGAGCCCCACTGCCAGAAGAAATGCTTGAGCTGTTCGCGGAATTCGGCCTCGGTCGTTCGCCCGGCGGCAAGGTCCGCCTCGTAGTAGGGGGTGAGGAAGACGTCGAGCTCCGTCAGCGACCGGCACTGGACGGCGTCCATGTGCTCCGAGTAGAAGAAATACAGCCACACGAACATCAGCATGTCGTAGGCGGTCTGCGGCTTGCCGGTCTGCAGCCGCTCCAGACAGGCGATTTCCTTGGCGAGCCGCCCCGCGGCGTCGCCCTTCGCGAGATTCCGCTGCGCCTGCCGCTTGAACCGGTCGATTCCCGCGAGCATCGCGTCCATGGCGATCCGCAAGCTCTCGTAGAACGGATCGTCGCGCCCGTTCGCCGCGTTCGCTTTCGCATACCGCTCCAGCCGCGCCTGCATGCCCGGATAGCCGAGGGCGAGGATCGCGCGCCAGTCCGGAACCGAGTGGTCGAAATCCTGCCACAGGTGCCAGTCGCCGTCGCGGTTGCCCTCCCGCCAGGCGCGATGGACCCAGTCCGGCAGCCGGCGCGCGTTCACTTCGCCGGCGCGCGCGCCGATGATGGCGTTCATCGGACGGTCCCAGCGGTTCCAGATGGCGATGGCGGGGAACCAGTCGAACGCCGAGACGTCAATCGCCTGGCGCGTGACGAGACAGGCGAAGCACTTCGCCTTGGTGATGCGCCACGGCTCGGCTGCGGCCTTGCCGGCGGCGACGATTTCCTTCAGGGCCGCCTTCAGCGCCGGCACGGCGAGCCCGGTGGTCCTGTCCGTCACGTCCTGCCGGAATTTGCGGCGCAAATAGGTGTCCACGTCGGCGATGTGCGGAACGAACGGATCCCAGTAGGTCATGTCGTTGTAAGGCCTGGCCAGCAGGGACCACGGCGCACCGCAGAACAGCAATCCGGACGCAAGTTGGAGAAAGTCCCGTCGTGTCGTATGGCAATCCATGTACGGCATTATACTACATTCTCGTTTTCCAGGTCAACGACTCGCGCGCGCGGATTGGGCGAAGCGGGTGCTCGCCCGCAACGCTTCCCCCAAACCGTCGCGTCTGGAAGCAAACGAATTTTCTGATAGCTAGATGCAGCAATGAAACATAGTCAATCAGATGGGTGTTTTTTTAGCCGCAAAGGACGCATAGAGCACAAAGAAATAAAGCATTTGCAATCTTTGCGAACTTTGCGTTCTTTGCGGCTAAAATCACGACATCTAGTTGCCGAGGCAACATATAAACCATAACGTGAGATTCTGAGAGTAAACGCTCTTCCCCTCTCCGGGGAGGGTAGGTAAACGAACGGAATTCGTGCGTTTCTGGAAGCCACCACGTTTCCCCCCAACCAGATTGGTGGCGGCAGAACAGCTTATATGCCCGAACGAAATTTGATACAATATCTCGGAATCTGTAATGCTTTAGGACCGTGCTTGCCGGCATTGGGCGCAGGTGCCGGTTGCATTGGCGATTGGCCGGCGGAAACGGAAGAAAGGCGGGAGGGGCATTAAAACGGGATTGATTTGCGAGGCGGCGGCGTTCGCGCTGCCGGCGACCGGGGCGGCGAATGGGTTTAATGATGACGGCGCGGGAAGATTCACGGCGAGGGTCGTCATGAACAGAAAATGCATCGCGTCCGCAATTGGATTGATCGCCCTGGCCATTGCCGGTTGCCTTGTGCCGCATCGGCTCATGGCCAACGCCGGAGACGCCAATCCCGACGACGCCTTGTACGTATTTCTGGCGATTACCGGCAAACCCACCGACGCCGAACTGGTCGATCGCGTCCAGTCTTTCGCCGATGCCGGCGTCGACGGCTTTACCATCTATGCCCGCGACGGCCTTGAATACGAGTATATGGGCGAAGAGTGGCTCCATGTGAACGAGGTGCTGTGCCGGGAAGCGGAGAAAAGGGGCTTGAAGGTGTTTCTCTACGACGAGTTCGCATGGCCGAGCGGACGCGCCAATGGACAGGTAGGCAGGGAAAATGCCGCGTTTCGCTACTGCGAAGACGCCGTTTTCCAGCAAGACGACGGTTCTTTTTACTGGGAACATTTCCTCGGCGAAGAGGATAGCGTAAACGTCTTGGAAAAAGCGGCGATGACGCGTTTTATCGCATTGACCCACGCGAAATACCAACAGCGGCTTGGGCGCTGGTGCCGGAACGGCGTCATCAAAGGCATCTTCACCGATGAGCCGGGTCATCCCTATGTCATCAAATACGACAAGAAGCCGATTGCGAAAGTAAGAAGCTGGTCGACGCTATCCAATGACTATTTCATGGCCACCGGCAGGGACTTCCGCCGCGATGTCGAAACCTGGATCCGCAGCGGCGGAAAGAGCGACGACATCACCGCCAAGGTCTGGGAAACGTATGCCGAACTTCATGGACGGCAATTCAGGATGGCCTACTGCGACCAGATTGCCGCGAAAACGCGCGAGATGGGCATCGAGTCGACCGGGCACATGATCGCGGAAGAAAGCGTCCTGGCGACATGCTTTCTGAACGGCAACTTGCTCGCCGTGGCCAGCGGCTTGACCCTGCCGGGAATAGACGACATCATCTGCCGCACCCGGTATAACTCGGTCTACACTTATTCCATCGGGCAATATATCGCCCGCAAACGCGGCAACGGCGCGCTGATTGAGCTTTTTGCGCTCGGTCCGGCCGACACCACCGCGGCCAAGATCCGCCAATATTTCTGGATCAGCGCGCTCTTCGGCATCAGCAAATACCTCTGCTCGATGGACTCGCTGGACATGAAGGGTCTTTACAAGCGCAATGCCTATCTGGCGCCCTTTGGCGCGTACCAGCCCTGGTGGAAGGGCGGCGCGAAGGTGCTTGCCGACGAGGCGCGCCGCGCGGCGAAATACGCCTTGGATCCCAAGTTTCACCATGAAATCGCCATCCGCTATCCGCAAAGTCTTTCCGCGCGCAATGCCCACTGCGCCAAACACGACGGCTGGTGGAGCTATTCCGGCACGTTCACGCCGCCAATCAGCCAGTTGACGAGCCGGCTGCAATTGGCCCAGCTGTCGACGTTGATTGCGGCCGAACATGACGATCCCGACGAGAAATACGTTTTCTCGTTCACGGCCGACAATCGAATCCTTGAAGAACGCAGCCGCACAGTTTACGACTCGCCCGAGAA
The DNA here is from genome assembly GCA_051884805.1 of Kiritimatiellia bacterium. Taxonomy (GTDB): domain Bacteria; phylum Verrucomicrobiota; class Kiritimatiellia; order RFP12; family UBA1067; genus UBA1067. The sequence goes on along the minus strand of JBJEWA010000135.1, from coordinate 3,721 downwards.
AATCGTCGATATGCTGATTGCGGAAAACGGCCAACCGCTCCATCTTGAAGAAAAGGACGGCACCTGGGCGAACGATTTGCTGCTGCGAAACTACGATGACGGCATGAGCGTCGCGGTGAACATGTCAACCTCGACGGTGCCGCGCGAACTTTTCGCCGTGACCAAACTCGGCCGAATGCCCGTCACGCTGCCGCATCGCGGCGTTCTGGAACTCGAACGCGGCAAGATCACGTCGTCCGGCGGCAAGCCAACCGCCGCACCCGTGCCGGAGAAACGCCAATATCTCGAACCGCCTTACGCGCTCAAGCTGGATCGCGCCAATTACAAGCGCATCGCGTTCACCTCGAACCGCGTCGCGCACATCGTCCTCGACCAGCCCATGACCGGCATTCGCTTCGCCCTGCTCGACGAAGCGGCCAGCCAGTCCGCGGTGACATTGGACGGCGTCCCCCTGATCGCGGCAAAGCCGGCGCATGAAATGCCCCGCAACTATTCCGTGATCTACAAGTCCACCGAGGAAATGTCGCTTTCCGCGGGCGAACACCGCTTCCAACTGTCCGATGGCTTCGAGGACGGCAACTACTTCCTGCCCCTGGTGGTGATGATCGGCGAATTCAGCGACAAGCACGGCCGCATCGGCGACCTGCCCGGTTCATGCCACGGCGAAGACCTCGCGACGCTCGGCTTGGATGGCTTCACCGGTTCGGCCAGCTACTGCATGGACGCCCAGATCCCGGACGCGAACGGCGCGCTTTTCCTGTCGCTGAACTCCAACGACGCCTTCACCGAGGTTTTGGTCGACGGCGAAAGCCTCGGCATCAGGGCCTGGGCGCCGTTCGAGTGGGAAATCCCGGCGAAATTCAAAGGCGGCAAACATGAATTGCAGATCAAAGTCGTCACCAACATCACCTCGATGTGGGGCGACTTGCACGCGAAAGACACGATCTACGCGGCCCGGCCCGAGCGTTTCTGGTGGGGGATTCCGCCGCGGACCATGGGCCAGAAGAAAGGCTTGACCGGCAAGCCGCATTTCCACCCTGCGCCGTAGCCTTGCCGCCGGGAGGCGCGCATTCAACCGGCACAGAACGCGTTTATTCGCCGCAGTTCTGCGCCGCGTCAGCCGCGTCACGCGGAAGCCTGGAAATGGCGTTTGCCATCTGTATTTGACGGGCGAAAACGGTTTTGCTACAATCCCGGCATCCGCGCCACGAGGGAATCGGCGGGGAGGGAGAAAGAGGGCGAGTGGCTATGGAGATGACAAAACGGTCGTTCTGCCGAGGTGCGCTGGCGACGGTGGCGACCATGGGAACCGTTCCCTTTGCCTGGGGGAAGGTCGGGGGCCGTCCCGTCAGGGTGCCGCTGATGCTCGACACGAAGCGCATGGCGATCTGGGACGGTCCCGGCATCCGCACGACGTTCTTCGTCAAGGGGTGTCCGCTGAAGTGCCGCTGGTGTCACAATCCCGAATCGATTGCGTGCGAACGCCAGACGGCGCGTTTCCAGCATCTTTGCCGGCATTGCAAGACTTGCACGATGGAGGAGGCGACCTGTCCTTCGGGCGCGCTCAAGTTCTACGGGCGGGCGATGACGCTTGACCAGATCGTCGCCAAGGCGCTGGAGGACAAGGCTTTCTACGACCATTCCGGCGGCGGCGTGACGCTTTCCGGCGGCGAACCGCTGTTCTTCTGGGAATGGGCGGCGGAACTCTTCGCCCGGTTCAAGGCCGCCGGGCTCCACACCTGTCTCGACACGTCGCTCTATGCGCCGTTGGCCGCCATCGAGAGGCTGCTGCCGGTTACGGACGTATGGCTGCCCGACTACAAGGCGCACGACGACGAGCTGCACCGGAACTGCACAGGCGTCTCGAACGGGAGCATTCGCCGGAATCTCGAATTCCTGGTGGCGAAGCGCGCCAAACTGGAGGTCCGCTGCCTGGTGGTGCCTGCGCTGACGGACGGCGCCGACCTCGCCGCCCGCAGGGACTATCTCCGGAAACTCGGCATCCCCGACGAGCAGGTCGTCGAGCTGGCATACCATGACTACGCCCGCGCCAAGTATCTGGCGTTGGGCATGACGGACACGATGCCGGCCGCGCTGCCGAGCGACAGGTGAGATTGGCGAATCGCCGGCGAAACGGCGCGGCAAGCCGTCCCGGCCAGGTGCAAAAGGTCCGACTTCAAGGACAGTCATGTGGACTATGCCGCAGACGCGCAATCATTTATTGCCGGAGCAATGAAAGTGGGTGTTGCTTTAAATGCGTCGCCCCTGATTCCTCCGGCGTCGTTTGCCCCTGCGGAACGGGGTGTGGTATAGTCTGCGGCATGGAAAAGCTCGCGACGTACATCTCCACGTTCAAGCATCTCATCGAGAACGGTTTTACGTATGTCGACAAGACCGACCGGCTGTGGCCGCTCGTGAACCAGTCGATCGGGCGCCAGTTCTTCAGCGCCCGGCCGAGGCGGTTCGGCAAGTCGCTCACGGTGTCCGTCCTGCAGGCGCTCTACTCGGTCATCAAGACGCTGGAGGGCAAGCAGCGCTTCACCTTCATCACGGCCGATCTGCCGTTTCGCCGTGGTGCGGTCCGCGAGGTGGCGTGAAAGGGTTGCCGGGCTTTCTTGCAGCGGTCGGTTCTTCAATGGGCGGTCAATTTATGGTAGAATGTACGCCATCGGTTGAACTACAATCTGAGGAGGAAAGGTGAGGACGATGAAATCGAAGACGGTCTGGTCGTTGATGGCGATGGGGTTGGCGGCGGGTGCCTGGGCCTGGGCGCCCGTGCCGTGTCCGGGCTCGGGTTCGAAGATGATGACGCCCTGGGGCGAGAAGGTGACCCCCGAGAATGCGTGGCGGTCCTACCCGCGTCCGCAGATGGTCCGCGCGCAGTGGACGAACCTGAACGGTCTCTGGGAATACGCGATCACGTCCAACGCCACCTACACCTCCGTGAGCCCGTGGGACCAATACGAGACGTGCGGCGAAGTGGTCCAGCGCGGCGAGATCCTCGTGCCGTTCGCGGTCGAAACGCCGCTGTCCGGCGTGGGCCGCCTGCTGGAGCCGGGCGAACTGCTCTGGTACCGGCGGACGCTGGACGTGAAGAAGGTCCCCGGCCGGCGGCTGCTGCTCAATTTCGGCGCGGTCGACTTCCGCTGCCAGGTGTTCATCGGCCACCACGAGGTGACGGACGTCCCCCACGAGGGCGGGCTGTCGCCGTTCTCGGTCGACCTGACTGACTTCGTGACCGACGGCCCGAACGAGCTGATCGTCTGCGTGTGGGACCCGACCGGCAACTCGCTGGGCGCCAAGGGCAAGCAGACGTTCAAGCCGTCGGGCTGCAACTATACGCGGATGAGCGGCATCTGGCAGACGGTGTGGACGGAAAGCGTGCCGGAAAGCCGCATCGGGAACTACCGCGTGGTGACGGACATCGACCAGGGCACGGTCGACATCCGCTTCGAGCTTGCGGGGCCGAAGACCAAGGACGACGTCGTCGTCACGGTCGACGGCGTCGGCACGTCCACGGGCACGGACCGCGTCAAGATCAAGATGCCGGCCGGCTTCAAGCTGTGGAGTCCCGAATCGCCGAATCTCTACAACTTCACGGCGACCTATGGCGCGGATGAAGTGCGCGGCTACTTCGGCATGCGCAAGTTCGAGAAGCGCGCGGACGCGAACGGCGTGCTGCGCTTCTTCCTCAACAACGAGCCGTATTTCATCCTCGGCC
>JBJEWA010000134.1:0-26613 GCA_051884805.1 Kiritimatiellia bacterium | reverse complement strand
GTAGAAGATTCCGCGATTGTTGAACTGTTTCGGGACACTACATCGACTCCAACATTTGCCGAGTTTCTCATAGAGTGCTTGTGCGGTCAATATCCAGACGAATTCTTATGACGGCAGAAGCGCCCATCGACCATACTGCAAGCAATCTTGAGAAGATAAAGCTCTTCCGGTCGATCTTCGCGGGTCGGCAGGATGTTTTTGCGCGGCGGTATGAGAATAAGAAAAAGGGCACGAGTGGGTATGCGCCTTGTTGTCAGAATCAATGGGGTGCGGGATGTGTGCTGAAGCAGCACAAGAAGTGTAGCGAGTGTCCCGTCCGGCAGCATATACCGATTTCCGATGAGGCGGTCCGATGGCATTTGCGCGGCAAAGATGCCGATATGAAGCCTTTCGTGATGGGGATTTATCCCATGGAAGCGGACGAGACGGTGCGTGTGGCCGTCATCGACTTTGACGAGTCGTCTTGGCGGCGCGATGCGCTCTTTACGGTTCGCAAGGCTCGGGTCCTTGGTTTGTCGGTCGCTTTGGAGAGGTCGCGCTCTGGGAAAGGCGCCCATCTTTGGTTCTTTCTGCAGACAAGCGTTCCGGCGAAATCCATCCGTGAGGTGCTGACGTATGTGATGACGCGCGTCATTGAAGAGCATCCCGAGGTCAGCTTGGGGTCGTATGACCGCATAATCCCGAATCAAGACACATTGCCGAAAGGAGGGTTCGGCAATCTCATTGCCTTGCCATTGCAGGCGGAACCGCGCAAGATGGACAACAGTGTCTTTGTGAATGATGACTGGGTGCCATATACGGATCAGTGGGCGTATCTTTCGTCTGTCGAACGCATTAGCCGAAATACTGTTGACCTCCTTCTGCAAAAGGCGCGGAATGGGCGACGGCTTCTCTTGCCGAATGCGCGGACGGTGTCGGACAGCGAACGTCCGTGGACATTCTTTTTGCCGCTTTGGTCAACGGGCGAGCATGTCGGTCGATCTTCTGCATTGCCACTGCTTGCGGACGTACGGGTTGTCTTGGCAAACCGCGTGTATGTCGAGCAAAAGAACCTGACGCCATCAGTGCGCTGCAAGTTGATTGCGCTGGCGTCGTTTCACAATCCGGAGTTCACCAAAAAGCAGCGGATGAAGTATTCCGTTTACGGAGAACCGCGAATCATTTCGCGCGCGCTGAATGGCGAGGAGTTCCTTCAAGTTCCACGAGGCTGTTTTGACAGCGTGCTTCAGACCTTGAAAGGCGAACGGTTCAATCCAGTTGTTGAGGATAAACGCTATGCTGGCGTTCCAATCGAAATGACGTTCAAGGGGACGTTGCGAATTGATCAAAAGTCTGCCGTGGCTGACTTGAAGAAATCAGATGCAGGGATTCTGGCGGCGGGTACTGCGTTCGGGAAAACGGTTGTAGCGGTCTATATGATCGCCGAGCGCAAGGTGAATACGCTTGTGCTTGTCAACCGTCGCCAACTTCAATTGCAGTGGATAGCTCGGCTCGCAGAGTTCCTTGGGATCCCCGAGAAGGAGATCGGGAGGGTTGGTTGCGGGGCAAAACGCTGGACGGGGAAGGTGGACGTGGCCGTTATTCAGTCGTTATCGCGGAAAGGCGTCGTTGATCCTCGTGTCAAGGAATACGGGCAGATTATTGTGGATGAATGCCATGCCGTCGCTTCGGAGACGTTTGAGGCGGCAGTTGATACGGCTCCGGCGAAGTATGTGTTGGGCCTGTCTGCAACAGTGGAACGCCAGGATGGGCAGCATCCGCTCATCATGATGCAGTGCGGGCCTGTTCGGCATCGCGTTGATCCAAAAACGTTGGCGAAGCGTGAGCCGTTTGATCATATTGTCTATGTTCGTCCGACGTCGTTCCGTATGCCCATGGGCAAGATAGGCGAAGACGGTCATGTCGAGTACAGCGATCTTTGCGATGCATTGGTTGCGGATGCGTCTCGAAACCGGCAAATAGCACAAGATGTCCTTTCGGTTGTCGCGGAAGGACGCTCACCTGTTGTCCTGAGCGATCGTCGTGATCAAGTAGAGGAGCTGGCGAGACTTCTTGACGGACGTGTCCGGCATATCTTGCTCTTGATGGGTGGGCTGGGGCGCCGACAGTTGAAAGCCGAAAGAGAAAGACTTGTCTCCATACCTGCTGCGGAGTCGCGGGTTATTCTGGCGACAGGGTCTTTTCTTGGGGAAGGATTTGATGACGCGCGTCTCGATACGCTGTTTCTCGCCCAGCCGATTTCGTGGCGTGGTCGTCTGACGCAGTTCGCGGGGCGACTCCATCGTTTGTGCGATGGCAAGAAGGAAGTTCGGATCTATGATTATCTGGACGTGAACGTTGCCGTTTGCTCTCGGATGTACGACAGACGGGCGAAGGGCTATGGGGCCATAGGCTACAAGGTGGTCGTTCCTGTCGGCGTGTCCGAGGGATGGCCGGTGTCGGTTGCATTGCCAGCGATTCCGCATTGGAAGGAGACGTTTTCCGATAGTGTAAGGCGCCTCTGCCGGGATGGCGTGGATGAGGCGTTGGCCGACCTGTTTGTCTACGCGACCTTGCAGTTTGATCTCGGTGAAAGGGTCGTCGGGCGACCGGATGCCTCGGCTGCCGTGTTAAAGTTCTTATACGAACGTCTTGAATCGCGATCCGAAACAAGGGGATTATTTCAGTCGGGATGCCGCTTGCCAATTCCTTGCGGGGAAAATCCGTATGTCGAAGCGGCTCTGGTGCATCAGAAAGCCAAAGTGGTTATTTCATTCGACTCGGTGTCAAGGATTGGAGACATTGAGGTGTATCGCAGAACCAGGCGCGAAGATGTGCTGCTACAGCAGAACGGTTACCGTGTTCTTCGCTTCCTGGTGGAAGACGTCTGTGAGCATCTGGACGATGTCTTGGATACGATAGTAGCAAGTGTTCCCTCGCCACCGCGCCGCGCACCTTCCCGAAGCTGAAGTTCGTTGCCGCGCTCAATCTGCCGGTCTACGGCCCGCGGTTTTCGACTGCCGCATTGAAGCCGATGTCGCGCAATTCAACAAGCAGTACGCCAACTCGCTGATGGTGAAGCTTGTCGACAAGTTTACACGCGTTATCGACAACGCGAACTTGATTCAATTCAAGTCGGCGCATCGCCCAATTACCTCGCCAAGCGATGCTTTGCGTTCTCGACAATGGACACATCTTCATTCCCGATATCATGGCCCAGACGCCATAAAACCCCGCAAAATCGGGCCGCTCGAAGCTCTCGCGCCCCGCCAGACCGTCGCACGGTGCCGATACGGAAGTTGCGTCAAAAGATCTCGTATCTCGATCAAAGGTTCCAGAAGTCGCTCACACCCTTGATTTTTCTTTCTCTCTCTCAAGGGCGTACGCAACGCGCTCTACATGTCCACGCTGGCGTCGATCCGGTGGAACGCAATCCTCGGCGCCTACCACCGCAGGAAGCGAGACGGGGAGGGGGGGGGGGGCAGGGTGAATCGGTCCGCAGGAAAAGTAGTTGCGTTGTCGGATTTTCCAGCGGCAAACCCGGGACGACGGGAGCGCGGAACTTGCCAACTGGAGCCGAGGGTCGGATTCGAACCGACGCGTCCTTGCGGATCCTGATTACAAATCAGGCGCAGTCAACCACTGTGCCACCCCGGCGGCGGATGCGGGACAGTATATCATAAATCACCCCGTTTTGGTATAATACCCCGACTGATTCTTGAAAGGTTATGGAAGCTATGTTCAAGCCGGTATCCAGCAGGGTTGCGTTTCCGAAGATGGAGGAGGAGATTCTCAAGGTCTGGGAGCGGAATGCGACCTTCGAGCAGTCGCTCCGGCGCAACGAAGGCAAGGAGCGCTACACCTTCTACGACGGCCCTCCGTTCGCGACGGGGCTTCCCCACTACGGCCACCTGCTGGCCGGCACGATCAAGGACATCGTGCCGCGCTACCAGACGATGCGCGGCAAGTACGTCGAGCGCCGCTTCGGGTGGGACACGCACGGCCTGCCGATCGAGGCGCTGGCGCAGGACGCGCTCGGCGTCGCCGGCGCGCCGGAGATCCGGGCGCTCGGCATCGACAAGTTCAACGAGCAGTGCCGTTCGATGGTGCTGCGCTACGTCTCCGAGTGGAAGAAGACCGTCACGCGCATGGGCCGCTGGGTTGACTTCGACCACGACTACAAGACCATGAACCCCGAGTTCATGGAGTCGATCTGGTGGGTCTTCAAGCAGCTCTGGAACCAGGGGCGCGTCTACCGCTCGCACCGCATCATGCCGTACAGCTGGAAGCTCTCGACGCCGCTTTCCAACTTCGAGGCCGGCTCGAACTACAAGGACGTGCAGGACCCGACGGTGACGGTGCGCACCAAGGCCCTGACCGCCGAAAGCGCCGTGATGAAGGCGCTGCTCGCGCAGGAGCCGACGGTCTACCTGCTCGTCTGGACCACGACGCCGTGGACGCTGCCCGAGAACCTGATGATGTGCGCGGGCGCGAAGATCGACTACGTGGCGGTGCGCGACGTCACCGACGCGGCGCGGCCGATCTACCTCATGGCGAAGGCGCGCCTCTCGACGCTGTTCAGGCAGCCGGAGCAGTATGAGCTGGTCGCCGAGTTCAAGGGCACCGAGCTGAAGGGCACGAGCTACGAGCCGATCTTCCCGTACTACGCCGACCTGAAGGCCGAAGGCGCGTTCCGCGTCCTGAACGACGACTACGTCACGACCGACGACGGCGTCGGCATCGTCCACATCGCGCCGGCCTACGGCGAGGACGACTTCCGCGTCTGCAGGGAGGCGGGCATGACCGCGATTGCCGATCCGCTCGACGACGCCTGCGCGTTTACGGACCGGATTCCGGAGTACGCGGGCCGCTTCTGCAAGGACTGCGACAAGGACATCATCCGGCGCCTCAAGGCCGAGGGCAAGCTCGTCCACCAGTCGACGATCGTCCACTCCTATCCGTTCTGCGACCGCACCGACACGCCGCTCGTCTACCGCGCGATCGACGCGTGGTACGTGAAGGTCGAGGACCTCCACGAGCGCCTGGCGAAGAACAACGCGCAGGTGCACTGGACGCCGGCGTACGTCGGCGAGAAGCGCTTCGGCAACTGGCTCGAAGAGGCGCGCGACTGGAACATCAGCCGCAACCGCTTCTGGGGCAGCTGCATTCCGGTGTGGGTCAACGACGACGACCCGGCGGACATGATCTGCGTCGGCTCCATCCGGGAGCTGGAGGAGCTTTCGGGCGAGCAGGTCACCGACCTCCACAAGCACTTCGTCGACAAGATCGTCATCCGGAAGGACGGCAAGACCTACCACCGCACCCCGGAGGTGCTCGACTGCTGGTTCGAGTCCGGCTCGATGCCGTACGCGCAGCAGCACTACATGGGGGAGGGCGACTTCCGGGACCATTTCCCGGCGGACTTCATCGCCGAGGGCCTGGACCAGACGCGCGGCTGGTTCTACACGCTCATGGTGCTCGGCACCTGCCTCTTCGACCGGAGTCCGTACAAGAACGTGATCGTGAACGGTCTCGTCCTCGCGGAGGACGGCAAGAAGATGTCCAAGCGGCTCAAGAACTATCCCGACCCCAACCTGATGCTGGACACGTACGGTGCGGACGCGATCCGCCTCTACATGATCTACTCGCCGGTCGTGAAGGCCGAGTCGCTCAAGTTCTCGGAGAACGGCGTCAAGCAGCTGATGCGCGACCTGCTGATCCCGTGGTGGAACGCCTACTCGTTCTTCGTCACCTATGCGAACGTCGACGGGTTCGCCGACGCGGAGGTCGTCTATCCGCAGTCCGCCAACGTGCTCGACCGGTGGATCGTCTCGTCGATGGAGACGCTGGTCGCCGACGTCACCGCGGCGATGGACGACTACGACCTGCAGCGCTCCGTCCGTCCGTTCGTCAAGTTCATCGAGGACCTGACGAACTGGTACATCCGCCGCAGCCGCCGCCGCTTCTGGAAGTCGACCAACGACGGGGACAAGCTGTGCGCCTACCGGACGCTTCGCTACGTGCTCGTTCAGCTCGCCAAGGTGGCCGCGCCGTTCACGCCGTTCATCGCCGAGGAGATCTACACCAACCTGAAGGGCGCGTCGGACCCCGAGTCGGTGCATCTCTGCGACTTCCCGACGGCGAACGCCGCGGCGCGCGACCTGCCGCTCGAACGGCGCATGGCCGAGGTGATGGCGGTCGTCGAGCTCGGCCGCCGCCTGCGGGCGGACAACGACCTCAAGGTGCGCCAGCCGCTGGCGACGCTGCGGGTCGCCGGAATGGGCGGCGGCGCGTCGGCGGACGACGAAGAGCTGGTTGCCCTGATCACCGACGAACTGAACGTCAAGCAGGTCGAGTTCATCGCCGACGAGACGGAGCTTTGCAACGTCACCTTCAAGGCCAACTTCAAGACGCTCGGCAAGAAGTGCGGTCCGAAGATGAAGGCGGTTGCCGCGGCGATTGCCGCGCTGCCGGCCACGACCGCGACCGACCAGCTCCGGCTCGAGATCGAGGGCGTCAGCGTCGAGGCGGAGGACGTCGTCGTCCTGCGCACGCCGAAGGCCGGGCTGGTGGTGGCGTCGTCCGGCGCGGTGGTGGTCGGCCTCGAAACGGCGCTCACGCCCGAACTCGTCGCCGAAGGCAACGCCCGCGAGTTCGTCAGCCACGTGCAGGCGATGCGCAAGGAGGCCGACTTCGAGGTCACCCAGCGCATCGTCGTGACGGTGGCCTGCGACGCCGAAATGAAGTCCGCGCTGGCAACGCACCTCGACTACGTGAAAAACGAGATTCTCGCGACGGAAGTGACGCTCGCCGAAGGTACGGGCGACACGGACCTCAACGGCCACCAGACGTCCATTCGCGTCGCGAAAGCCTAACTTCACCCATTCACCCATTCCCCTATGCGAACCCTTCCGTTTGACAAGGCGAAACTCGAAGCCATCGCCGCGCAGTATCCGACCCCGTTCCACCTCTATGACGCCGAGGCCATTCGTGCGAACGCGAAGCGCCTCAAGAAGGCATTTGCGTGGAACAAGGGCTTCCGCGAGTATTTCGCGGTGAAGGCCGCGCCGAATCCGCATCTGATGAAGCTCCTGCGGGAGTTCGACTTCGGCAGCGACTGCTCCTCGATGGCGGAGCTGGTCCTGGCGGAGAAGGTCGGCAACGTCGGCGACCGGATCATGTTCACCTCGAACGACACGCCGGCGGAGGAGTTCGTCAAGGCCTGGGAGCTTGGCGCGATCATCAACTTCGACGACATCACGCACTGGGACTTCTTCCTCGCCGCCCTCGGGCGCTCGGCCGCCCAGCCGCCGGACTTCCGCGACCGGATCTTCTGCTGCCGCTACAATCCCGGTCCGCTGAAGGGCGGCAACGCGATCATCGGCAAGCCGGAGGAGGCGAAGTACGGCTTTACGCGCGAGCAGCTGTTCGCGGGCTACGCGAAGATGCGCGATGCGGGCGTGAAGCGCTTCGGCCTGCACACGATGGTCGCGTCTAACGAGCTCGACCCCGACTACATCGTCGATACGGCGAAGCTGCTCCTGGAGCTGGTCGCCGACCTCACGCAGCAGCTCGGCATCGAGTTCGAGTTCATCAACATCGGCGGCGGCATCGGCATTCCGTACCGGCCCGGACAGCAGGCGATGGACCTCGAATACGTCGGCCGGGGCATCGAGGCCGCCTTCCGGGAGTGCGTCGCCACGCGCGGCATCCGGCAGCCCCGGCTCTGCATGGAATGCGGCCGCTGCATCACCGGTCCCTACGGCTACCTGGTCGCGCGCGTGCGCCACATCAAGCACACCTACCGCATGTACGCGGGCCTTGACGCCTGCATGTCGAACCTGATGCGCCCGGCGCTCTACGGTGCCTATCACGAGATCGTCGTGCCCGGCAAGGAGCGCTGCGGCGACACGACGACCTATGACGTTACGGGGTCGCTCTGCGAGAACAACGACAAGTTCGCGATCCAGCGCGTGCTGCCGGTGCTCGAACCCGGCGACCTCGTCGTCATCTGCGACGCGGGCGCGCACGGACACGCGATGGGCTTCCAGTACAACGGCAAGCTCCGCAGCGCGGAGCTCCTGCTGGAGAAGGACGGGTCCGTCCGCCAGATTCGCCGCGCCGAGACGCTGGACGACTACTTTGCGACGCTTGACTTCGATGGACTGTGAGCTGCTCGCTCCCGCCGGCGGTTTCGAGACCGCTCTCGCCGCGTTCGCGGCGGGGGCGGACGCCGTCTACTGCGGGCTGTCCGACTTCTCCGCGCGGGCGGCCGCCGACAACTTCACCGAAGGCGAGCTGAAGGACCTCCTGCGCTACGTCCGCGCACCGGGAACGTCCGGTCGCCGTCGCCGCGTCTACGTGGCGTTCAACACCGTCGTCGATGAGGCCGACTTCGCGGCGGCCGCCGGCCTGCTGGCGCGGCTGGACGACATCCGCCCCGACGCCCTGATCGTGCAGGACCTCGGCGTCGCGCGCATTTGCCGCCGGTACTTTCCCGACCTGGAGCTGCACGCCTCGACGCAGCTCGTCGCGCACAACCTCGAAGGGGTGCTGGCGCTGCGCGAGCTCGGCTTCCGGCGCGTCGTCCTGGCGCGCGAACTGTCGCTGGCGGAAATCGTCTCGATCGCCAAGCGCTGCGGCGACACCGAACTTGAGGTGTTCGTCCATGGGGCGCTCTGCTACTCGGTCTCCGGCCTGTGCCTCTTCGGCGCCATGGAGAAGGGCCGGAGCGGCAACCGCGGCAAGTGTCCGTACTGCTGCCGCCAGCCGTATGCGGCCGCCGACGGCGGCAAGACGCTGGCCTTTTCGATGAAGGACCTGCGGCTGGGCGAAGACGTCCGCAAGCTGGCGGACGCGGGCGTCGCCTCGCTCAAGATCGAGGGGCGGATGAAGAGCGCCCTGTACGTCGCCTCCGTCACCCGCTACTACCGTCAGATCCTGGGGCCGGGCGAAGCGGAGCCGACGGCGGCGGACGGCGGGCGCCCGGTGACCGTCGCCGACCTGGAGACGGTCTTCTCCCGCCGGACGACCGGGCTGTACTTCGACGGTGCGCCGAAACGCGGCGACGGGCCGTCGCCGCTCGATTCGGAGTCCGTCGGGCATCTCGGCGCGGAAATCGGCGTCGTCAAGCGCGTCACCAAGGACCGCGACGGCCTGGACTGGCTCCGCTTTCACACCGCGCGCGCCCTGGAGCGGCACGACGGCCTGCAGTTCGGGGTGACGGCGGACGGACGGCCCGTCGGCATGGGCATCGTCGAGATGCGGCAGGCGATCTCGCGCCGGCCCGTCTTCGCGGTGAATGCGGGCGACGACGTCGAGGTGCTGCTGCCGCCGGCAGACGCGGCCAAGGGCGGACACGACCTGGCGAAGCTGCTGGTCCCGGGAACGAAGGTCTACTGCTCGATGTCGAACGCCGTGAAGCGGATGTTCCCGACGCCGTCCTTCCGTCCGGGCGACTATGTCGGCGACATCGCCGTTGAGGTGGAGGTGACGCTGGAACGGGGCGGAATCGCCGTCCGCGCGTGCGCGGACGGGCGGGCGCTTCCGCCGCAGGAGCTGCGGACCGCGCACGAACTGCCGCCCGCGAAGAGTCCGGAGCAGACGTATGCGGGCCTGCACAAGGCGTTCTCGCGCCTGGGCGGCACCGACTACCGGCTGGGCCGGCTGACGGTGAACGACGCCGAGCGGCGGTTCGCCCCGATGAGCCTGCTGAACGAACTGCGGCGCGAACTGGTCGAGCGGCTGGATGCGGCCCGGGCGGAGGCGCTGCGCACGAAGCTGGCTGCGGCCATAGCGCCGGAGCCGGCCGTCGAACCGCCCGACCGCCGCCTGCGCACGCTCAAGCTCCGTCCCGATCAGGCCGTGCCGCCCGGCGACTGGGACGAGCTGATCGTCGCCATCGGCGCCGGGACGGTCGCGGCGGACCTTGCGGATCTGACCGCCCGCACGCCGCTTGCCAACGTGCGGCTGGCGCTGCCGGTCTATACGGCCGAGCCGGACTTCAACCGTTTGCGCGTGGCGGTCAGGCGCCTGTTGCGCGCCGGCTTCGTGCGCTGGGAGGCGAGCGACCTGGCGACGCTCCGGATGCTCCGGGCGCTGGGTGTCGCCGACCTGACGGCCGACTGGACGCTCTATGCGTTCAATTCGCAGGCGCTGGCGGCGCTCGCGCAGCTGGGCGTGCGACGGTCAGTGGCCAGTCCCGAGAACGGGCGCGAGAATCTCCGGCGCCTGGCCGGGAGCGGCCATGAGGTCGAGTTTCTGGCGCAGCAGTCGACGCCGCTGTTCGTTTCGCTGACGCAACCGGCCGCGCGGCCTGCGGACCTGGCCGTGTTCCGGCGCGATGGCCTGTGGGTGACGACCCGGCCCGTGCCGCGCACGTTTGCGGCTCCGACCGGCGGCTCCGTGCGGATCGACCTCTCCTGGGACCCGCCCGCGCCGACGACGGAGAAGGGCGGGAGCGAATGCTGAGCGACACGGTCAGCAAGCTCTTCCGCTTCGCCTGGCTGCTGCCGGGCTTTCTCCTGTGGGCGGCCTATCCGCCGATGGGCGAGCGGACGGACGTCCTGTTCGCGCTGGCGCCGCTGATGTGGCTCAGCCGCCGGGCGCCGGGCGCGGCGGTGTCCGCGAAGCGCTGGTTCCAAAGCGGCTGCCTGTACTGGCTGGCGACGCTGTCCTGGATGCCGGCGATCGTGAAGAACGGCGGGCCGTGGCCGCTGGTCGTCCTCGGCTGGTTCGCGCTCGCGGCCTACTGTGCGCTGTACTTCGCCGCCTACGGCTGGCTGAGCGCCGCCTACTGGCAGTGGGCGCGGCGGCCGCGTCCCGGCGCGGCGGAACTGCCGACGAGCGGCCGCTACGGCTGGCGGCTGGCGGGCGTCCTGCTCGTCGAACCGCTCCTCTGGTGCGGACTGGAACTGGTCCGGTCGCGGCTCTTCGGCGGCTTCGCCTGGAACCAGCTGGGCGTGGTGCCGGTCAACAGCGGCTTCGGCGCCCCGGCGGCGCTGGGCGGCGTCTATCTCTGTTCGGCCGTGGTGATCCTGATCAACGGGACGATTGCCGGCATCGGCGAGCGGATGTGGAAGCCCGAGCGCAGCGGCTTCGCGAATCTCAGGCGGCTCGGCGTGCTTGAGACCGTTTTGGCGTTCGCGCTGGTGTTCGGCATCTACCGCAGCTCCCGTCCGTTCGTCGCTGCGGCGGATTCGCGGCCGCTCCTGTCCGTCGCGCTGGTCCAGCGGAATTTTCCCTGCTGCTTCCAGCCGCAGGAGGAGCGTCCGTACGAGGCCTATGGCCGGTTGCTGGACAACGTGGCGCCGCTGAAGCCCGACCTGGTCGTCCTGGCGGAAAGCGCGTTGTGCGAGTTCGGACCCGTCGATCAGCAGGGCGCGGAAAACTTCGCCCGGTGGGTCGCCGGGCGCACGGGCGCGGCCCTGCTGGCGGGCGGCACGCGGTACGCCGACGGCTGCACCTACAACTCGGCGGCGCTGTACGTCCCGCCCTCCGCGTCCCTTTCCGTCTACGACAAGGTCCATCTGGTCCCGTTCGGCGAGTTCATCCCCGGCGACAAGCTGATTCCGGCCCTGCAGCAGTTCGCGCCCGTCGGGTCCTGCACCCCGGGCGAGCTGAAGACGCTGGCGCTTGCGACCGCCGCCGAGCGGTTGGAGCTGGGCGTCGCCATCTGCTTCGAGGACACCGATTCGGCGCAGCTGCGGGAACTCGCGCGGAAGGGCGCCCGGGTGCTCTGCTTCCTCACCAACGACAGCTGGTTCTCCCGTTCGGTCGAGGCGGAGCAGCACGCCTGGCAGGCGGTGGCGCGGGCAATCGAGACCGGGCTTCCCGTCGTGCGCGTCGGCAACAGCGGCGTTTCGGGCACGATTGCGCCCGACGGCAGGGCGACCTGGCTGCTGGGCGAGGACGGTCGCCCGCTCGTTGACCGCCCGGGGACGATGTTCGACCGGATTCCCGCCGGGAGCGGCAAGACGGCGTACGTCGTCGTCGGCGACGCGCCGCTGGGAATCGCATTTGCCCTTCTCATTTCGTCCATGATTTTGGTAAAATACAGGAACAGCCATGAATACGGAAATCAAGCCTGAAGACCCTTGCCCCTGCAAGTCCGGAAAGACCTACGGGGAATGCTGTGCGCCCGTCATCGCCGGCACGGCGAAGCCCGAGACGGCCGAAGCCGTGATGCGCGCGCGCTATACGTCCTATGTGACCGGTGACGTCGGCTACCTCGCGCGCAGCGCCACGCAGGCCGTCCGGGAGGAGTTCGACGAACGGGAGTCGCAGGCCTGGAGCAAGGCGGCGACTTGGCACGGGCTTGAGATCATCCGGACCGAGGGCGGCCGACCGGGCGACCGCACGGGCGTGGTCGAGTTCCGCGCGCTCTACACCGCCAACGGCGAGTTCTGCAACCATCACGAAGTCTCGCGCTTCGAGCTGGAGCCGGACGGTTGGAAGTTCGCCGACGGCGAACTCGTCGGCGAGACGCCGGTCACGCGCGACGAGCCGAAGGTCGGCCGCAACGACCCGTGTCCGTGCGGGAGCGGCAAGAAGTACAAGAAGTGCTGCGGCAAGGGCAAGGAATGACCGAGTGAGCTCCAATCCCGATTTCGACCGCTGGTACGCGGCGAGAAGCGCGCGCTTCCTCGTCGAGCCGCGGCATCGGCTGGAGACGTTCGGGAACACGCTGGTCAACTACCGTCTCGTCTCCGAGCTCGACGACCACCCCGGGAAGATCCGCATCCGGGAAGGCCGGCTCGAAGCCCACCGGCCGCTGGTCATCGCGCCGAAGTTCGCGCCCATCGAGACGGAAGGGCTTGGGGACGAGGCTCGGGCCTATCTCGAGTTTCTCCGGGAGCACGAGAGCGGCCTGCGCATCCTGCAGTACGGCTATCACCTGAAGAGCGACAACTTTTCGGAGCAGATCGTGACCGGGCGGCTGTCGGTCGTGACCGAGCGGGTGAAGGACGAGGTGCTGTCGTCCGGCGACGCGTTCGCCGCCGTCGTCCAGTGCGTAGACGAGCCGTGGGACGTGGCGCTGGTGGAGCTGTGGCTGCGCGCGGTGAACCGCAGCGCCCGGGGAAACATCGACGAATTGCAGAAGAACGGGAAGCTCTTCTGAGGGAGGGTCATGGAACGACAGACGAAAGTCATCGCCATTGCGAACCAGAAGGGAGGCGTCGGCAAGACGACGACCGTCGTCAACCTGGCGGCGGCGCTTTCCGCCCGCCGACGGGCCGTGCTGGTCGTCGATCTCGACCCGCAGGCGCACGCGACGCTGGGGCTTGGCCTTGAGAAGCAGCCGGGCGTCTCGATGTATTCGGTCCTGACGGGCCAGAAGGAGATTGCGGACGTCATCCAGCCTACGAAGTGGGACAATCTGAACGTCATTCCCTCCGAAGTCGATCTGGCCGGCGCCGAGCTCGAGTTCGGCGCGCGCGAAGACCGCCTGACGATGATCAAGGACGCGCTGGCCCCCGTCCGGGAGTCGGGCGCGTTCGACTACATCATCCTCGACTGCCCGCCCTCGCTCGGCATCGTCATGACCGCGGCGCTCGTGGCGACCGACGGCGTGCTCATTCCGATTCAGGCGGAGTATTTGGCGATGGATGGCCTGGCGCTGATCACCGGGTCGATTGAACGGATTCGCGCGAGCGTCAATCCAGCCCTGGAGCTGAACGGCATCGTCTTCACGATGGTCAATGCCGTGGCGCGCCTGACGACCGACGTGATGGGCGAGGTGCGCAGCCACTTCGGCGAGAAGGTCTACGAGACGACGATTCCGCGCAACGTGCGCGTCTCCGAGGCGCCGTCGATGGGAACGCCGGTCGTGTTCCTCGATCCCCGGTCCAAGGGTGCGCAGGCCTACCGGGCGTTTGCCTGGGAGTTTCAGGCGAAGAATCCGACGCGGTTGGCCGTCGCCAAACCGCCCGCCGCCGCGCCCGTCGCTCCGGACGCGGCCCCGGCTGCGGCGCCGGAAGTTGCCCCGGATGTCGCCCCAGACGTGGCCCCGGCTGCGGCGCCCGCTCCCATTCCGGCTGCCACGCCCGCCGCGGCTCCCGACGCCCCCGCCCCCGCTCCCGACGCGGGCTATCCGGGCTGATCCGGCCGATTCCGTCGGCGCGTTTGCGTTGTTCAGGGATTCCGTCATGCAGCTCTCGGTGGTCATTTCCACGCGCAACGAGGCGGCGAACATCGGCAACTGCATCCGGGCGTTCGACGCGTTCCGCGACGATGTCGAGATCATCGTCGTCGACAACGGCTCGACCGACGACACCAAGGCCATCGCCGCCGCGCTCGGGGCGATCGTGCTCGACAAGGGGCCGGAGCGCAGCGCCCAGCGCAATCTCGGCTGGCAGACCGCGCGGGCCGACTGGGTCGTCGTGCTGGATGCGGACATGATCCTGCCGCCGGAGACAATCGGGGAGCTGCTCGCGTGCGCGTCCGGGAGCGCCGCCGACGCACCGGAGGCCTACTGGATTCCCGAAGTGCGCACGGGCCGCGGCCTGCGCGTCAAGGCGCGGAATTTCGAGCGCAGCTTCTATGACGGCACCTGCATTGACGCCCTGCGCCTGTTCCGCCGCTCCGTCCTCGTGGCGACGGGCGGCTACGACGAGACGCTGATCGCCGGTCCGGAGGACTGGGACTTGGACCTCCGCGTCCTGGCGCTGGGCGTGAGGTGCGCCGTCCTGAAGCACCATCTTCTCCATAACGAGCGGCAGCTGACGCTGGTGCGGATGCTGGCGAAGAAGGCTTACTACGCGCAGTCGATGGCGGCGTATCAGGCGAAGTGGTGGGGGCATCCCGCGCTCAGGCGCCAGCTGGGCTTCGGCTACCGCTATTTCGGCGTCTACGTCGAACACGGCAAGTGGCGTCGGCTGCTCCGGCATCCGCTCCTCGCGTTTGTGATGTACTGCGAGCGCATCGCCGTCGGCGTCGTCTATCTCGCCCGCCGCCGGGGTGCGCCGGGCGGCGCTCCTGCGGCCAACCTTGTGCGGGCGGGCTGATTTTTGATACAATTGCGCAACTAATGATGAGATTGCGGGAGACACAACTTCGCGCCGTCCTGTTCGCCGTGGCGTTGCTGGCGATGCTGTGGGGGTACCGGCTGATGCTCGCGAAGCATCTGCCCATGGTCTTCTCCGACGCCTTGGAAGACATGAGCTACGGGTGGTTCGTCCCGCTCTTTTCGCTTTACGTCCTCTGGCGCGAGCGCGCGGAGCTGCTGGCGGCGGTCGCGGCGGACGCGCGGCGGAAGGGCGGTCCGGGGTCGGCCTGGGGCCTGCTCGTCCTGCTGCCGTCGCTGTTCGCCGGCTTTCTTGGCGCCCGCGGCCTGCAGGTGCGGCTGGAGATCGTCGGCTTCGTCGGCATGCTCTTCGGGCTGGCGTGGACGCTCTTCGGCCCCCGCACGGTGCGCCGCGTGCTGTTTCCGTTCGGCTTCCTGCTGTTCTGCCTGCCGCTGCACAGCTACCTCGATCTCGTGACCATCCACCTGCGGATGCTGGGCGTGTCGATTGCCTGCGGGGTCCTGCAGGGCTGCGGGGTGGACCTTGTCCGCCAGGGTACGATGCTCATGTCGTCGGCGGGGTCGTTTGCGATTGACGTCGCCGAGCCGTGCAGCGGCATGCGTTCGCTGTTCGCGATGATGGCGCTGACGGCAGGCTACGCCTACTTCAACCAGCCGACCTGGCCGCGGCGGGGCCTCCTGTTCGCGCTGTCGGTCCCGATTGCCGTCCTCGGCAACGTCGCGCGCATCCTGTCCATCGTCGCGATTGCGGCGACCTGCTCGCCCGGGTTCGCGACGGGCTTCTACCACGACTACTCGGGCTATGTCATCTTCCTCGTGGCCGTCCTGCTGATGGTGGCGACGGGCGAGCTCGTTACGAAGGGGGCGGAACGATGCGCACGCGCGTGACGGCCATTGTGGCGACCCTCCTCGTCGTCGCGGCCATGGTTTATCAGGCGAAGACCGTCGAGCCCGTGCTGGCGGCGGCGCCGTCCGTCGTCCTGCCGGAGCTGGCGGGCTTCGTTTCGGAGGAGGTGCCGGTCAGCGAGGCGGAGCTGACGACGCTGCCGAATGACACCGCGTTCGTCAAGCGGGCGTACACGGGCGACGACGGCTGGTTCCAGGTGACGGCCGTGATCGGCGGGCGCTCCAAGCGCTCCGTCCACCGGCCCGAGCTCTGCCTGCCGTCCCAGGGCTTCCAGATGACGGCGCCGCGGAATCTCCGGGTGGACGGCGTCGACTGGCACTTGGTGACGCTGGCCCGCCGCGACGCGCCGTCGATGGGGTTCGCCTACACCTTCTTCAATCAGGCCGGCTTCCGGACCTCGTCGCATCTGCGGCGCATCTTCCGGGACGTCTGGGACCGCAGCGTGCTTGGGCGCATCGATCGCTGGGTGATGGTCACGGTCCATGCGTCGACCGACGACGAGCGGGCGCTGTCGGCCTTTCTCGCCCGGCTGGGGGAGGTGGTGCGATGATGCAGGCGATTCTTCCTTTCCTGTCCGCCTTTGTCGGCTCGCTGGTCCTGACGCTGATCCTGACCCCGGTCGTGCGCGAGATCAACCGTCGGCTCGGCATGGTGGACAAGCCCGATCCGCGGCGGATCAACACGGTGCCGGTCCCGCGCGGCGGCGGCGTGGCGATTGTCCTCGGCGTGGCGATCTCCTATTTCCTGTTCCTGCTGGTGACCGGGCGTCCGGCGATGTTCGGGCTGTCGGAAGGCGTGTTCGCCAAGATGACCGTGCTGTCGGTGGCCATCGCCGCGCTGGGGCTGGCGGACGACAAGTTCTCGCTGTCGCCGAAGGTCAAGCTGCTCGGCCAGGTGATTGTGGCCCTGCTGGTGTGGGCCTGGGCGGGGCTGGGCTTCGGCGACCTGTGGCCGGCGATTCCCGCCTGGCTCGACTGCCTGCTGACGGTCTTCTGGGTCGTCGGCGCGGTCAACGCCTTCAACCTGATCGACGGAATGGACGGGCTGGCCTGCGGAGTCGCGCTGATCGCCACGATCGGCATGGCGGGCGGAATCTTCTTCACGGCGAAACCGTCCTCGACGCTGTTCCACTTCGCCCTGGCGGGCGGTTTCCTGGGCTTTCTCCGCTACAACTACCACCCGGCGTCGGTCTTCCTCGGCGATTCCGGCTCCATGTACATCGGCTTCGTCCTGTCGACGTTGCCGCTCGCCTCGCAGACGCAGAACTCCTATCTGGTGTCCGTCGGCATTCCCCTGCTGGCGATGGGCGTGCCGATCTTCGACACGGCGCTGGCCATCCTGCGCCGCTGCATCCGGCGCCTGATCGCCCGGGACGGGACGGCGTCGACGGGCCGGGTGATGACGGCCGACCTGGACCACCTGCACCACCGCATCCTGCGCAAAGTGGGCCTCAACCAGCGCATGGCGGCGTGGATACTCTACGGCACCGCCGCCCTGGGCGTCGCCATCGGCCTCCTGGCGATGGCGCTCAAGTCGCGCACCGGCGGCCTCTGGCTGGCCTCCGTGGCCTTCATGGGCTACATGATCTTCAAGGACTCGACGGTCGAGCTGTTCGACTCCGGGCGCCTCCTCGAACGCATGGCGCACGCGCACGACCGCGAGACGCGCCGGCGGACGATGGTGTGGTCGGCGCCGTTCTACGTCGGCATCGACCTGCTCCTGCTCACGGGCGTCGTCCTCCTGTGCACCCTTGCGCTCGGGCAGTCCTGCGCCGGGGGCGAGCTGCGCTCCTGCCTGCCGATCCGCGTCGTCTCGTCCTTCGTCTGCCTGGCGCTGTTCAAGACCTACCGGACGGTCTGGTCGCGCGCGGTCGGCCTGAACTACATGCGGCTCCTGTTCGCCTGCGTCTTCGGCTCCGTGGCGGGTTCGGTCTTCATCTACTACTGGCCGTCGCTCAGCCCGTGCGACGTCTGGCCGATGACGCTGCTCTACGCCGTCCTGTCCTTCGTCGCGCTGATGTCCGTGCGCCAAGTCCGCAGCATCGTCCGCAACCTGTTCTATGCGCTCGACCGCTCCAGGCTCGGCAGCCGGAAGCGGGTTTCGCGCGTCCTGGTCTACGGGTCGGGCCTCCGCTACCGGGCCTTCCGCCGGGAGCTCGTCCGGATGACGGCGAAAAACGACCGGGTGGTCGTCGGGCTGCTCGACGACGACGTCAGCCTGCGCGGCAAGTACGTCGGCGACATCCGCGTCTGCGGCACGATCAACGACGCGCCGCGAGTCATCAGCGAGCTGAACGCCGACGCGGTCGTCGTCGCGTGCGCCGTCACCGACGACTGGCTGAAGGTCGTCCGGGCGATCCTGGCGCCGACGGGCGTCCGGGTCACCCGCTTCGCCTTCTCGGAGGAACCGCTGTGAGCACGGGGCGAGGTCGGCGGAAACGGGCGCTGGCCGGGAACTTGAGGAACTGCACATGGAAATGAAAGGGAACGATCCGCTGGCGACGGCAATTCTCCGCGCGTCGGGCGTCTATTCGGAGGAGGCGCTGGGGCGGATCGCCGCCCAGCGCGCCGCCAGCCCCGGCATGGGCCTCGCCGAGGCGGCCGTCAAGTTCGGCGGCGTGCGGGAGCGGGAGTTTCTCGCCGCCGTCGGCAAGGTGCTGGGGCTGGAGACCGTCGAACTGGAGCGGCAGAATCCGAATCCGGACGCCCTGCGGAAGCTGCCGGCTTCCGCCGTCTACCAGTTCGGCGTCCTGCCGTTCCGGATCGACGCCGACGCGCTGACCGTCGTCTCGTCCGATCCGTTCGACACCCAGGCCGCCGACGGCCTGCGCCTGATCGCGGGCTGTTGCGTCCGCACGGTCCTGGCGCCGAAGGAGGAGGTCGAGAAGGCCGTCAAGAAGTTCTACGGCGTCGGCGCCGAGGCCATCGAAAAGATGCTTGAGGACGGCCGCTACGAAGTCGGCGACGACTTCGGCGCGATGACCAAGATCGACGTCTCCGAAATGGGCGAGGAGGCGTCCATCGTCCGCTTCGTCAACCAGATCATCGCCGAGGCGGACCGCCAGGGCGCGACGGACATCCACATCGAGCCGCAGGAGACCGAACTGCGCATCCGCTACCGCATCGACGGTATGCTGCACAAGGTCGACGTGCCGCCGCAGCTGAACCGCCTCAAGTCCGCCATCATCTCCCGCATCAAGGTCATGGCGAACCTGGACATCGCCGAAAAGCGCCTGCCGATGGACGGCCGCATCGGCATCCGCATCTCGGGGCAGGACATCGACATCCGCGTCTCGACGATGCCGGCGGCGTACGGCGAGTCGATCTCGCTGCGACTGCTGGCGAAGAGCGGCAGCTTCGTCAAGATGCAGGACCTCGGCTTCAACGAGCGCGACTTCGCGGTCGTCGACAAGATCATCCGCCGTCCGAACGGCATCTTTCTCGTGACGGGTCCGACCGGCTCCGGCAAGTCCACCTCGCTCTATTCCTTCCTCAGCGAGGTGAACCGGATCGACGTGCGCATCATGACCGCCGAGGACCCGATCGAATACCACATGGCCGGCATCAACCAGGTGCAGATGCAGTCCGAGATCGGGATGACCTTCGCGCGGGCGCTGCGCGCCTTCCTGCGTCAGGATCCGGACATCATCATGGTCGGCGAGATCCGCGACCGCGAGACGGCCGAAATCGCCATCAACGCGTCGCTGACGGGACACATGGTGTTCTCGACCCTGCACACCAACGACGCGGCCGGCGCGTTCCCGCGGCTGATCGACATGGGCGTCGAGCCGTTCCTGATCGCGTCCGCCGTCGCGGGCGTCATGGGCCAGCGCCTCTGCCGGCGGCTCTGCCCCGACTGCCGCCGGGAGGTGCCGCTGGACCGGAAGTACTACAGCCTGTCGGTGCCGCCCGCGCGCGACACCGTGTGGGAGCCGGCCGGCTGCGACCAGTGTTCGCGCACGGGCTACAAGGGCCGGCGCGCGCTCTTCGAGGTGCTGGAAGTCGACGAGGACATCGAGGGCGCCATCGTCCGCCGCGAGAACGCGACGCAGATTCGCAATCTCTCGCTGTCCAAGGGCATGAAGACGCTGCGCGAAGACGGCTGGGCCAAGGTCTTCCAGGGCGTCACGTCCGTCAAGGAGGTGCTTCGTGTCACCGAAGACCAGTAAGGCGGTCGATCTCGCCGCCTGCATCGACCACACCTTCCTCAAGCCGGCCGGCGAGACGGGCGCCGTCGCGAAGCTCTGCGCGGAGGCCAAGGCGGCGGGCTTCGCTTCCGTCTGCGTCAATCCCTGCGAAGTCGCCGAATGCGCGCGGGTGCTGCGGCGGACGCCGGTCAAGGTCTGCACCGTCATCGACTTTCCGCTCGGACAGGGCACGAACCGCGCGCGGTGCTTCGCGGCGATGGACGCCATTCAGGCGGGGGCGGACGAACTGGACCTCGTCCTCAACCAGCGTCTGCTCCGGAGTGCGCCGGGCCGGTGCGAGGCGGAGCTGCTGCAGTGGGTCCGCACCTGCCGCACCTCGCGGACGGACGTCTGCCTCAAGCTGATTCTCGAGTGCTGCCACCTGAAGCGGTCCGAAATCGTCCTCGCGTGCCGGATCGCGCGGCGGGTCGGCTTTGATTTCGTGAAGACCTCGACCGGCTTTGCGGCGGGCGGCGCGACGGTGGCGGACGTGCGCCTCATGCGCCGCACGGTCGGGCCCGAGATGGGCGTCAAGGCGGCCGGCGGCATCCGCGACCGCAAGACCGCCCTTGCCATGATCGCCGCCGGCGCGACGCGAATCGGCACCAGCGCCGGGCGGTCGCTGCTGTAACGGGGCGGTTCGCCGCGCTTGCGGTCGGCGCTTGGCGGCAACGCCAACGGCGCTGGCCGCGACCGAGCACTCGCCGCATCCCCATGGGCCTTTTGTTTTGCGTTCACACCGCAACACCGAAATATGGTAAAATCTACGGCGTCAAGTTCATTGCGGCCTGACGATCTCAATCGTGCAGCTGGAAATGAGCAGCTGAAAATGAAAGGAACAAGCCCATAGACAGTTAGACTGATAAGGCGGGGAGAAATCCGCCACAAGACAATTTGCGCTGCAAAGCGGTCGTCACGCGAAACTTAGGAACTTTCTACGAAAGACGGCACCTTGCAGAGGAAAACGCATCATGCGTTCGCCTCTCTTTGTGTTTCTTTCAAGGTTTCCTAAGACCTCGCGTGAGACACGAAGAGAGGTCTTCTTTTGTAAAGAACAGCGTCTCAACGACTCCGTCGTGGAATCCTCCATCGTGCGAATCGCTTTGCTATTCGGCAAGCAATTAGGAAACTTGTAAGGCAAGAAGGATAAAATGGACATCAAATGCCCGCGCTGCGGAACGGAATATGAGATCGACAAATCTGAATACGGCAGATTTGTCAAGTGCGAGGTGTGCGGCAAGGGATTTGTTGCAGGCACTTCGGCAGTGGAGAACGCTTTGTCGGAAGAAGGCGTCAAGAAATCCGCTGAAGCTGTCGGTAAAAAGTTCCGCGAATTCACCGGAACGGAGAAACTGGAAGGATTCAGCGTCGGGGCGTTGTTTGCGGATGTGTTCAAGAAGCATACCGTTGATGAGATCGAGTCCTACTTTACCGTCGGGACGCCCAATACGGTTCCAGACCTCAAGGATGTGGATGTTTCATGGCCGCGGCCATGGATGTTTCTTCGTGCTCTCATCGGTTCTGGCGTTGTTTATTTCTTGTTTGCCTGCGCATCGGAGCAGTTCAAGAACGTGTATCTGATTCCTGGGCAGATCATGACTGGTGCTATGGCGATTCCTCTGGCAACGCTCTTGTTCTTTTTCGAGATGAATGCTCGGCGCAATGTTTCTCTTTATCGTGTCATTCGTCTTGTGTTTCTGGGCGGCATCCTCTCGCTGATTTTCTCATTGGTTTTATTTGAGTTGCCGTCGGAAATAAAGCTCGGGTGGATGGGCGCTTCGATTGCCGGTCTGATTGAAGAACCGGGAAAGTTGATTGCATTGCTCGTGGTCGCCCGTAGTGCAAAGTACAAATACAAGCTCAACGGATTGTTGTTCGGAGCCTGTGTCGGAACTGGATTCGCAACCTTCGAGTCAATGGGATATGCGTTCACAATTCTGTTGCGCGAGGGCATCAAAGCTATGAATTCCAACATTATGTTGCGTGGCCTCCTTTCTCCCTTCGGGCATATCGCCTGGACTGCCATCTGCGGAGCGGCCATATGGCGTGTCAAGGGCTCGGCGCCTTTTACCTTGTCAATGGTGAAGGACGGTCGGTTTTGGCGTCTGGCTATTGTTCCGGTCGTCCTGCACATAATTTGGAATGCAGATTTTGAATTGCCGTTCTATGGAAAGCAGCTCCTCCTTGGCTTTGTGGCATGGACGGTCATCCTTGCGCTCATTCAGGAGGGACTAAAGGAGATTCGCGTCGAAAAGGAGCTTTCTGAAAATCCAGGCGTGAAGGTAGCAACAATCCGTGATGCTCTCGCTGCCGCTCCGCAGAACGTTGGATAAAGTTCGGGGACGGCCCCCGCATGACCCCAAGTGTTATGTCAATCGATTGACGTGGAAAAGAGGTAAGAAAGGCAGGTTCAAATGGACATCAAATGCCCGCACTGCGGAACGGAATACGAAGTTGAAAAGAAGGATATGTACCATTAT
This sequence comes from Kiritimatiellia bacterium, assembly GCA_051884805.1. Lineage (GTDB taxonomy): Bacteria > Verrucomicrobiota > Kiritimatiellia > RFP12 > UBA1067 > UBA1067. Next base: position 4,036 of record JBJEWA010000134.1, on the reverse strand, counting down.
GTAAAATGTACTGTTTGCGGTCAAGGATTCGTCGCAGGGGCAAATGCGAATCGGAGTGGTTCACGCCCCAAGCAGCATGCTGCGATACCAAGCCGATTCCAGAAACCAACGACGCAAGCCGGCAAAGCCGCGTCTGCCCCGTCAGGAAAGTCTCGCAGTACGGCGAGCAAGATCATGCTTGCCGTATCCACAGTTCTATGCGGGCTTGTACTCATCGGCGCGGCTGCGTATGGCGGCTATCTCTGTTTCGGGGACGAACCCCGGCTCAAGTTCAAACTGTTGCTCCCCCTGGCCCAGATGGGATATGCCAAGGCGCAGTTGTACCTAGGCGACTGCTATGCAAACGGACAAGGGGTATTCATGGACACGGAAGAGGCCGTGAATTGGTATCGCGCCGCCGCCGAGCAAGAACTGCCCGAAGCCCAGCACAGAATGTTCGAGTGTTGCCGTGATGGCGTCGGCATCGAGCGCAACATCACGAATGCCGCAAAATGGTGTCGAAAAGCCGCTGAAGCGGGATTCGTGGAGGCGATGCATGACATGGCCCGTCTATATTTCTTTGGCAAAGGCGTGGAAGAAAACAACAAAAGCGCTTTCAAGTGGTTCCGCAAGGGCGCCGAACGCGGTCATCCGCCGGCACTCTATATGTTAGGCGTATGCTACAAAAAGGGCTATGGGGTTGAAAAGGATGAGGACGAAGCGCAAAAATGGCAGAACAAAGCCGTTTCGGCCTGGCGGGCAAGTGCCAACAATGGCGATACCAGTGCGATGGTGCGCCTCGCAAAATTGTACCAAGAAGGTGATGTCGTCGAATTGGACAAAGAAGAGGCGGTGAAGTGGTATCGCAAGGGAGCGGAGCTCGGCAATGAAGTGGCCCAGTACAAGCTCGCTACATGTTACCACAAAGGCGAGGGCGTGGAAGAGGATCAGGAAGAGGCGGCAAAATGGATGCTGAAAGCAGCAGAGACGGGTACGGATCGTAGCGTGCAATGGGCCGTGGGACGCTTCTATCAGGAAGGATGGGGCGTCGAGAAGAATCCTGCTGAAGCCGTAAAGTGGTTTGAGCGGTCGGCAAAGAAAGGCTACGCAACGGCGAAATACTACCTTGCCATGTGTTATCTTGAAGGCGAAGGCGTTCAGGAAGACGAGGCCAGAGCCGAACAGTTGCTCAAAGAGGCGGCGGAAGCCGGCGAGAAGGACGCCAAAAGCGAATTGAAACGGATTCGTGACGAACGGGCCGAAAGAGAACGCCGTATTGAATTGGAGAAGGCCGAGAAGCGCCGCAAGATAGAATTGGAGAAGGCCGAGAAGCGCCGCAAGATAGAATCGATAGCGAAGCTTGAATCGGAAATCGCCGAGCGCAAGGAACGCATCAATTCCATCTTGAAAGGCAAACTTGACGGAGCCTGGACTGGTTTTGACGCGGGGAAGATAACGCAAACCGATGCGTCGGTCAGCGTAAAGCCGGAAGAGCCGCTGAGAAAGATAGCTGCGACATTCTCGGAGCAAGATTCGCTGGGCAGGATTAATGAGGCCGTGCGGAAACTTCAGCCGGAGATGGAACGCTTAAAGGCGCGACTTGCAACAATAGCGAAGGTGAAAAGCGTGTATGATGCGAAGGAACTGGAATCGCGCAAGGAAACATGCACGCCCTGCGGTGGAACCGGGGCAACCGAGTGTGCGCGGTGCAAGGGCAAAGGCGAAATTGTCGTCAAGGAGTCGGAGCCGTGCCCAATCTGCTCTGACAACGATGACGATGGTTATGGTCGGGGGACTTCAAGTCGCAAGGGAACCGTCAAGGTGGAGGTTGATTGCAGCAACTGTCGAGGAACAGGGGAGATCACGAAAAGGCCGAGATGCCAATTTTGCGGCGGTAAAGGGAAGAGGATGATTCAAGAACCGGGGCGTCTGCGCCAGAGAGTGCGGTGTGAAAATTGTGGCGGGAGTGGGTACAGTGAGGGGTATTCGCAATCCTGCCCGAAGTGCCATGGAAATGGGAAGGTTGAGGTCTGGAAGCAGTGTTCAAGATGCGGCGGCAAGGGCACGATCCAAAGCGGAAGCAAGGTAACGTGTCCGGTCTGCAGCGGCAAGGGCAAACTCAAATGCGACCGCTGCGGGGGCAGAGGATTTACATATAGGCCGAAGCAGTAGAACTATTGGCGTTTTTAGGGTAGAGGTTGTTCAAGCAAGAAAGACAAGCGGTCATGAGCCCAGGGACAGCCCCCACACAAACCATTCGCATTGTTCATCACAAGACAAAATCCTACATGGCTATGAGATACTCGACTTATAGGCAAATACGCTTGATTGTTATCGCAATGATAACGGTTGTCCATCTTGGCCACATTGATTCGTTTGCCGCCACGCAACGCTATCCACCAAGCGCGGAGGAAGCGATTCGCGGGGCATTGGCGAATGTCAAGAGCCGCTACCATGGCAAGCTCTCGCGCTATGGACTTCAAGAGTCGTACTTCGACGAGACGAGCGGCATTTGCGACTTGATGCTGCTTGATGTTGACAGTTGGACAAAGTATCAGATCGTGTATTATCGCTCGACGGGTCAGATAGAACGGCCGCGGATGATGCCGAAGTCTGTTGCCGAAGGCCTGATGCAAGATCGATTAATAATCCATCAGTACGAGTGTTCGCTTGGAGTTGGGAAGAGCAAGGCAACTGCTGCGAAAAGCAACAAGAAAAGCGCAGAGGAAGAGCGGATGGAACAGGAAGAACGGCGCGAATACGCCAAGCCCTTATTCTCGGCGCTGTCTTTTGACGAGAAACCGTACTTGTACATACAGAAGCGTCTCGGGCTATCCGTCACTTCCGTCAAAGTCACGGATAGACGATGGAAAATGCTTTCCGAGGCACAGGTAAAAGCCGATTGGCTTGAAATGATGAATGTCATTTCAGATCGGGAAGGGGATGAGCGATTTGCGAAATACCCGGACAAGAAGAAAATAGCGTCGCTTTACGGAGCTATTATTGACTACAAATGGAATGTGGAGGTCCGCTTTGAAAATACTGGCGTCCGTACACCGGTGCCCGGCGACTGCTTCCGGGAGATTGCCCACAGTATCAAATGCAGACGAACAGAGCGTGAGATAATTGCGAGGCATTCCAAGGAGGATTACACAAGGTACAAGACGTTCAAACGCGCCATGTCAAGAATGAAGGATGAAGGAAGTCCTTACCCGATAGACTTTGAGGTTTGTATCGCTAAAATGGAACGTGATGGAGATGTCTGCAACATTCATTGGTGCAATCCCAATCGCCCGCGCAGATGCGATGGCGGCAATACGGTCAACTTCCAATTTACATTGTCGGAGGGCGCGACCTTCCTTTTGTATGTTGACGACAAATGGTATTGGAAACAGCAGGTTGCGGAATCGTTGCGGTCACGAATGTCGAAATACATAAATGTGAGGAATAGATACTATTCAGAGGTGCTCAGGCTGGCCGAGGCCGTAAAGCAACAGCAGTATGGCCAACGTGAGGCCGGTGCAAAGCTAACGGCGATTCGTGATCGATTTCGCAATCCTCTTTTAGATGCCGTTGCGGATTTCATGGGACATAATCCCATTGTGCTTCCACCGGTGCCGACCCGATTGAACGAGAGTGAAGAAGATGAGGATCTGGAAATGGTGGCTGCAATGATAAATGTCAGCCTGCCCAATGAGAATCGTTTTGAAGAATATAAGAAAGAAATGCGAGCGATGGAGAATCTCGAACGAATGAGCAATCGGTAGTGCCGCGCTAAAGAAAAGGGTCAGAGTTTATCTATACAGTACCATTGATACACTAAGCCTCTTGTGAAATCACGGGGACAGCAACTGTAAATTTCAACGAAATTTAGAGGCTTTGTCTATGGGGCAGAATTTGCCCACCTTGCGCGTCAGCGCAGGGAAAAGATGGCAAAGAAATCGTGGGGACAGACCCCGTTAAATCTTGGGGACAGACCCCGTTTGAGGCCGATGAAAGGCCGGGGACAGACCCCGTTTGAGGCCCAGCCCAGTACCTGGCGGCTGTTACCACGCCC
>JBJEWA010000133.1:0-6001 GCA_051884805.1 Kiritimatiellia bacterium | reverse complement strand
CCTGTCGGCGGCGATTGGGGCCGACTGCGGATCAAGGGGACGCGCCAGCGGTAATTTGCTTTTTTTTTTTTTTTTTTTCAATTTTGCAAACTTTCGTATTGACGCGCCGATTAGCAATATGCTAAGATTCCCGGCGTAGTAAAAGTTTTTGGGCCAGTCAAGACAGGAGTTCTCGCATGAAATACGTTCTCATGCCGGCGGTGGCCGGATTGTGTGCGGCGGCCGTGCAGGCGCAGGCTGTGTATACGAATACGTGGACGGCGGCATACAACAGCGCGACGCCATCCCAATGGGGCGCGTCGGACAACTGGCAGGTGGCCTATGCGTCGGAGACGGCCGAGCCGGAGTCGGCGGTACCCACGGGGGAAAGCCTCGTCAAGATTCAGCGCTCGGCCAATGTCGTGTTGGCGCCGACAGGCGAATACGCCGTCGGCTCGACCTACTTTCTCGGGGGATCGTCCTACAACACGCTCAATCTCGAAATCCCCACCGGCTCGCGCTTGATGCTCGCGGGCAGCGAGAACAAGTCGTATCTCGGCACATCAGGCGGCTGGCAGGACGTGGCGAACAATAAAGTGTTCATCGACATCGCCGGGGGCGAGATGGCGGTGGAGCAGGCGTTGCTGTGCATGCGTCCGTCCATGACGGACGGTTCCGACAAGGGCTATGCGCACATCCGCGTGCGCGATGGCGGCAAGCTCGCGCTTTCGGGCAATGCCGTCCTCAAAATGTTCGGCGGTTCAGCTGAGGATTCGCAGGGCCGCGGCAGATACACCAACATCCTCGACATCGTTGCGGGCGGCGTGCTGGAACTGGACGGGAATGCGGTTTTGAATCTCGGCAACGACGTCAGACGCGACGCTCCGCATGCCGGCCATCCGTATTTCGGCTGCGGCTGGGTGAATGTGAAAGGCGGCGAAATCCGGGTGACTAATCCCACCTTTGGCGCGCCCATCTACATCGCCAGCCATTCGCGAGCCGGCGTGGGCAGCTATCTGACGGTGAGCGAGGGCGGGCGCATCGATCTCGGCGGAAAGAGTCTCTATCTGCAGGTGGGCAACACGAACGTCGTCACGGTGACGTCCGGCGGCGTGTTGACCAATGCGGTGCTTTCGGTGCAATACGGCGCCAAGACGGAGGCGTGTTACCACAATCTGGTCGCCATCGACGAAGGAATGGTGTGGCTCGACGGATGCAATATGATTACGGCCGAGCCGGGCCGGGGGCCGATTGCGCACGTCACCTTCCGCATCGCGGGCACGAATTCCGTATTGAGCGTCCTGAAGTGGGCATGGGGCGCCAATACGTATGTCGAAAACAAGACGCCGCCGTTCTTCAACGATTTCCGGCTCAAGCCGCATGTCGCGCGCACCGCCGATTTCGGCGTAACGCCGATCAAGACGCGCCAGGTGGTCTGGCAGGCCGGCATCAACAAGACCGTGCCCGGAGTGTGGCGCATCTCGCCGGAAGGCGGGTTCCAGCTCGCGCACCGCAAATCGTTCGAGCTGCTTTGCCGCAGCCACGACAGCCAGGGCAACTACGCTGTGGACGGCACGTACGGCGGCATTCTCGGCGAGGAGATGTGGGTGACGAACGTGTGCTTCAAGAACGAGGCGCGCTGGACGCGTTATGTCGGCTATCAGTATGCGTACGTCTTCGAGGCGAAACTGAGGGAGGAGGCGCGGCTCGAAGACGGCGTGGCGCTGGCGACGGCGCGGCCGCGCGGATGGCTGCAGCTGCCGAAGTTCACGGCGCGTCAGCTTGATCGCGAGCGCTACGAGCGCATTTCCGTGTGGCTCAAGCTGGAGGCGCCCGAGGAGGGGGCGTTCGACCTTGCGGACGTGGTGCGCACGATCCAGCAGAACGGCTATGAAAACGCGTGTGTCGACGAAAGCCGCGCGGGCTACAACGTGCGCATCGACCTGCCGATGGAGGAACTGGCAGCAGGCGTCACGGATGACGTCATAATCATGGACTTCGTCGCCTGCGACACCTATGCGCAGGCGGTGGGCGCCCAGCCGGTCGCGACGCGAGCGCTCATCCGCGCGGCCTCGTGCGAGATCAAGAAGTACGTTCGTTCCTGCACCGTCATCCTGCGTTGAGCGGCGCATAGATCCATATTGAGGGATGCCGACATGAAAAAGTGGATTGCAGGCGGGCTTTTGACCGCGGCTTGCGCCTTCGCGGCGGCGGTGGCGGCGGCGGAGAGCAACGCGTATGTGCGCGTCAACTATCCCGGCTTCGTGCGGGCTCGTCCGCAGCTGACGGGCGTGATGCTCGGCGCTTCGGGCGAACGCGAGTTCGCCGACTTGCACCGGATGGGGGCCACGCTCGTGCGCTACCAGATGCACGGCCAGTGGGCGACCTTCGCGAAGGCGGCCGATCCGATGGCGGCTTTCCGCCGGTGGATGGACGGCCAGCTCGACCATCTCGCGGAGATGCTGCCCTGGGCGCGGCGCTACGGGATCATGATCTGCGTCGACCAGCATACGCACATCGGCGGGATGACGGACGAAAAATACAGCTCCGACATGATCTTCGTGGAGAAGAAGTACGAAGACCTGCTGGTGGAGACGTGGGAGACGATCGCCCGCCGCTTCAAAGGCAACGATGACGTCATCTACGCCTACGATCTCTTCAACGAACCGATCGATCGGGAGAACAAGCTCGTCAAACGCAGCTGGCGGGAGGTCATGTGCCGCCTCGTGGAGTCCATCCGCGCGATCGATCCGGTCACGCCGATCGTGATCGAGCCGAACTGCAACGCCTCGCCGCGCGGGTTCGACCTCAAGAACCCCTACGGGCTCAAGGGCTTCGAACTGCTGCCGTACGACAACCTGATCTATTCCGTGCACGTCTACCAGCCGATGGGTTTCACCCACCAGGGGCTGTTCAAGCGGCGCGAGGATTGGAAACCGCAGCCCTATCCGAGCGCGAATGCGAAGCTCGACCCGAACCGTACGCGCTATCCGGGCGATCTCGGGCCGGACAGCGCTTCGGGCGAGGTGTGGGACCGGGAATTCGTGCGCCGGGAGATCCAGAGCGTACGCGACGTGCAGCTCAAGACGGGCGCGCGGATTTTCGTGGGCGAGTTTTCGGCGGCGGCCTACGCTCCGGGCGCGGACGAATATATCGCCGACCTGTGCGCGATGTTCAAGGAATACGGCTGGGATTGGACGTATCACGCCTTCCGCGAGGCGACGTGCTGGAGCTTCGAACACGAGGGGCCGAGTTTCTACGAGCTCAAGCCCGCCGCGCAGAAGACGCGCCGCCAGCAGATTCTCGAGACCTACATGCAGGCCGCGAAGGCCGTGCGCTGACCGCTCGTTCGCGTCCGTTGCCCTGCCATGTGGTCTGCTCGCGGTTTCTTCGTCAAGGCGGCGATAGCGGGAGTCTTGCTGGGCGGAAACGTGCGGGCAGCGTTCCCGGCGGAGACGCTGACGGCGGACTCCGCCTGCCGGGCGATTGAAGCGGCGGTAGCCGCGTCCGACGCCGACCTTGCGCGGCGACAGGCGGCGTTGACGGACGTCTGCTCGCTGGCTGCCTACCGGGCGGCGGTGGCGAGGGTGAACGGGACGAACGTGTGGACGGCGGCGCTGCAGGCGGCGCTGCGCGACCATGAGGTCGTCCGCATTCCCGCGTCGGACGAGACGTATTGGATCGACGCGACGGTCGTCATGCCGTCCAATCGCCGCATCGAGGCGGAAGGGGCGCGGATTTCCCTGTTGCAGGGGACGCGCGTGCTGATGTTGCGCAACGAACACGCGCCGGACGGTACGCTGGCGCCGATTCGCGGCGTCGCCCGCGATGCGAACGTCGCCGTTGTCGGCGGGCGCTGGGAGGACTGGACGCGGGAGCGCCGTGGTTACGGCGCCACGGGCCGCTACGACCTGGGGCCGCGTCAGGTCGGACGGCATTTCGGCGTATCCGCGCTGTTCTATTTCGGCAACTGCGACGCCGTGACGGTACGGGACGCGACGTTCGCCCACACGGGTGGGTTCGCCGTGCAGACCGGCGACGGCCGCGGCCGCCGCTTCGAGAACATTCGCTTCGAGAGCTGTTACGCCGACGGACTGCACTTGAACGGCAACCTCTCCGACGTCCACGTGAAGAACGTGAGCGGCAGGGTCGGCGACGATCTTGTGGCGCTCAACGCCTACGACTGGCTCGACTCGTCCGTCAACTTCGGGCCGCAGCAGAACGTGCTGTGCGAAGACCTTGAGCTTGTGCTGGAAAAGGGGCAGGGCTATCCCGCGATTCGGATTCTGCCCGCGAAATACCGATACGCCGACGGGACGGTGGTGGACTGCTCGATTTCGGATGTCATCTTCCGTCGCGTGAAGGGCATCCGGGCGTTCAAGATGTACCTGCAAACGCCGAGCTACCGCATCGGCGGGGAGCCGGAATGGTCGGAGGTTGGGTCTGGCGGCAATCTCTTTTTCGAAGACATTGCGATCGATCTGTGTGCGCCGATCGACAACATCGGGCAGTACCGCGACTCCGATCCGGTGCGCGGACACTTCGGTGCGTTCGAGTTCGGCGCGAATCTGTCGTCCGTCCGCCTCAAGAACATCGACATAACGTTCCACATCGACGACTATCCGCTTTCGCATCTCGCGGTTGTGGGACCGAAGTCGTGCCGACTGCCGGTCGGGGACGGCGGTCCGGACGCGGAGGTCTTTGATCCGTACGTCTCCTGCCGCGTCGGCTTGTTCGCGGTCGAGGGGCTGAAGATCCGCGGCACGGCGCCGGCCGAGCTTGTCCGCGCCACGGTCTTCGACGACGTCAACCGCGACGGACGTTCGACCGGACGCGGGGTCATCGACTGCTGCCGGTTCAGGTGATGTCGCATCGCCGCGGATGGGGGACAGACCCCGCATGAGATGGGGACAGACCCCGCTTGAGGCTGATAAACATTGGGTGAAGTGGGAGTTCTCCGTTTGAGGACAAGAGAGACGAGAGGGGCGCGAGCGACGAGAGTGGAGGGGACAGGAGAGACGAGTGTAGATTGTGGGGCCCCCGGGCGCGGATGGGGACAGACCCCGCTTGAGGCTGATAAACATTGGGTGAAGTGGGAGTTCTCCGTTTGAGGACAAGAGAGACGAGAGTGGCGTGAGCGACGAGAGTGGAGGGGACAGGAGAGACGAGTGTAAATTGTGGGGCCCCCGCAAGAACCTGTTAAAAGTTCGGGGACAGACCCCCGCAAACTCCTGAAATGAGCATTATCTGCGGACATCTGGGGACAGGCCCCACTTGAAGCTCGAAAATATTGGACGAAACGGGGTTGCTACCGTTTAGCGCTTTTTCTTCGGGCTGTGGCAGTGGGCGGCGATGGGGCAGCCGTCGCATTTCGGGCGGACGGGATCGCACCGGGCTTGGCCGAAACTCACAAGGTGGCTGTTCCAGCTCTTACAGTACTTGACCGGCAGGATTCGCCGAAGCTCCATTTTCGTTTCGACGGGCTTCGCAGTCTTCACCAGCTGCAGCCAGTTGCGCAGATGGGGGACAGACCCCGCTTGAGGCTTGAAAACATTGGGCGAAGTGGGGATGGCGAGGTGGTGGGGTTGTTTTAAACAGTACCTGGATTGGACCAGGTGCTGCGCCTGTTCGATTGGTCCAGATTTGACTTGGCGGCGGGTTCACCGAAACGGCGAGGTTCGTCGCGGCGGGGACAGACCCCGCTTGAGGCTTGAAAACATTGGGCGAAGTGGGGATGGCGAGGTGGTGGGGTTGTTCTAAACAGTGCCTGGATCGGACCAGGTGCGGCGCCTGTTCGATTGGTCCAAATTTGACTTGGCGGCGGGTTCGCCGAAACGGCGAGGTTCGTTATTCAATTGTTTTTGCAAAAATATGAGCGTTCTACAAAAAAAAAAAAAAAGTTTCCTTGCTTTCTTTCGCATCGGTTTGATAGAATCTTTAGCAGTTGAAGTGCGATAGTCATAATAATCGGGGTTGCTCGGTCGGGGTTGCTCGGTCGGGGTTGCTCGGTCGGGGTTGCTCG
>JBJEWA010000132.1:0-26716 GCA_051884805.1 Kiritimatiellia bacterium | reverse complement strand
CCCAGTACCCGGCGGCTGTTACCACGCCACGCAGCGAGGACGCTGCGGGTACTCTGCTGACCAGCGCAGAGGGTTCCCCGTTAGTACCCGGCGTGACCTCACGCCGGGGCAGGACCAAGCCAGTACCCGGCGACCGTTACCACGCCCCGCAGCGAGGGTGCTGCGGGTACTGGCGGCTAAACGCCGGCCCTAGGCCGCACAAACCGCATCTTCACCCGGTGCAGCCAGTTGTGGAACGCCGGCGGACACGCCCGTTCCGCCAACCGGATGCACCGCCCCTGCAGCGTCCGCAGGAACCGTGCGCAGCGGACGCGCCGCAGGTATTCGGGCGTGACCGGGAAGATGAGCGCGCGGTATCGCTCCTGATGCTCGACGAGGTAGCGCGGAAACGATTCGTCGATCGGCACGGCAAAGCAGTTCATCTTCAAGGCCGGCCCGTGTCCTTCCGCGATGAGCCGGGCCATGCGCTCGGGCGTCAGCCGCTCGTCGTCCGGGTCGAAGTCGCCGTGCGGCGCCACCGCCCGCATCTTCCGCACCATCGCCTCCGCGCCGCCAAGGCAGGTGAAGTGCCAGCCGCCGTTCCGGATCAGCCGTTCGACGCCCCTTGACTTCGGCAGCCACCGCCGACGGATCTTCGTGAGCGTCGTCCCCTGGTTGAGGTCCTCGGGCAGAAACTCGTTCCGGTACGTCTTGACGCCGTCGAAGATGGACTGCGCGTCGCGGTACGAGAGCATCTTCGCCCTGGCGTGATTGAGATTCCGCACGTTCTGGTAGTTGAGGTAGAACGCGAAGTAGCGCTGAAGGAAGATCTTGATTCCCGGCGTCCCCTTCCACCGCTGCACCGCTTCGGGATTCGGGATCTCGTCCAAGTCCGAAATGAGGATGTCGTCGGCGTCGGCGGCGCCGACAAGGCCCTTCATCAGCTCGTTCCGCTGGTAGTTCTCGTTCCACCAGGCATCGTGGCCCGCCGGGAACTTCTCGATCTTCAGATAGACGATCTTGTCCGCAAACGCGGCATAGCGCGCGCGATTCGCCTCGAAGTGAAACGGCTTGGGCCTGCCCGTGTGCGTCTCGCCGGCCTCGACCAGCACGAACTTGTCCACGACCGGATCAAGGACGTTGAGCCGGATCTCCAGCAGCTCCAATTCGTTGAAGAACGGAAAGCAGTCGTATACCATACGTGGGATTATACCATTTTCCGTCCGTTGCCGAACCCGGATCCGCGGCCCGTTGACAGATCGCACCCCGCATATTACAATACGTCGCGTGAAAGGACTCCTCGACAGGTTGCATGTCCGCCTCGGTGACTTCTGGTGGTACTCGCTGACGATCTTCATGGCGGCGCGTTTCGCCGACTGCATCAACGTCTTCGTCGGGCTTTGGCTGGTGCCGAAGTACGTTCCGCCGTCCGAACTCGGCGCCGTCCAGCCGCTCGCCAGCCTCGCCGCGTTCCTGGCCACGCCAATCGCCGTCTTCGCCACCACATTCCGGCAGGAGCTGTCGAACCTCGCCACGTCCGGCCAGTTCGGCAAGGTCAAGACGCTGCTGCGGAGCGTCTTCGTCGGCGTCGGCGTCGTTGTCTTCCTCGCCGTCGTCGCCTGCCGGTTCCTGCTCCCGGCCTTCCTGACGCGCATTCGCATCGTCGAGGGCTCGCTCGGGCTGATCATTCTCGCCTACGCCTTCGTCAGCGCCGTCGCGCCGATCTTCAGCAACGCGCTGCAGTCGCTGAAGAAGTTCCGGGCCACGACCGTCATCGCCCTGCTCGGCGCCCCCATCCGCTTCCTCACCATGCTGGCGAGCATGCCCCTGCGCGCGCTCTCCGGCTATTTCGTCGGTCAGGCGTCGACGCCGGCCTTCTCGATCCTGACCTCGGTCATCGCCCTCCGCAAGGAGCTTTCGGTCCCCGCCGAGCCGTACTGGACGCGGCCGGTCGTCCGCCGGTTTGCCAGGCTCTTCGTCATCTTCGGCGTCGGCGCCGCCGCCGCCGCCCTGGCGACGCTCGTCGAATCGACCGTCCTGCGTCAGCGGCTCCCCGAAGTCGAGTCCGCCGCCTACTACATGGTGACGCGGTTTTCCGACATCGCGAACTTCGTCACGATGACGCTGCTCTTCACCGTCTTTCCCTTTACCGCCGAACTGGCCGCCAAGGGCAGGGACACGCTCCCCCTGCTGCTCAAGGTCGCCGCCGCCATCGTCGTCTCCGGTGCGCTGCTCGCCCTGTTCTTCTGTCTCTTCGGGGCGCCCATCCTGCGCCTCCTGCCCAACTCCGAACCGTACGCCGCCTACTGGTGGGCGATTCCCTGGATGATTGCCGTCGGCACCATCAGTGCGCTGGCCAGCCTCTACTGCAGCATCGAAATCTCCGCCAACCGCTTCGGCTACCTGTGGTGGGCGGTGCCGTTGCACCTCCTCTATCCCCTCCTGCTGCTGGGCGTCACCGGCAACGGCTATTTCATCGACCTGCTGCCGCCCCCCCTGGCCGCCGCCGTTCAGGCCGTCAACATCACCTCCCTCAAGGGCATGCTGTGGTGGATGACGGGCTTTCAAAGCCTGCGCGTCGTCTGCGCGGCGCTCGACGGCCGCGCACGGCGCGCGCGAACGCGCGCGGACGTCACGGATACAGTCCCAGATCGCAGTAATGCCGCGTCTGCTCCGGCGCGGCCATGACTGCGGCAATCAGCGACCCCGAAGTCCGCCCCGCAATCACCGACGGGCAACGCGACAGGTCGATGATCGCCCGGAGATACCTGAACCCCCGTTCCCGCGACCCCCACACTCCGCGGCAGTCGGCGAGATAGCCGCCAGCGTAGGCGACGGTGGTCTGATTCGAAAGCACGAGCCGGTCGCCAAACGCCTCCCGAAAGGCACGCTCCATCGACGCGTCTTCCGTCACCAGGTAGACGCGCGCGCTCGGCTCCCGCTCCCGGATCAGCCCGATCAGCTGCGACGCCGACGGCTGGACCGGATGCCCGTGCGGCTTCAGCCGGACATAGTCCGTCCCGCGCGCCAGCACGCCGACGACCCTTTCCCCCGCCAACGCCGCCTCGAACGGCTCGTTCCGACAGGCGTCCAGGGCCTTTTCGTCGAAGCGCAGCATTTTCCGCACCACCGGGCGCCACTTCGAGCAATCGTCGCCGAACCCCGGCATAAATCCCCGGACCGGCATGATGCCGTTCGCAATCACGACGTGCGCGGCGCTGGCGATGTCGGCGAGCGAATAGCCCGCCGGCTGGGCGGCGAACGCCTCCCAGGCGTTGAAGCGTCCGCGCTCGGCGCGGGAAAGGTACAGGTTGCGCGTCGTCTGCATATCGACGACGGGAATCAGGCCGTTCGTCTCGGCGTAGCGAAACCACGCCAGATTCGACAGCAGGAGCGAGCAGAGGCCGACCTGCGGTTCGGTGCGCCGAATCACCAGAAAGGTCTTGTCCGGATGCTCGTCGCCATACGACGCGACCTTCATCAGCGGCGGCGCGAACCTCGCCAGAATCGGACCTGCCGCCCTTCTTGCCACCATGCGCAGCCAATTCATCTCCGCCGCTCCTCCGGCACGTAGCCGCCGCTCATACGTGCAAAACCTTCCGCACCTTGCCGACCCAGCGGTCGAGCGTCGCCAGCTTCCGCACGTGCGCGCGCATCATCGCCTGATAGCCATACCGCGCCCGCCGCCGCGCCCGCTCCAGCGGCTGGTCGAAGATGTGGACGAGAAACGCCTCCAGCTCCCGCTCGTACACCGTCGGATCGGACACGGCGAAGCACCGTTCGCGGCACTTGGCGAGATAGGCCGCGTCGTCCCGGTCGAGCCGCACGATTTCCTCGACCGCGCGCTCGATGTCGTCCTCGCCACGCACCCGCACCATGCTCTCGGGACGGAAGTCCGTCTCCACCGTCGGGTTGCCGAAGTAGATTGGCACCGACTCGGCCGCATACGCCTCCACGATCTTCTCGGTCGTGTAGCCCGGATGCGCGCTGTTCTCGAAGGCGAGATTGAACTTGTAGCCGCGGCAGAACGCCAGCTTGTCCTTCACCGGACCGCCGACGTTGTTCAGGAACCTGCCGCCCGAATCGACCTGCCGGTATTGCGACAGCCGCCGGAAGAACCGCTCGCGGATCGGGTCGGCGAAGCTCGCGTTCGACACGACGAAACTGCAGAACCGGCGGTCAAGCAGCTCGGAGTCGGATCTCGTCTCCGCCCGCCGGACAAGATCCGGAAAGCAGCCCCAGTGGACAAACAGCGGACTGCGCAGGTATCGGTCGCCGAACTGAATGTGGTCATGCCCCAGGGCGTAGTCGTAGGCATTGAAGTCCGGCGCGGTGTTCTCGCCCGACAGCAGGATCCTGACGGCCCTGTCATACCGCAGGCAGTCGGACATCACGCCATGGTCAATCAGGTAGTCCGGGTCGTCTGCCGTCGGAACGACCTCGAAGCGCCTGGCCAGCACGCGGTAGACGAACCGGTCCTCCAGCCGGCAGTTGCTGCTGAAGCCCACAAACGCGACTTTGATCCGCTTCTTCATTTCCCTACACGATGATCGGTTCTTTGGACAGCTGGCAATACAACTTGAACAAAAGCGGCTTCAGCCCTGCGGGAATGAGCCGCCGGCCGTATTCGCGGACCAGCCCCTTCAGCCCGCAGACCAGCCGCTGGACCCGCGTCCGCCGCAGATACGCATCGTCCACGGCAAGGATCAAATGGCGGTACGAATCGGCGTGTTCCCGCAGATAGGCCGGAAAGCGCCGGTCCAGCGGCACGGCGAAGAACCTCCGGCCGCAGCCGCACACGTCCAGCCCCTGCTCGACGACCCTGGCGACCCATTCCTCGGACGTATTGTTCTCGTTCCGATACTCCTGGGCGACGGAGTTCATCTTGGCGACGATCGCCTTCGCCCCGCCCAGATACGAGAAATGCCATCCGGCCTGGCGCAGGAAGCGGCCCGGCTGCACATGCCGCAGGCGCGAGGCCGTCGCGCCGCGATTCGTCACCTCGTCGACATACGGACTCGGCTTCATCTTCGCATAGGTCGTGCGATCGTCGAACACCTTGAACTTCGCCGCCTTGGTGCCGCGCCAGACCGGCGTGGTGTAGCTGACGAAATTCAGATAGTAGTTGGTCAGCATCTGCTCGAAACCGACGACGCCGTCCATCGTCCGACACTTCAAGACGGCTTCGGGCGACGGAATCTCGTCAACATCCGAGATCATGATCAGGTCGTCCGGCGCGGCGTCCCGCAACGCCCGCTTGACCGCGTTTCGCTGCCAGTCCTCGTTCATCCACGTCACCTGGCGCTCGTCGTACCAATCGGGCTTCGCCGGGAAATCGTCAACGACAATGTGGACGAGCTTGCTCGCATACTTCGCAAAGCGCGCCTTGTTCGCCTCGAAGTAAAGCGGCTTGGGCTTCCCGGTATGCGTCTTCGTCCCCTCGGTGAAGACAAACCGGTCGACGACGTCCCAAAGCACGTTGAGACGGATTTCCAGGAGATCCAGTTCGTTGTAAATGCTGAAGCAATCGTAGACCATGGTCAGGACAAAGCCCCTTTCGTCGCCAGGGCACCGAACGTTCCCTCCGCATACGGTTGACTGGTCTTGTGGGTGAGCTTGTGGATGGTCGTTCGCGCCCTGATCCGCTGCCAGAGCTCCGCGTCGTAAGGCCGGTTCAGCGAGAACTGCAGCAGGTGCGGATCGACGTTCACCCGGGTCGGACACGCCGCATACTCCCGACGGCACGTGTCATCGGCGGCGACCAGCAGGGAAAGAAACTTATGGAAGAAGAAATAATCGCACAAAGAATCCTCACTTGCCCAATAGCTTTCGAGCAATCGCACCATCCCGCCCAGGATGGCGCTGCCGCCGGTGGAGGCCAGAAACCAATTGGAGCCGGCCGACTCTCCGCCTCCCAGGCCAGACCTCCCGGCCGTGCGCGAGAGACACGGCAACAGCCCGACGGTCGGGATCTGCGCCGCATCCGCCCAAAGCGACGACTTGAACATGAAGAATCGGGCGTTCAGGACCTCCGCCGGGACGGATCCGGTCAACAGGACGGTCGCGACAATCCAGATTCCGCCATGCCGCGCCAACAGACCGACGCGAAGCCAATCCGAGAAATGCGTATGCGAGATGGTGCCCGACAGATGCTTGCTGCGGATGCAGTCCGGAACGGCGACATATCGTTCGACCGTGGATTCGTCGATGACGACCACCCGCCATCCCGCCGGCGCGAACTTCCGCACCGAGGCCAGGCAGTGCCGCACCAGCTCCGGCGCGTTCTCCTCGCCCTGCCACCAGAACTGCCAGATCGTTTTCTCCCCCGTCTCGGGCTGTGCCGGCCGGACGGAGGATTCGGCAAGGTCGCGGTACCGGAGCACGCGCGCCCACGCCTCGTCCTGCGAGTCTTTCCGATACCACACCAAGTCCAGGCCGAGGCGATGCAGCGCCGGACGCACCGTGCACAGGAACAGTCGGTAAAGCCAGTCAAGCATCAGTGCGTCTCCATCAGCCGTTCAATCAAATCGACGACCCGTTCGCTTGCATGCCCGTCGTCAAACAGCCTGCAGTTCGCCGCCAGGAACCGCGCGACGCGCCCGGAATACTCCTCCCGGTCAAAACCTTCAATCGCGTTGAACAGGGCGTCTTCGGTTTCGCACCGGTCGAACGGCAGCCGGAACCAGAATTCCTGCAGCCGTCGCTCCTCCCGCTCATACCGCTCCCGGTCCCGGACGAAGAGAAAAACCGGCTTGCCCTGCACGACAAAATCCTCGATGATCGAGGAATAGTCCGTAATCAGGAAATCCGCGACGAGATTCAACAGCTGACCGTCCGGAATCTGCGTGCCGTTGACCACGTTTTCGTCGTACGCGAACAGGGACGCGGAGCGAGCGACGTTGGGATGCAGGCGGACGACCACCAGCCACTCGCCGCCGAACTTCCGCACCAGCAGCCGGTGCAGCCTGCCGCCGTCAAACATACACTCCGCATTCGACGTCTTTTCCCGGAACGTCGGCGCGTACAACGCGACCCGCACCTCCGAACGACCGAACAGCTGCCGCTTGACGCTTCGGATCTTTTCCGGAGAACTGGTGAAATACAGGTCCTTTCGCGGCGTTCCGAACTCCAGGATCCGGCAGCTCTTCGGATACCAGAACTCGTTGCGGAAGACCTCGGACAGCCGATCCGAGCCGGACAGGACATAGTCGGTCATCGCCGAGTCGAGCTTGCTGAAGTACACGTAGTGCCAGGACAGGCTCTGCTCGCAGCACGCCTCGCAAAGCTTGGTGGGCAGGTCGCCCCCATGCCAGGTCTGGAGGTAAAACGAATTCCGCTTCTTGCAATAGTGCAGCGACCCCTTTGTGTTGCTGATGACAATCTTGGCGCGGGACAGGGCGATTGCTTCCCTTATCCATCCCCGCTTGACCTTCCGGATGGCGGCCGGCAGCTCCAGCCCGAGGTCGTTCACCAGCCACGCCATCCTGCAATCGACGCGCCGGCGCATGAGTTCGTTCGCAATCGGCGCAAGGTTGTCGCCGAATCCCGCGCCGTTGAAATTGCAGAAGACGATCAGCCGGTCGTCGCGCGGCACGAAGCGAAAGACTTGCGCCACGACGCGACGCAACGCCACGGACGACAGTTCCCTGAGCCTATCGGTCCATTTCCCCGACATACGCCTACCCGTTTGCGGCTGCGGCCCGGAGAACCCGATAGTTGGCGGCGACTCCGCTGGCAATGTCATACCGGGGCCGCCACCCCAGCCGCTGCAGCCGTCCGCCGTCCAGCCGGGCCTTGACCACCTTGCTGAACCCTTCGCGCTCAAGCGCACCGGGGCAATCGAACACGACTTCCCGACCTGCGGCCTGCGCAATCAGCGAAGCCAGTTCGCGCAAGGTCACGTCATTGCCGACCTCCGCCACGTTGTACGCCCCGCCGACCTCCCCCCGCAGCAGCACCGTCAGCAGGCCGGAAACCGAGTCTGCGACATGCAGAAACGAATAATGCTGCCGTCCGTCGCTCTTCAGGACGATCGGCTCGCCCCTTACCGCATTGCGGAAGAACTGACTGGCCGCCTTGGTGTCGTCCGGGAGGACCGACGGCCCGTAGGTCCGCGTCAGCCGCGCGATCACGCAATCGAGGGCGGCCTGCCGGACATAGGCCTGGCAGAGCGCCTCGCCGCAGCGCTTGGACTCCGGATAGCCGGCGCGGAGCGTGTTGCAGTCGATGTAGCCGCAGTACTTCTCGTCAAACAGTTCGACGTCGCCGCGGTTCTCTCCGTACACCTCGTTTGAGGAGGCGAACAGGAACCGGGCGCACCTTTTCGCGACGGCAAGGCGCAGCAGGCCGTTGAGGGCGATGACGTTGCCCGCAATCGTTCCGATCGGATCCGACGCATACGAGACCGGATGCGTATTGCTGGCCAGATGCAGCACCAGATCGACGGGCTCCCGTACCTGCGGCACCTCCTGTTCAAACGACCGCCATTCGTAGAATTTCAGGAAATCCTCCTGCCAGTACTCCTGAAACCGCGCCCGCGCCTTCCGCTCGTCACGGCCGAGCAGAACGACCGCGCACCCAATGTCCAGGACGTGCAGGACGTCGATCAGGAAACTGCCGATCTGCCCCGTCCCGCCGGTTATCAGCAGCCGCTTGCCGCGCAGCCGCTCCCAGGGAAGCTCAAGCGCGGCGACGTGCCGCAGGTCGTCAACGTACTCGGGAATGTCCAGCAGCCGTTTCATGACAGCATGCCCTTGAACATCGCAATGTCCTCCGGCGTCGTCAGCTTGATGTTTCGGGCTGACCCCGCGGCAAAGTGCAGCCGATGCCCCAGCTCGACCATCATCGTGTTCGCATAGGCGGATGCGCCCAGCCCGACGTTCTCCGCAAACGCCCGGCGATAGGCCTCGTCAATCGACTGGAAGCGATAGGCCTGCGGCGTGAGGACGCGCCGGATCGTTTCGCGCGGAATGTGCCGCGTCGTCGTGGATGGGTCCTGCTCGTCAACGAGAAAGATCTGCTCGTTGTACGGCAGCGACGACACGCCGTTGCCGAACTGCCGCGCCTTGGAAATGACGTCGTCCAGCACCTCCGCATCAACCAGGGGGCGGACGCCGTCGTGAATCACGACGATGTCGTCAGGCCCGAGCTTGTCTTCCAGCGCGTACACCCCGTTTCGGATCGACTCCTGAACCGACTTTCCCCCGGGGACGATCCACTTCAGCTTGGAAATGCCAAACCGCTCGCAATACGCCTCGACCACCTCCGCCCAGCCGTCGATCAGCACCAGTTCAATCGCGTCCACAAGCGGATGCCGCTCGAAGGCCTCAAGCGTGTAAAGCAAAACCGGCTTGCCGTTGACCTGCACGAACTGCTTGGGCACGTCCGCACCCATTCGCGAACCTACGCCTCCTGCAACAATAATGGCGACATTCATATGCGTTTCCGGTTCACATTATACCATTTCCGCCGACATAATCGGCACCGACCGCGAGTTGTCGATATCAACGGGCGTTGCGCCACAGTTCCGGAATCGGCCGCCAGCCCGAAGGATGCAGCCGCGCCTCGGTCGGCACGTCGTCCACCATCAGCACGGCCGAGGAGTCCGGCGTGTGCAGATAGACCTTCTCCACCGTCTGCACGCCTCGCCCGCCCTCGCCGGAAAGCAGCGCCTCCGCATCGCCGTAGACCGGCTTCGTCCAATCGAGCTCCAGGAAGTCGGCGGGCACGCGGATCTCCGCCGCATAACCCTTCCCGTCCGCATCGGGGGTGAAGACGACGGTCGCGCCCGGCACCTCGCCGCAGAACTCGAAGCCGGAGGTGCCGCCCGCCGGGGTCGCGTAGGACTGCGGCCGCCGTTCGCCGTCGGTGAAAGGCTTGAAGCCGACGACCGCATCCCGCCCGTCCATCCGCGCCGCGAGAATCCGCGCGAAGCCCGTCCGGCGTCCCGCAGGCTTCCGCTCGGGAAGCTCCGCCGGCGTCGTCGCCGGCCCGATCTCGAAACCAACCGCGTCGCCGCCCTTGAAGACGGCGTTCGCGGCGGGCGCGACGTTCACGAGCGGCGAAGGATCGGCGACGTGCGCCTTGAAGACGACCGCGTCGCCCGTGTGCGCGAACGCAACGCGGGAGAGCGCCTTCGGCTTCGCCCCGGGGAAGCGCAGCGGCTGCACGGCGTCCAGCCGCACCGTCCCCTGCGTCCGCCACTCCCCCTTCACCCGGCCCCGCTCGAAGCCGGTGACGCGATAGGTGTGGCCCGCGTTGAACGCCCAGACCTCGTCCCGCGCGGGATAGTACTGGATGCGGCCCGAGAAGTCCTCGCCGCCGAACGAATACGGAATGCCGCGCCCCGGCAGGCCGGGCACGTCGAAGAGCCGGTCGACGTAGAAGCCGTCCTGGGTGTAGATGGTGAAGACGCCCCATTCGGACGCGGCGACCGCATACTCGTCGCCGACGAGGCCGGCGAAACACCAGTGGTGCAGTATCTCGCCGTCCTTCATGCCGCCGACGGCCTTGCGTCCGGTCCGCCAGACGAGCCGCCCCTGCGGGTCGTATTTGGTCATGAACACCGCGCCGACGTCGGCGGTATGCCCCATGCCCTGATGCATGTACTTCGCGTATTCCTCGGTGGCGTATTTCGGATTGCCCGTCACCGCCGCATAGAAGTTCCCCCGGCTGTCGCGCCGCATCCCGACCAGCCCCTGCCGCCAGGTGCAGAACAGCCTGTCCATCCCCGGCAGGATTTCGGGAATCGCGACGTACGCCGCGGCGACGTCCCACTTCGGCGCACCGCCCGCCGTGAAGCCCCGGCTCGGCACGCCGATGACGAAGTTCTCCATCGTCAGCAGGAACAGGTCGCCGTTCGCGGCCATGTACATCGCGCCATCCGTCTCCGCGAGCCTGAACGTCCGCCCGGCGACGCGGTCGAGCCGCGCCACTTCGTCCGCCGCCATGCGGCCGTCGCCGTTCGCATCCGTCCAGAGCTCGCAGGCATGCGTCTTCGGATACCGCTCCTTGCTCGGCACGCGATAGCAGCCCGCGACGGGACGCATCGCATCGCCGTCGACGAGGCAGACGGTCATCGGCTTGGTCGGCTCACGGTGTTCCGGCGTACCGTCCGGCACGAGGTAGACGCGGCCGTTCGTTGCGCGCAAGACCTCCGGCATGTTCATCGTGGACATCACGCAGCCGAATTCGCCGCGCCCGGCCCACGGGAAGTCCCAGACCGCGTCCGGCAGGCCGGTCCCGCCCGACGCGGGCAGCCGAGCCCGCGCGAAGCACTCGGGGCCCGACAGCGAGTAGTACTGCAGGAGCGGGTCGTCGGGATCCGGCACGTTCGACGGCGAATACGCCGTGTAGCCGTAGTAGCGCCGCCGCACTGCGCCCGTCGCCGCGTCGAGTACGCTGACGATCTTCGGCGCGGACGCCTCCGTCACCAGCAGCGCCCCCGTCCGGTCCGCCGCGAGACCGAACGGATACATGAAGGACGTGTCGTCGATCCTGCCCATGAGGCCGCGGCCGCCGACGCGTCCGAGCGTCCGCACCAGCCGGCCGTCCGCAAAGGTCTTGACCTGCTGGCTCGTTCCGAGGTCGCTCACGTGGATGCGCCCCGCCGCGTCCACGGCCACGCCATGCGGCGCGACGAGGCCCCGGGCGACAGCCGTCTCGACGGCGCCGGACGCCGGATCGACCTTGAGCACCGCGCCGGGGATGGACGCCACGTAGAGTTTCCCGGCGTGCAGCCAGAGTCCGCGCGGACCCTTGACGCCGACGATCTCGCGCGTCTTAAGCCCGGTCGTCGCGTCATGCACCAGCAGCCGGTCGCCGACGAAATCCGCGATGAAGATCTCGCCGTCCTTCACCGCCACGCCGACGCAGTCGAACCGGTAGCCCTCGCGCACCGCGCAGCCGGACGGCAGCGCGGGCGCCTGCGGCTTCACCTCGATGTCGGTCGCGCCGACGCCGGACGGCCACGGCTCGTAGTTGCCGGTCTTGGTATCGACGCGCACGAGCTTGACAATCTGCTTGGCGTCGGCTGCGCCCCGGTCGCCGCGCCGTTCGTAGACGAGATAGAGGTAGGCGCCGTCCGAGGCGAGGCAGGTGTAGTTGCCCCAGCCGTCGACGACGAACGGCATCGTGCGCCACACCACCTTGCCGTCGAAGTCCGTCTTGACGATGCCCTTGCCGCTCTCGGCCATGTGCCAGACGTAGTAGCGCCCCGTCGCGTCGCAGGCCGCGTCGACGACCGGACCGTGATCCGCGCCCCAGCCGCCCGTGCGGTCGCGCGTGTCATACGGCGGCTCGCCGCTCGTGCCGACCGTGCCGAAGTAGGTCACGTCGACGCCGTCGTGGGCGTAGGCGCCCCAGCGGTAGTCGCGCCCGGTCGCGCACGGGAAGCCGAGGGCGTCGCGGCCGTCCCAGGCCACCGTCACCTCGCCCGCCTCGCGCCACGTGCCGCCGAGCAGTTCGCGCACCACGCCGCCCTGGTCGTCGAGGACGTTCACCGACACCTTCGCGCGCTTCGGCAGCGTAAAGCGGATCGTCGCCCAGTCGGTCGTGTCGACGGCGTCGCGCTCGCGCGCGGACGCCACGATCTGCGCGTACGTCTCGCCCGACGGCGGCAGGTTCCCCTCGGCGCAGAACTCGACCTGCCCCCACGTGTCGAGATTCAGGAAGGCGAAGGCGCCGGGATCGCGGCGGAAGATGGCCGCCGCGTAGTGTCCGTCCGTGCCCGGAAACCACTTGACGTCCGCCACCGCCGCCATCCGCGCACCGGGCGCGAAGGGACACTTTCCGTCCGGCACGCCGAGCGCGCGCCACGGTACGCGCGCCTCGAAGGTGAGCGACTTGTCGCCCGCGACGATCTTCACCGCGCTGCCGGCGGGCAGCTTCGTGTTGGGGCAGTCGAAGAACGCCCCCGGCGTCACGTACAGGTTGTCGCTGCCGTCCGCCGTGTTCTTCCAGAGGTTCACGCAGGTGACGCGGTCGTTCTTCACGAAGGCGGGATTCTTGTGCTGCCGCGTGCCCGCCTGGAGCGGATAGCCGAGCGCCGGATCGGTGCACAGGCGCAGCTGGATGAGGTCGCCGTACCAGTAGCGGTCTTCGGGACGGTTCTCGTTCTTCGGGTCGTGGTCGAACAGCCCCATTTCCGCGCCGAAGTAGAGCTGCTCCGCATCGTACATGAAGTAGAGCGTGCAGTTCTGCCGGTCGGCGAACTGCTCCGCATTCCAGCAGAGCACCGCGCCGGAACGGTCCCAGTCGTCGAGCCGGCCGTCGATGACCGGCGCGCGGCCGTCCCGGGTCGGCAGCGCACGGGCGATGCCGTCGCGGCAGCTCGTGCCGGCAAAGGCGCCCGACGCCGCCAGCAACAAGACAAAAGTTCCTTCTAACCACCATTTCATCTTCATCTCCTTTTGCGTCAGGTTAAGTTTGCGGCCATGGACACCGCGCTCATTCCGCCCCGCTGTCGCCGAACCGGAGCGTTCCCCAGAGATCCGGCTCGATGCCGACCTCCGTGGGCAGGTCGCTCATGATGGCGGTGTTCTTGTTCGACCAGTACGTGCGCGCAGCCGCGCGGGTGCCGGTCGCGTCGGACAGTACGCGCCCCACGTCGCCTTTCACGTCGCCGCGCGGCGTGAAGTGGATGTCCGCGAGCGGCACCTGCGCCTCCAGCCGGACCTCGGCGCCCTTGCGCTCGACCGTCACGACGGCCCGCTCCAGCACGGCCACGCGGTCGACGTAGACCGTCCGCCACGGACTCGCAAAGCCGACGCGCGCCGCCTTCGCCGTGCCCGGCACGCGATAGTCGTAGAGCACGCAGACGGTCTTGCCGCCGAACGGCGCGAAGACCAGCCGGATGTCGCCCGGCTGGATGCCGCGCGCGTCGGCGTCCTTCCCCGTGCGCAGCAGCACCTCCAGCGTGTCGCCGCTGGTGAAGAGCTCGAACGGATTCGCGCCAGCATTCGCGAACGGCGCCCGGTCGTCGCGCCAGCGCGAGGACACGTAGAGGTTCTCCGCGTCGTACCCGAGCCGGATCTGCTCCGCCGCCGGCGCGGCATCATCCGGTCGCCCCTTCGCCACCGTCAGCAGCTTCGGCTCCAGCCGCGCCGCCGCCAGCTCCGCCACGCGCCGATGCGCCTGCTCGATCGCCTCCGCCGTGACGGTGAAGACGCCGCCGGACAGACGCTTCGCCTGGTCGAGGCCGGTCAGCTCGACGACCGCGCAATGTCCCTTGCCGACGACGTAATAGTAGTGAAACCGACCGTCGGATCCCCTGACGCGCTGGAAGCCGCCGCCGAAATGCTCGTCATAGAGCGAGGTTTCGGCCATGGTCGTCGCGTCCGGCACGCCGTTCATGTTCCACAGGGTCGGCGCCACGCGCTGGTCGCGGAAGACGCGACCGAGATAAAGCCCGTCATCCGCCGTCATCAGGTACGCGCACCCCAGGTTAGAGTTGAACGCCGCCACCTCGCCGGCCTCGCCGGCGGTCGGGACGACGCCCCACATCCGCGTCGGCGCGATGAGCACGCCCGGCTCGTCGCCGGCCGCCGTCGTCCGATGCCCGGCGTGGAGGCCCGGCCATTCGTTGCGGTAGCGCCAGCGCTCCGAACCGTCCGGACGAAGCGACACCACGTGACGCCCGAGCGCGATCACATTGCCCTGCGCGTCCGTCTGCACGCCCTGGGCTTCGAGGACGCCGGGGACGGTCTCGGACGGAATCTCGTAGCGCGGATAGCCCTTCGCAGTGAAGCCGGACGGCTTGAAGTAGACCATGCGTCCGAGCGTGTAGATGTCCGTCATGCAGGCACATTCAAAGCGCGCGTTCATGCGCCAGTTCCAGCCGACGCCAAGGCCGGGAATCGGCTTTCCGTCGTAGGCAAGCGTCCGCGTCCTGACCTCGTCCGCGTCGATTCGGCCGTTGTCGTTCGCATCCGTCCACGTGTAGAGCAGACCGGGAGCGGCCGTCAGGCCCGGCACGGCGTTGGTGATCGAGCCTTTGCCGCCGAAGGCGTCCTTGAAGTCCCTGACCGCGCCCAACGCCGCGACCGGCATGACGTGCGTCTGCTGGTACTGCCAGAGGACGAGCTGGGGATGCCCGTGCGGATGCTGAAAGCTCGTAAACCAAAGCCTCCCGTTGGCGCGGAAGCAGTAGCTCGGATAGTCGCTCGCCGCGAACGGCGGATACTCGGGCGCGTCGGGACGGTAGATGAGGTTCACCGGCTTCACTTCGCCCGTACGCGGATTCCGGCGCAGCTCGAGGCCGCGATAGAAGAGCCGCGTCTCGTTCTCGGGATCGATGCACCCGTCGCCGCCGTATTGCGTCGGGCCGAGCACCTGCCGCACGCACACGCCCCTTTTCGCGTCCCACACCGAAACGCGCTTCTCCCAGTGGGTGTGTTCCGTCACCCACACGCGGCCGCGCGCATCGACCTCGACTCCGGACGGCTCCTCCAGGTCGTTGTCGTCCCAGGGTCCGATCTTCCGCTTGCCGGGCTTGCCGAGCGTTCGGAGCAGGCGTCCCCCCGCGTCGTAGCCGAACACCTGGTGCAGCGGTTCGCCCGCACCGATCCAAATCGTTCCGTCGTCGCCGACGCCAAGGCCGAGCACCTGGTCGAAGTCCACGGAGAACAGCCGCCGCGTCTCGTAAGTCGCCGTGTCGAGCGTCAGCACGTCGCGGCCGCTCGTCGTGATCAGGCGGCCCGCGCCATAGCGCCGCAGACGCCCCGGCAGCGGCAGCGGAATCTCCTTCAGCAGCACCGGCTTGAGTTCGTCGAACTGCTTGTGCACAGTCGCCCACGAGAAGGGACGGTACGGCGCGGCGTTGCCCTGCGCGATGTCGTAGACGGCGATGCGGTTCTCGCGGCCGAGCGCGACGAACGCCCGGTCGCCCAGCACCTGAAAGCCCGAGACGGAGGTGTCGAAAAAGGCGTTGCGCTTGCCGTCCTCCTGGGGATTCTTCTTGAGCAGCACCTTCTTCGACTGGAAGCCCCGGGACGGATCAATGCGAATGATTTCCTCGTCCGGACCGTTCCAGCCGCCTTGCGAATAGCCGTAGACGAAGCCGCCGTCGGTGCAGATTTCCTGCGGCACGGCCACCCAGAACCGCGTCTGCCCCCATAGCTTGCGCAGGTCAAGATCCGTCCGGATCACGCTGTCGCCGCACTCCGCCCAGGCGTTGAGCCACATCGTCTCGCCGTCGCGCACGACGCCCCGAGGCGGATCGTGGTCCGCGAGCCAACCGCCCGTCTTATCCTCCGTCACCCACGGCCGCCGATCGTCCGGCAGACCGCACGGATAGTAGGCGTAGCGGTAGTCGAGGCGCAGCGGCGGCAGCGCGATGCCCTTCCACGAATACGTGCCCGGCTGCAGGAGCACCTTGCCGTCGAGATCGACCAGGTCCCAGACCGCCCGCTGCTCCCCGGCGGCGAAGGCCTCGCCGACGACGGGATTCGCCACCACGCGCCCCGCCGCGTCGCGCACCTGCACCGTCGCCGTGCCCGCAAACGGCATCTTGAACGGAATCTCGACCGTGCCGCGCACCGTTTGCTTCGTCCGCCCCTCGGCGGCGCCCGTCCACGGCATCAGCACGGCAATCTCGCCCAGCGAGGCGAGCGGACGCTCACCGCCGTGTCCGTCCAGCCGACGCGAGGGCCCCGTGAAGAGCAGCCGGAACGCCCGCCCTTTCACGGGCGAGGTCGCGGTCCAGGCGGCCCAGCCGCGCTTCCCGGCGGCCGGCTCCGTCTTCGCCGCCGTCCATGCGCCCGGCACGGACTGCCAGCTCCCTGACGCCGCGTCCAGTCGCGGGTCACCCACGCCAACGTAGCGTTCCACCGCGAGGGACGCTCCCGTCGGCAAGGCCTCGCCGTCTCCTGTCATCAGGCAGAGCCCGGCCAGCGGAAAAGGCTTTTTCCAGTCCAACGCGATCCAGTCCGGATCCGCCGCCGAAGGAGCGGTCTGGCGTGCAGCGAAAGTGAAGTTTTTGCTGCGGTGAACCTTGCCGTCCACGAGGGAGGACGGCTCGTTCAGCCCGGGGATGGGCTGAAAGCCCCTGCTGGCGTCCCCGCGCGACGACACCGTCACGTGCGCATATTTCGCGACGTTGGCCGTTCTCCCCGGAAGGAAGACGACCACCGGCTTTTCAGCCGTCAGGCGCACCGAACCATCCGCCTGCCGTACGGGCCTGGCCGCGACCTCGGCCCGAAAGACATCCGCATCCAGCGGCGTCACCGCGACGGTCTCGCCGACGGTCACTGCCGTGCGGCAGCCCGGCGGCGCGGCGAACTCGAAGGTCTCGGCCGACGCAGCGAGGACAAGGCCGACGCCCAGCAGGAGGAACCCGCACTTCATCCGCCGTTACCTCACGAGCAAGCAGGCGCCTTTCGGCGGAGCGACGTAGCGAATCATCACGACGCCGCTGCCGCCGGTGCCGCCCTCGTACTGATTGTTCGTGCCGCCGCCACCGCCCGCGCCGCCGCCGCCGCCCGTGTTCGGCGTTCCGTCCTGGCCGTTAAGCAGATAGCCCGACCCGGAGCCATAAGCGCCGGCGCCGTGACCGCCGCCGCCCTTGCCGCCGCTGCACTCCGCGTTGTTGACCGTCATATAGCAATAGCTGCGGCTGCCGCCGCCACCGCCGGCATACCACTGCTCGACCCCGTCGAAGTCGCAGAGGATGCCGTCGCCGCCGCGGGCATCGACGACATAGGCGGTGCTCACGCAGCCGTTCTCGTCCAGGAAGCCGCCGTTCGCCTCATCCGGGAGGTAGCCGTCGTGGCCGGGTCCGCCCGCGCCGCCGCCACCGCCGCCGGCGTCGGCATTCACGCGATTGCCGTCGGCATCCACGCAACAGCGCCCGAAACCGCCATCAAAGCCCTGTCCCGCCACACCGGCGCCGCCGCTATTGTTTTTGAGCTGACCGCCGTAGATGCGCGAACCGCCGCCGCCCGAACCGCCGGCGCCGCCCAGCCTGGGATTCACGTTGTGCCCCGTCGTCTCATAGTCGCCGCCACCGCCGCCGCCCACGGCGACAAACGTGGCGACGGACGAATCCGTGCCGTTCAGACCGCAGGTGCCGCCCGCGCCGACCGTCACGGCGTACTCTCCGGCCAGCAGATAGCCGTTCGTCAGCACCACGCCGCCCGCGCCGCCGCCGCCACCGCCGAAGTGGCCGCCGCCACCACCGCCGCCCACAAGGAAGAACTCGTAGTGGCCCGGCCGCGTCACCGTAAACGTGCCGGAGTCGACGAACGTGTGCACGATCCTGCCCTTGACGCGCTTGACCTCGCCGCCCGTCGCCTCGCCATAGAGCTTCCAGTTCGCCCGGTAGCGGACGATGACAACGCCGCTGCCGCCGTTGCCGGCCGACTTCGAGCGAATCGTCGTCGAGTCGTCGTTGCCCGTGCCGCCGCCGCCACCACCGCCGCCGCCGGTGCCGTCCACGCCATTCGCGCCCGCCGCCGAGGAACTGCCGCCCGCGCCGCCGCCGCCCAGACCGCCCGCGCAGGAGCCGACGGAGCCTTGATTGCCCGCGCCGCCGCCGCCGGCATACCAGACGGGTTCGCCGGAGATGTCCAGCAGCCGACCGTCGCCGCCCGCGCCGTAAGCCGTCTCCGCAAAACCGTCGTGCCCCGGTTCGCCCGCGCCGCCGCCGCCGCCACCGCAGGAGCGCGGACAGGTGATGTCGCCGTAGACGCCGTTCACGTAGCAGCCGCGGCCGCCCGCATGGCCCTGCCCTTCGCAGCCCGGTCCCGGTTCGCTCACGACGCCGCTGTTCCGGTATCCGCCGCCGCCGCCCGAACCGCCCGGCTGTCCGGGCTGGTTGATTTCCGACGCACCGCCGCCGCCCAGCGCGACGATGCCAAAGTTCGCCGCCGCACCGCCGCCGAAGTACGACGGCTGGCCGCAGCCGCCGACGCCGGGATAGCCGCCGACGCCGCCCGCGCCGACGCGCACCCCGTACGTGCCGGGGACGACGGTCAGGTTCGTCAGCACGAGGCCGCCCGCGCCGCCGCCGGAGCCATAGCTGTTCTGCACCGAGCCACCGCCGCCACCGCCGACCACCAGCAGCTCGACGGCGCCGCCCCGCTCGACGGTGAAGGTGCCGTCGCCGGAGAAGATATGCACGATCGACCCGTCGGGTGCAACGCGCGTCGACACCGAGCCGTCTACCGCCGCCATCGGCAGGTCGGTTGCCGCGACCGGCGGCGTCGTGCCGTCCGAGTAGCGCACGACGACCACGCCGCTGCCGCCGCCGGCGCCTTCATACTGCGTATTGCCGTACATTCCGCCGCCACCGCCGCCGCCGCCGGTGTTGGGCTGTCCGGCGTGACCGAGCGTATAGAAGTTGGTCGCATTCGACGAGTTGCCGCCGTCACCGCCGCCGCCTTTGCCGCCATAGCTGCCGTAGCCGCCGTAGCCGCCGCCACCGCCGCCGCCCGCGTACCACGCCGGCGCACCGGTAATGTCCGAACAGACGCCGACGCCGCCCATGCCTTCATTGCGGTTGAACCAGGTGTTGGTAGCATAGCACTCGCCGCCGAGGCCGCCCGCGCCGCCGCCACCGCCGCCGCCCTTTGTGTAGCCGCGACCGCCGGCAAAGCCCGCCGTCGCCGCACCGCCGTTCGTTCCCGACCAGCTGAAGCCGCCGCCGCCGCCGTTGGCGCCCGCGCCGCCGCCGCTGTTGACGCCACCGCCCTTGCCGCCGCCGAGCGCAGTGACGAGCTCGCCAAAAAGGGATGCGCCGCCGGGCTGGGCGACCGCGCCGCCCGCACCGACGGTAACCGCGTATTCGCCGGCCGGCAGGTCCAGCGTCTGCTCGACCACCTGACCGCCGCCGCCACCACCGCCGCCGCCCGTGCCGCCACCACCGCCGCCGCCCACGACGAGCAGCCGCACGCTGCCGGCTTCCGTTACCTTGAACGTGCCGGAGTTGGTGAAGACATGGACGTTGTCGCCGTCGAAGGCCCGGTAGGACACCGCGACCGCCGGATCCGGCGTTTCCGCCGTCACCGCCCAGGCCGATGACACCGCCAGCGCACAGCCGGCCACCAGCGCACCCGCCGCATATCGTATCTTATGATGTCTGGTCATGTTTTCGTTCCTTTCACCTAAAATTCGCCGACGCCCCAGCGAGACGGGTTGATCCGGGCCTCGGACGGGATGTCCGACACCGCCTGGCTCTCCGCATCGAAGAGATACTGCCGGCGCACCACCCGCGTTCCGCTCGGATCGCCGAACAGCACGCCCGCGTCGCAACGCCGCAAGCCGCCCTTGAACGCCCCCTTCGCCTCGCCCAGCCGGTGCCACGGAATGTCGATGCGCGCACTGTATCCGCCCGTGCGCCGCTTCACCTCGACCTTGGCGTCGTCCAGCGTCTCGATGCGCGCGATCTCGATCCGCCCGGCCGGCGAGACGAACTCGACCGGCGGCTCCGGCGCCGACGGATCGACATAGACGTAGCGCATCACCACGGGCCGACCGTTCAGCGGCGCAATCAGAATGCGCTGGTCGCCGGCCACGGGACGCGTCCGCGCGGGATTCGCCTGCGGATCCGCCGCCCAGCGGAAGTCCAGCGCATCCCCGGAGTGAAAGAGCGTATGCGGCGCGTCGCCGAGATTCTCGAACGGCGTCGCGTCCTCGACGTCGTAATGCAGCGTCAGGTGATGCGGGCTCCAGCCGATCGCCATCCGCGCCACCGGCTCGTCGTCCGGCATCGCCTGTTCGACCGCCTTCCACCAGTCGCGCGTGAGGCCGAAACCGCCGGCCTGCATCGCGCGGATCGGACCCCGCGCCGAACGCGGCGTCTGCTCAAGCGGCGGCGCCGCCTCCCGCAGCACGAACGCGCCGCCCGGCAGCCGCTGGAGCGACCCGGCGCCGCGCAGCTCGCAGACGTTGAGCGAATCCTTGCCGACGATCAGCTGCGGCTTCCCGCCGACGTCGCCGAACCAGCCGTAGAAGCATTCGTCGCTCAGCGAGTGATGGGAGAGCGTCATCCCGCGTTCGGCCTTCGTCAAATTCTGCATCACCGGACGTACGCGCATGTCGCCGAACAGCTCCTGCACGAAAAGGCCGTCCAGGGTGAAGAGATAGCGCGTGCCCTTGTTGCCGTTCAGCAGCATGAGCCCGCCCGGTCCCGCCGCCGAGAAGCCCTCGATGCCGAGCGTGTGCCGCAGCTCGCCTCGCCGGGGCAGCGGCGAGTTGTGGGTGTTGGACGGATACGGGTTCGGATACGTCCACAGCACGCGCCGCCCGTCGCGCGAAACCGCGCCGAACCGGTTGTCGGACGAGCCCTGGTTGCCGCAGCCGCCGCGGTTGATGACGAACGACGAGCCGTCCGGCGTCATCGCAAGCGAACAGACGCCTGCCAGTTCGGGCGGCAGCGGCACGGTCTCGGCGCGCGCGAAATCGTAGCGCAGCCGTTCGTCCGGCGCCAGCAGCACCAGCGACTTCCGGTCCTTCGTCCGCAGCACGATCTCCAGCTTCGGCCCAAGGCGCATCGACCATTCGCTGCCGTAGGCCAGGGCGTTCGTGCGCGTCGTCTCGCCGTCCTGCCAGAGGAAGACGCCTCCCTGCGGATCGCGCCCTACGAGGACGCGCGGCGTCAGCCGGTCGCCGGTCTCCTCGCCGATGAAGGTGCAGGTCCGGCCCGGGCCGTCGTCCGAGACGAGCAGGCGCCGTCCGTTCCATTCGCGCAGGGTCGATGGCATCGGCGCCTCCCGCGGCAGTTCGGGATGGGCCTTCGGATCGAAGAGCACCGCGTCCAGCACCCCGGAACCGTTCGCCATCCGGAAGCGCATGCCCGCGTAGTAGGCGAAGCGCCCGTCCGCGCTCAGCGAACCGCCGCCGCCGTAGAACGGCGTGCCCACATACTCGCGCACCAGCCGTCCGTCCCGCGTCCAGACGCTCACGCGCTTCGGCAGCAGCGTGTTTTCCGTCACCCACACGTTTCCCCGCGCATCGACCGCGACATCGCTCGGATGGCCCATCGCCTGCGGGTCGTAGCGGCCTTCGCGCCGCCCGCCGGGCCGGCCGATCGTCCGGAGCGGACGACCCTGCGGAGAAAAGACGCGCACGCACTGCTCCGCCGCATTGGTGGCGACACGGTAGACGTTGCCCTCCGCGTCCGTCGCGATGCCGCGCACGATCTTCGCCGACGGCCGGCGAATCAGCGGCTTGATCGAGGCGAGCGGCGCATCATGGTCCCAAAGCGCCGTGCGGCGGTCGAAGTATGCAACCCGCTGACGGTCGGTGAGGACGACGCCGATGTGGTTCGTCGTCAGGAAGACGCCCGCCACGCCGCAGAAGTTGGAGCTCGCCTCGCGGACGAACGCCGAATCGTGCAGGACATGCCGGCGCTTCACCTCCGGCGGATTGTCGATCCACTTGTAGTCGCGCACGTTAAAGCGGTTGACGGCCATGCGCGCCCCCATCCAGCCGCCCTCGGACGCGACATAGAGCGCGTTTCCCTCGGTGCACATCGCGTGCGCGCCGGAAAGCCCCAGCCACAGCGTACCCCACACCTTGTTGCCGTCGAGATCGCACTGAATGATCGCATCCCCGGCCTCGGCGAACCGGCAACCGACGTAGACGTGGGTGGCGTCGGCGTAGAGGCAAAACGGCGCCACATGATCCGACAGCCAGCCGCCGACGCCGCTCGGACGTAGATTCCAGCCGCCGGGACGCGTATGCTGCTTCCACGGCGTCACGCCGGGCGAGTAGAACGAGCCCAGCCAGTTCGCCGTCAGCTCTTCGGTATGGAAAAGCCCCCGCCAGCGATAGGCGCCCGCCGACACGGATCGCCCGTCGTCGTCGCGCCCGTCCCAACTTTCGACAACGCGACCCGCCCGGCGCGGCGCGTCGGCAACGAGATTCCGCACCCGCCTTCCGGACGCGTCCTCGACGACCACGGTCACGCGCGCGTCGGCGGCCAGGTCGTAGGCGATCTCCGCCCCGGCGCCCAAGGCACGGCCGCCGACGGCCGCCAGCGCGCACGCCAGCGCAAACGCGGACTTCAGCGCCCAGCCCAAATCTCCGGTCCTGTCGCTCACCGCAGCCGCAACAACGCGCCCCGCTGCTCCCGCAGATAGCGGATGATGACAATGCCGCTGCCGCCGCTGCCGCCGAGCGGACTCGGATTGGTGCCGCAGCACCCGACGCCGCCGCCACCGCCGCCGGTGCCGGGTTCGCCGTCGCCGGGCTGATGACCCCGGTTGTTGCCGGAGTTATATCCCGTCCCGTAGCCGCCGCCGCCCTTGCCGCCGCCGGTCTTGACCATTTCGAGCGTTCCGCCCCAGTTCATCGCGCCGCCGCCACCGCCGCCGCCATACCATTTCTCCTCGCCGGAGAAGTCGCAGCTGACGCCGTCGCCGCCGCGGCCCGGATGAATCAGATTGCCGCTGTCGCCGAACAGGTAGCAGTCCTCGCCGGGCGCACCCGCACCGCCGCCGCCACCGCCGCCGTAACAGCCGTTCCAGTTCGCGGTGACGATCTCCGTGCCGACGGCGGAACTGCCGCCCGCATGACCTTGCAACGCGGCGCCGCCGGCATAACCCTCGGTCGGCCGGCTTGATGCGCCGCCGCCCGACGCGCCGGGCCGGCCGGCAGCGCGCGGAGTCGCGCCACCGCCGCCGCCGAGCGCCGTATACAGGTGAAACGACGAGGGACCGCCATCCGTCAGCTCCGCCACGACCGAGCCGCTCTCGTTCGTGGTCGAGACGCCGCCGGCGCCGACGATCACCGGATATTCGCCCGGCGGCAGCCGGACGGACTTCTTGATGACCACGCCGCCCGCGCCGCCGCCGCCCGTCGAACCCACCCGGCCGCCCGCACCGCCGCCGCCCACGATCAGGGCGTCAATCACGATCGGCTGGCTGACGGTGAAACAGCCGTTGCTGGCGAAGGTATGGACGTAATAGGCGCCGCGTCTGGCAATCTCCCCGCCCTGCTGACACGCCACCCGCGTCCGGTACTCCGGGAAGGTCCGGACGATGACCACGCCCGAACCGCCGTTGCCGCCGCGATAGTCCGGCTTCAGGTTGGCGTCCATCTGATGCATGAAGAACCGGCCGGCGCCACCGCCGCCGCCGCCCGTACCGGGTTCGCCGTCTTCGCCCCGCGTCGCCTGGTTGCAGCTGCCGTCCATGCGGCCACCGGCACCGCCACCGCCCAGGCCGCCGGGGGCGATCTTGGCCTTGTCGGTAAACGACGCGCCGCCGCCACCGCCACCGCCGTACCATTTCTCCACGCCGGTGATGCAGCAGGCGACGCCCACGCCGCCCGTCGCGTAGCAAGCCGCCGAAACCTCGGTCGCCGCCACCGCCTGCCAGCCCTTGCCGGCGGCACCGCCGCCACCGCCGCCGGCATAGACGTTGCTCGCGGGAGTGGCGCCCGGCGCACCGTCGTTCATCTGCCCGTCGCCCAGGTCGATCGCACCCTGCCCGAAGACCGTGTTGTTGCCGCCCGCACCGCCGCCCGAAGCGCCGTCGCCGCCGGTCCAGACGGACTTGTAGCCGCCGCTCCCGTTGTCCGCATAGGCGCCGCCGCCGTATCCGCCGCCGCGCGCCGTGAGCCCGAAGGCGGACGACGCCCCGCCGCTCTGCGCCGGACACCACGCGCTGAGGCGGTTGGTCGTCGAGCCGAGACCGCCGGCGCCGACGACGACCGGATAGTCCCCGGCGGCAAGCTCCACCGACTGCCGGTAGATGACCTCGCCGCCACCACCGCCGCCGCCGGCGTAGAAACCGCCGCCGCCACCGCCGCCCACGACCAGCACCTCGACCTTTTCCGTGCCCGTCACCTGGAAAGTGCCGTTCGAGCTGAAGACGTAGACCAGCGAACCGTCGTCCAGCAGAAACTGCTCCGGCGGACACTCCGTGGCGTCCTCGACGGCTTCCTCCGCCAGCGGACGAAGCCCGTAGCGCAAGTCCAGCGAGGTGTCGTCCGCCTTGAGTTCGACCGCCGCCTGCCACTGCCAGGTCGTATGCGACGAACGGACGGCCAGCAGATTGTTCCCGGCCTTCAGGCGGACGCGGGCGGACGCTTCCGTCCCCGCCGCGACCAGCACCGACTCGCCGTTGAGCCAGATTTCCGTGTCCAGCGTCGCGGCGAACGCCGTGGAGGACAGGTTGAGCGTCGCTTCCGTCGCGCGAGCGGCATAGACGTAGCGCAGCGCGTATGCCGTGCCGAACACCGGATAGGCCGAGATCGCCGAGAAATCGAGCGAGCGGTAGTCCGCACCGCCGACATAGTCCACCGACGGGAACAGGTTGTGCCAGGCGGGCGTGCGATCCGGATCGGCCGCTTCGATGGCGGCAAAACCCGTATTCGCCTCAATCGCCGTCTCCGTCGCACCGGCCGCACCCTCGCGGTCGTAGACCCAGGAACCGGAGCTGTTCGACCAGTTGACGGCCACCGGCGTCGAGACGCGCCACGGCGCCGGAACGGACACGATGACCGAACGCGCAGAGCCTTCGGACGGCGTCGCGCGGACGGTCAGCGGGGTCGCGGACAGCTCGAGCGGCCCCTCGACGGAGAAGACTGCGGCCAGCCCCTGCACGACGGCCGCCGACGTCTCCGTCCAGCCGGCGGGCAGTTCCAGCTCGAAGGCAACCGATGCGGGCGCCGTCTCATCGGCGCGCGTCACCCAGTTTGCCCGCACGGTAAAGGCGAACGCACCGACCTCCCCTTCGCCGACCGGCACCAGCGCATACGAAAGCCCGCTCTCGTTGTCCGCCGCCAGACTGTCGAGCTTGGGCTGCAGACGGTTCGCCTGCAGCCACGCCGCCGCGTCCGCATGGCCGAAGGCGGTCAGGAACGAATGCGCGATCTGGACGTGGCCGATGCCGTTGGGATGGACCTTGTCGCCCGTCACGTGGCAGGCCGGCGAGAGGATGCGCCCGACGGCCAGCAGGTTCGTCTGGTTCTCGAACACGGGAACGTAGTGCAGCGCCCGGCCGGCGCAGGTCTCGTCGTCCGCAAGCTCCTCCACGAGCGCACGGATTTCGGCGTTCAGCTTCGCGATCAGCGCGTTCTTGGGCCCTTCCGGATCCTCGGTGCAGGGCGGGACGGAGGCCAGATAGATGTCGTCAGGCGTCGCACGCACGACGAGGTTGGTGACCAGCTCGTGATAGTTCCGGCGGTAGGTCGCCAGCGAGTCGGACGTATCGTGCGTCGTCGGCTGAAGGACGTTGTTCATGCCCAGCATGACGACCAGCCGGTCCGCATGCTGGTCGAGATTCTCCCCGACGTACACGCCCGCGATGTCCAGCGTCATCTCCGAGTCGGTCCGTGAATTGAGCTCTACGTTCTTCCAGCTTTCGACCGTCTGGCCGGAGCCGCCGAGCGACACCACCGTCGGACGGAGCGAGCTTTCCTCGACCGTCCCCTCGTAGGCCGCATCGAGCTGCCGGGCAAAACCCTCGCTGTGGTTTCGGCTTTGCCCGGTGATGGAATCGCCCACGAACACAATCCGCTCACCTGCTGCCGACAGACCGCAAAGCATCACGGACACGACTAAGGCATGCTTACGCATCGTCATCATCGCTTTCTCCAATTGGTCCTTCATCCCTGATTCATCCCCAAATC
Source organism: Kiritimatiellia bacterium (assembly GCA_051884805.1). GTDB lineage: Bacteria > Verrucomicrobiota > Kiritimatiellia > RFP12 > UBA1067 > UBA1067. The sequence continues at coordinate 163 of JBJEWA010000132.1, read as the reverse complement.
CCCGACCGCACGGCCCCGACCGCACGGCCCCGACCGCACGGCCCCGACCGCACGGCCCCGACCGAGCAGCCCGACCGAGCAGCCCGACCGAGCAGCCCGACCGAGCAACCCGACCGAGCAACCCGACCGAGCAACCCGACCGAGCAACCCGACCGAGCAACCC
>JBJEWA010000131.1:0-6048 GCA_051884805.1 Kiritimatiellia bacterium | reverse complement strand
CTAAACGGCCAGGTTTCTCCGCCGCCACTGCCCACTTACTTCTTCAATCGACTCCTTCTTCTGAAAGCGGCCCGGTCGGATTTTCCCGGCCGGAACGCGGACGGATTGTGATATAATACGCGCGCCTACGTTCGTACTGGGCGACTCTCCACGTGCGGGTGCACGACGGGAAGCGACGCCCCCGCGAGCTAACCTGCCAGGAGGTTTCATGAATTGGACCTTCAACAGTCTTCCTCGCCTCTCGCCGAGGCACTGAACGCGCAGCGGATCAACCGCCTGGCGCACTTTGACGTTCCGGCCCACAAGGGCGGGCGCATGAATCCCGAGCTGCCCGAGTACTTCGGCAAGCTGTGCATGGAGCTGGACGTCAATTCCATGAAGCCGCTCGACAACCTCGGGCATCCGGTTTCGGTGATCCGGGACGCCCAGCGGCTCGCCGCCGAGCTGTTCGGGGCGGACGACGCGTTCTTCATGGTGAACGGCACGACTTCGGCCGTGCAGACCATGATCTGGACGGCGACCGGCCGCGGCGACGAGATCGTCCTTCCCCGCAACGTCCACCGCAGCGCCATCAACGCGCTCGTGGTGAACGGCGCGGTGCCGGTCTACGTCAACCCCGGGCGCGACCGGCGGCTCGGCATCCCGCTCGGGATGTCGGTCGCCGACGTGCGGCGGGCCATCGCCGCGCATCCGAACGCGAAGGCGATCCTCGTCAACAACCCGACCTACTACGGCATCTGCTCGAATCTCGCGGAGATCGTGCGGGTGGCGCACGAGGCGGGGATGCTCGTCCTGGCGGACGAGGCGCACGGCACGCACTTCTACTTCCACGAGGAGCTGCCGGTCTCCGCGATGGCGGCGGGGGCGGACATGGCGGCGGCGTCCATCCACAAGACGGGCGGTTCGCTCACGCAGAGCTCGATCCTGCTGACGCGCAAGCCGGTGAACCCCGACTACGTGCGCCAGATCATCACGCTCACGCAGTCCACCTCCGCGAACTACCTCCTGCTCTCGTCCCTCGACCTCGCGCGCCGCCATCTCTGGCGCCGGGGGCGCGACGTCTACCAGAAGACGATGGAGTTCGCCGACTACGCGCGGAGCGAGATCAACGAGCTGGGCGGCTACTACGCGTTCGGCCCGGAGCTGGTCGACGGCGACGCCGCCTTCGCGTTCGACCGCACGAAGCTCCCGGTGCACACGCGCGACATCGGGCTGGCCGGCATCGAGGTCTACGACCACCTGCGCGACGACTACGGCATCCAGATCGAGTTCGGCGACGTCGGCAACCTTCTCGCCATCCTGTCGGCGGGCGACCGCATGATGGACATCGAGCGCCTGATCTCGGCGCTGGCGGAGGTGAAGCGCCTGCACGAGCGCAGCCCGGCCGGCCTCTTCGACCACGAATACGTCGATCCCGACGTCGCGATGACGCCGCAGGACGCCTTCTATTCGCGGAAGCGCCGCGTGGCGATGCGGGATTCCGTCGGGCTGGTGGCCGGCGAGTTCGTGATGAGCTATCCGCCCGGCATCCCGATCGTGGCGCCGGGCGAGCGCGTCACCCCGGACATCCTCGAACACATCCTCTTCGCGAAGGAGAAGGGGTGCTTCATGACGGGCACGGAAGACATGAACCTCGATTTCCTCCAGGTGGTGGCGTAATGGAACTGTGGTACACCGACGAACATACGGGCGAAGTCCGCTTCTCCGTCAAGGCGACCGAACAGCTCGTGTCGAAGCGCAGCGCGTTCCAGCAGATCGACATCCTCGACACGCCCGCGTACGGGCGCGTCCTCATCCTCGACGGCGGCCTGATGATCACCGAGAAGGACGAGTTCATCTACCACGAGATGATCACGCACGTGCCGATGGCGGTGCATCCGCACGTGCGGAACGTGCTGGTGATCGGCGGGGGCGACGGCGGGACGGTGCGCGAGCTGACGAAATACCGCTCGATCGACTCGATCGACCTGGTGGAGGTGGACCGGCAGGTCGTGCTGCTCTCGAAGCGCTACCTGCCGTTCACCTCCTCGAAGCTCCGGGACCGGCGCGTGAAGGTGTGGTTCGAGGAGGGGCTGCGGTACGTGCGCGGCAAGAAGAGCGAGTACGACCTCATCATCGTCGACTCGTCCGACCCCTACGGTCCGGCCGAGGGCCTCTTCACGCGCGAGTTCTACGGCACGTGCTTCAAGGCGCTGCGCGACGGCGGCATCCTCATCAACCAGCACGAGTCGCCGTTCTACGCGGCGCACCAGAAGTCGGTGCGCGACGCCCACCGGCACATCGCGGTGGAGTTCCCCGTCTCGACCGTGTACCAGTGCCACATCCCGAGCTATCCGTCGGGACACTGGCTCTTCGGCTTCGCGTCGAAGAAGTACCATCCGATCGGCAACCTCGACGAGGCGCGGTGGAACAAGCTGCGCATCGGCACGCGCTACTACAACACGGCGCTCCATCGCGGCGCCTTCGCCCTGCCGAACTACGTGCTCGACATCCTGAAGGAGGAGGAGCGCAAATGACGCTGCGGGCGCAGGCCAGCCAGTTCGTCGGCTGCGACCGTCCGTTCGACGCGGCGGACGTGGTGCTGTTCGGCGCGCCGTACGACTCGACGACGTCGTTCCGCCCGGGCACGCGCTTCGGTCCGGGCGCGATGCGGGCGGAGAGCTTCGGCATCGAGACCTATTCGATGGGGACGGGCCTCGACCTCGTCGGCGACGCGGCGGTCTTCGACTCGGGCGACCTCGAGCTGCCGTTCGGCGACCAGGAGTCGGCGCTTGGCCTGATCGAGGCGCGCGCGGAGGCGATCGCCGCGGCGGGGAAGCTGCCGTTCCTGCTGGGCGGCGAGCATCTCGTCACCCTCGGCGCGGTCCGCGCCCTCGCGCGGCGGCACCCCGACCTGCGCATCCTCCATTTCGACGCCCATGCGGACCTGCGGACGGACTACCTCGGCAACCGGCTGTCGCACGCGTGCGTGATGCGGCGCTGCCACGAGCTGCTGGGCGACGGGCGCATCTACCAGTTCGGCATCCGTTCGGGCACGCGCGACGAGCGCCAGTTCATGCTCGACGGACACGTGACGACGGAGCTTTTCGCCGACGAGACGCTGCCGTCCGTCGTCGACGCCATCGGGGACGCTCCGGTCTATCTGACGGTGGACATGGACGTGCTCGACCCCGCCGAGTTTCCGGGCACGGGCACGCCGGAGGCGGGCGGCTTGGCCTATCCGCAGCTGGTGCGCGACATGCGCCTCGTCTGCGGCCGCCTCGACGTCGTCGGCGCCGACAACGTCGAGCTGTGCCCCGGGCTCGACGCCTCGGGGCGCTCCACGGCGCTTGCCTGCAAGTTTCTCCGCGAAGAGCTGCTGGCGCTGTGCGCGCGGACGGCGCGCCGCCAGGCTGTTTGCGACAATCCCGCGAGGAAAGGAACGGTCACATGGCCAAGAGAGTCATGCTCGTAGGAGCAGGTGGTGTCGCCGGCGTTGCGGCGGCCAAGATGTGTCAGGATCCGGAGACGTTCGGCGAGCTGCTCATCGCGTCGCGGACGGAATCCCGCTGCGTCGCGATCAAACGCGACGTCGAAAGGCGCGTCGCCGAGGGCGGGGGCGCCTGGGCGGAAGCCGGGCGGAACGCGACGAAGATCTCCACCGCGCAGATCGACGCGATGGACGTGCCGCGCCTGACCGAGCTGATCCGGAGCTACCGGCCCGACCTGGTGATGAACATCGCGCTCCCGTACCAGGACCTCGCGATCATGGACGCGTGCCTCGCGGCCGGCGTCAGCTACCTCGACACCGCCAACTACGAGCCGCCGGAAGAGGCGCACTTCGAGTACTCCTGGCAGTGGGCCTACCGCGAGCGGTTCGAGCGCGCCGGGCTGACGGCCGTGCTCGGCTGCGGCTTCGACCCCGGCGTGACCCAGGTCTTCGCGGCCTATGCGCAGAAGCACCATTTCGACACGATCGAGACGCTGGACATCCTCGACTGCAACGGTGGCGACCACGGCTATCCGTTTGCGACGAACTTCAATCCCGAGATCAACCTGCGCGAAGTCGCGGCGAAGGGCGCCTACTGGGTCGCCGACCCGTCCGCGGACCGGCCCGAGGTGCCGGTCGAGTTCCGGCGGGCCTTCGCCAGGGGCTACTGGGCGGAGACCGCCCCGATGGCGATCAAGCGCGAGTACGTCTTCGACCAGGTGGGCCCGAAGGAGATGTACCTGCTCCACCACGAGGAACTCGAGTCGCTCGGCTGCAACCTGAAGGGCATCCGGCGCATCCGCTTCTTCATGACCTTCGGGCAGAGCTATCTCACGCACCTGAAGTGCCTCGAGAACGTCGGCCTCACCCGCATCGACCCGATCGACTTCCAGGGGCGGAAGATCGTCCCCCTCGAGTTCCTGAAGGCGCTGCTGCCCGATCCCGCTTCGCTCGGTCCGCGCACGAAGGGCAAGACGAACATCGGCTGCATCTTCCACGGCCGCAAGGACGGCAAGCCGGTCGACTACTACGTGTACAACGTGTGCGACCATCAGGAGTGCTATGCCGAGGTCGGCTCGCAGGCCATCAGCTATACGACCGGCGTGCCGGCGATGATCGGCGCCAAGCTGTTCCTCCACGGCAAGTGGGCGCTCCCGGGCGTGCACACGGCGGAGGAATTCGACCCCGACCCGTTCATGGCCGAGCTCAAGGTCCGCGGCCTGCCCTGGCAGGAGACGTTCGACCCCGTCAGGGTCCAGTGATGAAGCCGCGCTACGTCATCGACCTGGACGTCCTCGCCGCGACGGCGCGCGTCGCCAGGGCGAACGCCGACCGTCTCGGCGTGCGCCTGCTGATGGCGCTCAAGAGCTTTCCCCTCCCGGCGGCGCTACCGACGCTGGCGCCCTACGTCGAGGGCTTCACCGCCTCCGGCCTCTACGAGGCCAGGCTCGCCCGGCAGGCCTTCGGCGGCCCCGGCCAGTCCGCCCCGGCCCCCGCCGTCCACGTCCATGCGCCGGCCTACGCGGAGGCGGAGCTGGCGGAGGTGGGCTCGACCTGCTCGCACGTCGTCTTCAACTCGCTGGCGCAGCTCGGGCGCTTCTCCGCCGCCGTCCGCGCCGGCGGCGCCAGCGTCGGCCTGCGGATCAATCCCGGCTTCTCGTCGGCGGACTGTCTCGCCTACGACCCCTGCTGCCCCGACTCGCGCTTTGGCGTGCTGTGGGAGGAGCTGGACCGCTGCGATGCCGCGACGCTGCTCGGCTGCGGCGTCGAGGGGCTGCACGTCCATGCGCTCTGCGAGGGGCGTGCCGAGCAGTTCGCCGAGCTGGTCGAGCGCCTTGCCGACCGGCTGCGGTCCGTCGACCGGTCGGTCGTCGGCGCGCTCAGGTGGATCAATCTCGGCGGCGGCGAGGTGATCAACGACCCCGCGTTCGCCAGCCGGCGCGCGATCGACGCCGTGGCGCGGCTCCGGTCGCTGGGCGACTTCGCGCTCTACGTCGAGCCGAGCGAATACCTGGTGCGGTACGCCGGCTTTCTGGAGGCGCACGTGCTGGACGTGATCCGCCGCGGGAAGGACATCGCCATCCTCGACGTCTCGGCGTCATGCCACGCGACCGACCTGCTGCTGTTCGGCATGCGGCCCGACGTCGTCTCGCCGCCGGCCCTCGCGCCATCGTCCGAAGCCGAAGCCGGGCGCGGCCCGGGGCGGACGACGGTGCTCGGGTGCGTCAGCTGCCTCGCGGGGGACGTGCTGGGCGAGTACGTGTTCGCACGTCCGCTGGAAGTCGGCGACACGGTGGTCTTCGGCGGCCTCGGCAGCTATACCTTCGCCCAGCTCAGCTGGTTCAACGGCATCCGCCGCCCCGATCTGGTCGTGCGCTCCGGGGCGGACGGCGAGCGGGTGGTGCGGAGCTGGGACTACGCGGACTACGCGCGCGAATTCGGCGGCGCTCCGGTTACCTCCCGGCCTGGCGCGAATTGAAAAGCCAGACGGACACTTAGGGTGTCCACCAGGTGCTTCAAATGGGTCGATTGAAGAAGTAAGTGGGCAGTGGCGGCGGTAGGTCGGTGAAGGCCGCTGG
>JBJEWA010000130.1:0-6114 GCA_051884805.1 Kiritimatiellia bacterium | reverse complement strand
CTGCCGCTCTGCTGCACGATCAACATGAACGGCTGCGCGGCGTTCATCCTCGTCACCTCGCTCTTCGTGCTCCGGAACTCCCCCGGGTGCGGCATCGAGCTGACGCTGCCGACGATGCTCGTCTGGTGCCTGGTCGCGGTCGTCTGCGCCATCGGCAATGCGGGCGTGCCGATGGGCTGCTACTTCCTCACCCTGTCGCTGATGGCGGGCATGGGCGGCAATCTGATGATTCTCGGCGTGATTCTGCCGGTCTACACGATCATCGACATGGTCGAGACGGCGGAGAACGTCTGGTCCGACTGCTGCGTCTGCGCCGTCGTCGACAGGACCACGGGCGAAAGGGCGTGAAACCGGCGTTTTCCCATGAACCTCATCGAGTCCTTCCAGGTTGACCATACGAAAATCGTCCCGGGCATCTACGTGAGCCGGCGGGACCGGACGGCGGGCGGGTGGATCACCACCTTCGACATCCGCATGAAGAAGCCGAACGCCGAGCCGGCCGTGCATCCGAACGCGATGCACACGATCGAGCACATCGTCGCGACGTATCTCCGGAATTCCGATTTCAGGGAGCACGTCGTCTACTGGGGGCCGATGGGCTGCCTCACCGGATTCTACTTCATCGTCCAGACCGCGCATGAGATCCGGCCGCAGGAGATCGCGCAGCTGATCCGCGACGCCTACCGCCACCAGGCGAACTACACCGGCGAGGTGCCGGGCGCGACGGCGGCCGGCTGCGGCAACTTCCGGCTGCACGACCTGCAGATGGCGAAGTGGGAGGCGAAGGCGTTTCTGGCGCGGCCGTGGAAGTTCGCCTATCCGAAGACCCGGCGCATCGTCACGAAGGGAAAGGTCTTCTTCGATGCATAAGGTAGTCACCGAATACCGCGTGCCGTACGCCGACACCGACCAGATGGGGGTCGTGTACTACGGCAACTACATGGCGCTCTTCGAGCGCGCGCGCAACGAGCTGCTGCGCGACCATGGCTTTACCTACAAGGCGTGCGAGTCCGCGGGCTTCATGCTGCCGGTCATCCATGCCGAGGCGGACTACCGCGCGCCGGCGCGATACGACGACCTGCTGGAGATCTCGGCCTGGGTCAGGCTCCTGAAGGGCGTGCGGATCGAGATCGCCTGCGAGGTCCGGCGCAAGGGGGAGGACGCCGTGCTCGTCTCCGGCTTCACGCGGCACGCCTTCGTCTCGACGCGGGACTTCCGGCCCTGTCCGCCGCCGCAACGCTTTCTCGACCTGCTTGGGGACTGACGCATGGCAAACCTGAATCAGCTGAAGGTGCTGGAGAACCTGAGCGGTTTCCTGCTGGTTGACAAGCCCGCCGGCATGGCCTTCTCGACGGTGGTGAAGACCGTCCGGCGCAAGTTCAACCTGGTCAAGGTCGGCCACGGCGGCTCGCTCGACACGATGGCCTCCGGGCTGCTGGTTCTGCTCGTCAACGACGCGAACAGGTTCGTCGCCGACGTGATGGGCGCGGACCGCGCCTACACGGGCGTGCTGCAGCTGGGGCGGACGACGGACACGGGCGACGTCCACGGCCGGCCGACCGAGCCGCCGGCGCAGGTTCCGCCGCTTTCCGAGTTCCGGGGGGACATCTTCCAGACCGAACCGCGCTACTGCTCGATCCGCCGGGACGGCGCCGCCGACTACGAGATCGCCGACACGGGCGAACACACGCCGTTCCTCGGCCACGTCTACCGGCTGGACGTCGGGGAGGCCGAAGACGACGGCGGCGTCCGGCGGGCGACTTTCGTGCTGAAGGCCTCGAAGAACGTCATCGTGCGGGCCCTGGCCAACGACATGGGCGCCTGTCTCGAAGCGCTCCGGCGGACGGAAGTCGGCAAGTTCGACGTCGCCGACGCGATTCCGTTCAGCCGGCTGCTCGAAACCGAACTGAAGGATTTCCCCGCGTGCGTGCTGCCGCTCTCCCAAGCCTTGCGGTAGGCTTTTTCGACGGGGTCCATCTCGGGCATCGGGAGATCCTGCGCGGGGCGGCGGCCGCCATGACGTTCGCCAACCACCCGCTGAGCGTGCTGGCGCCCGCGCGGGCGCCGAGGCTCATCATGTCCGTGGCGGACCGCGTGGCCGCCATCCGCGCCTGCGGCGTCCCCGACGTGACGGTGCTGGACTTTACGCCGGAGCTGGCGGCCACGCGGGCCGAGGGCTTCGTCGATTTCCTGGCGCGACGGCTGGGCCGCCGCTTCCGCGCCTTCCGCTGCGGCGCGAACTGGCGCTTCGGCAAGGGCGGCGAGGGGAACGCGGAATTCCTGCGGCAGCGGGGATTGTCGGTCGAAGTCGCGCCCTACGTCGAATACCGGGGGGAGCGGATCTCCTCGTCGCGGATTCGCGCCAGCCTCGAACGCGGCGAGATTGCGGATGCGAACGCGATGCTGGGCAGGAACTTCAGGGTCCGGGGCCGGCCGGTGCGCGGCAAGGGCCTGGGCGCGCAGATCGGCTATCCGACGGTCAACCTCCGGCTGGCGGCGCCCGCCCCGGACGCCCCGCTCGTCCTCCCCCTCGGCGTCTACGAGGTGGCGCTGGACGGGCATCGGGGCATCGCCAACTACGGCCTGGCGCCGACGTTCGGCGACCGGGCCTGGCCGTCGCCGGTCCTGGAGGTCCATCTCCTGTCGGACCGCCCGGCACTTCCGGATCCGCTATCTCCGGCGGCGGCGGCCGTCGAAATCGTCCGATTCCTCCGTCCCGAGCGGAAGTTCGCCTCCGTCGGCGAGCTGCAGGCCCAGATCGCCGCAGATTGCGCCGCCGTCCGGTGATTTGCGGGCGGCGGCCGGTTTATGGTACACTGTCGCCATGGTGGTCTGCATGGAAAACGGGGTGAATCGATGAACATGAAGTGCGTCTGGCTGTCGTTCTGCACCATGGCTTGCGCGTCGGGCTTGGCCGCCGACCTCGTCCGAACCTGGGACTGGCGGCATCCGCGGTTCGTCGAGGTCCAGCTGATGGACGCGACGGACTGCCACAACGAGCTCCATTTCGAGCGGGAATACCTGCTCTTCGGCAACGAGGCGCCGTTTTCCGGACGTGCGCCGGTCTTCTATCTTGAGGACGCCGCGACCGGCAGGGGGACGGCCTTTGTGCGGCTGGGTCCGCTGCCGCATGTGCGCTCCGACCGGCGCGAGGACTATACGCTCGACACGCCCGGCCGGAAGCTGACGGTCCGCGAGACCATGTATCCGGTCGTCGAGCGGGACTATGTCGGCGGGCGGCTCGGGCGCATCCGCGTCCTGCAGGAGATCCAGCGGGAGCTCCGTCCGTACGTGGCCGACCGCGACGGACTCTTCCTCACCAACACCTGGGGCGACCAGAACCGCGACGGATGCATCAACGAGCAGTTCATGCTGAAGGAAGTCGAGGCGGGCGCCGAGCTTGGCGTGGACGTCATTCAGATCGACGACGGGTGGCAGCAGGGGCGCAGCCAGAATTCGGTCGACGTCCGGGCCGGCAAGGCGAAGGGCAACTGGGGCACGTGGTGGGATGTGCCGGGCTTCTGGGACGTCGATCCCGTCCGCTTCCCGAACGGGCTGAAGGGCATCGTCGGCGCCGCGCGCGCGAAGGGGCTGAAGTTCGGACTCTGGTTCGGCCCCGATTCGGGCAACGAGGCGGCGCTGTGGGAGCGGGACGCCGACTTCCTGCTGAAGCTCCACCGCGAGGAAGGCATCGACTTCTTCAAGCTGGACTCGCTCTACACGCCGACGAAGCTGGCGCTCGACCGGCAGAAGGCGCTGATGAAGAAGCTGATGGACGGCTCGGGCGGCCGGATCGTCGTCGATCTGGACGTGACGGCTGGCGTCCGTCCCGGCTATTTCTGCTTTCCGGAGATCGGTCCGCTGTTCGTCGAGAACCGCTATGCGGCCGATGTCCGGCAGTACTGGCCGCACCTGACCCTGCGGAACGTCTGGTCGCTCGCGCACGTGGTCGATCCGGTCCGCCTGCGCATGGAGGTGCTCAATCCGGAGCGGCGTCCCGAGCGCTGGGGCGACGACCCGCTGGCGCCGATGCGGTATCCGCGCGAGACGCTGTTCGCGATCACGATGGCCGCCTCTCCGCTCGGCTGGTTCGAGATCCAGCACCTTTCGCCCGCGACGGTCGCCGCGTGGAAGCCGCTGGTCGCCACCTGGAAGGCGCACCGCGCGGCGTGGTTCGGCGGCACGGTCTATCCGGTGGGGGCGAAGCCCGACGGCCGCGTCTGGACCGGGTTTGTCTCCGTGGCGAAGGACGGCCGCAGCGGCTATGCGCTCGTCTTCCGCGAACTTGACCGGAATGGGGAGTTCGTCCTGGACCTGACGGACTTCCTGTCCGCCGACCTCGTGTCGGCCGAGACGGTCGCCGGCCGCGGCGTGACGTCGGTCCGGGGCCGTCGGCTCGGGTTCGCGGACGTCGCCGAGCTCGACTTCGTCTGGGCGAAGTTCGTCTGCCGGTAGGACCCGCCGCGCACCGCCGGTGCGGCGAATTCGTCCCATGCGTCTACGTCGATCCGCCCTGCAACACCGCTCGGCCTTTCTCGGCCTTTGCGTCCTGCGACGACAACCTCGCTCCAAACTCCGGCGCGAGATTCCCGGCGGAGCACGGTTGATTTTCGCTGCGGAAAAGCATAGAATATCCGCCATTCGAAAGGAGCGGACATGGACTTGAAGGAAGCGACGAACAGGATCTCCGCCCAGGCGGAGCTGGTGACGAGGATTCGCGAGGAAGTCGCGAAGGTGATTGTCGGTCAGGAGAAGCTGATCGACCGGCTGGTCTTGGCGCTGGTGACGGGCGGGCACATCCTGCTCGAAGGCGTGCCCGGCCTGGCGAAGACGCTCTCCGTCAACACGCTGGCGAAGGCGCTCGGCCTTGAGTTCAAGCGCATCTCCTTCACGCCGGACCTGCTGCCGGCCGACGTGGTCGGCACGCTCGTCTACTCGCCGAAGACCGGTGAGTTCACGCCGAAGAAGGGTCCCGTCTTCACCAACCTGCTGCTCGCCGACGAAATCAACCGTGCGCCGGCGAAGGTGCAGTCCGCGCTGCTCGAATCGATGCAGGAGCGGCAGGTGACGATCGGCGAGGCGACCTACGCGCTGCCGCAGCCGTTCCTCGTCCTGGCGACGCAGAACCCGATCGAGCAGGAGGGGACGTATCCGCTGCCCGAGGCGCAGGTCGACCGCTTCATGTTCAAGTGCCTGGTGGAGACGCCGTCGAAGGCCGACGAGCGCCGCATCATGCAGCGCTTCGCCGAGAACGCCGTGGCGCCGGAGGCGAAGGCCGTCTGCACGCCCGACGACATCGCGACCCTGCGCGCGACCCTGAAGGAGGTCTACTGCGACGAGAAGGTCGGCGACTACATCCTCGACATCGTCTTCCGGACGCGCGAGCCGAACGAGCACGTCCAGAACGGAGCGTCGCCGCGGGCGACGCTGGCGCTCAACCTGGCCGCCCGCGGCAGCGCGCTGCTGCACGGCCGCGCCTATGCGACGCCGCAGGACGTGAAGGAAGTCGTGCACGACGTCCTCCGCCACCGCATCCTCCTCACCTATGAGGCGGAGGCCGAGAACGTCACCTCCGACAAGGTCATCGACAGGATTCTGAACGAAGTGCCGGTGCCGTAATGGCGACGGATGTCAAGGAGCTGATGGCCCGGGTGGGGAAGATCCGGATCCTCACCAACCGGCTGATCGACGACCAGCTGAGCGGCGACTACCATTCGACGTTCAAGGGCCAGGGCGTCGAGTTCGACGAGGTGCGCCCGTACGAGCCGGGCGACGACGTCCGCACGATCGACTGGAACGTGACCGCCCGCACGGGCCAGCCGTTCATCAAGCGCTTCAGCGAGGAGCGCGAGCTGACGATCCTGTTTCTGGTGGACGTCTCGGGTTCGCAGGGCTACGGCTCCGTGCGCCGGTCGAAGATGGAGTTGGCGGCCGAGGTGACGGCGCTGCTCGCGCTGACGGCGATCCGCAACCAGGACAAGATCGGGCTTGTCCTCTTTTCGGACGCGATCGTCAAGTACATCCCGCCCCGGAAGGGCCGCGACAGCGTGATGCGGCTCGTGCGCGAAGTGCTGGCGGCCGAGGACGCGGCGACGGGCGGCACGGACGTCGCCG
>JBJEWA010000129.1:0-27582 GCA_051884805.1 Kiritimatiellia bacterium | reverse complement strand
ACTAAACGGCCAGGTTTCTCCGCCGCCACTGCCCACTTACTTCTTCAATCGACTTTAACCTTGCGTGACAAGCGGCGGCGGCAGCGGTGCGTTTTGGTCCGGTGAAATATGATATAATTCGACAAATGAAGCTCGAGAACATCCGCAATTTCTGCATCATCGCCCATGTCGATCATGGGAAGACGACGCTCTCCGACCGCATCCTCGAGCTGACGCATGCGATCAGCCGGCGCGAACTCAAGGAACAGACGCTGGACGCGATGGATCTCGAGCGCGAGCGCGGCATTACCATCAAGTCGCATCCGGTCTCGATGCACTACGAGGCGAAGGACGGCAAGACGTATCTCTTCAACCTCCTCGACACACCCGGTCACGTCGACTTCGCCTACGAGGTGTCGCGTTCGATGGGCGCCTGCGAGGGTGCGCTGCTGGTCGTCGACGCGGCGCAGGGGGTCGAGGCGCAGACGGTCGCGAACACCTATTTCGCGCAGGATGCGAAGCTGGAGATCGTGCCGGTGCTCAACAAGGTCGATCTGCCGGGGGCGGACGTGAAGGAGGTCTCGCGCGAGATCGAGGATATCCTGGCGATTCCGATGGACGAACCGCTCCTGGTGTCGGCGAAGACGGGCGTCGGGTGCGCGGAGGTCCTTGAGGCAATCGTCAAGCGCATCCCGCCGCCCGAGACGAAAGGCGTCGACGCACCCCTGCGGGCGCTGGTCTTCGATTCGGTCTTCGACGAGTTCCGCGGCGTCATCACCTACGTGCGCGTGATGGACGGGGCGATTGCCGCCGGGCAGAACGTGCGCTTCATGGGTTCGGGCGTCACGACGAACGTCCACGAGGTCGGCATCTTCTCGCCGACGAAGAAGCCCGTCGCGAAGCTCTCGGCCGGTGAAGTCGGCTACATCGTCGGCACGGTGAAGGATCCGAGCGAAATCAAGATCGGCGATACGGTGACGACCGTGAAGCTGGGCGCCGACGATCCGCTGCCGGGCTTTCAGGACATCCGGCCGACCGTCTTCTGCGGCATCTACCCGATGTCGACGGACGAATTCCAGAAGGTCGAGGCGGGGCTGGAGAAGCTGCACCTGAACGACTCCGCCTTCACCTTCCACCACGAGTCGTCGCTGGCGCTCGGTTTCGGCTTCCGCTGCGGCTTCCTCGGGCTGCTGCACATGGAAATCGTGCAGGAGCGGCTCCGGCGCGAGTTCGGGCTGGACATCATCTCGACTTCGCCGGGCGTCGTCTACAAGCTGAAGCTGAAGGACGGCACGGAGAAGGACCTCGACAATCCGCTCCAGATGCCGGATCCGTCGGTGCTGGCGACGATTTCCGAACCGATCCTGAAGGCGCGCGTCATCACGCCGTCCGAGTCGATCGGCGACGTGATGCGCATTGTGATGGACCGCCGCGGGCAGGTCGAGGGCACGGAGACGATTGACGCGAAGCGCGTGATGCTCCACTGCATGCTGCCGCTGAACGAGATCCTGATCGACTTCCACGACACGCTCAAGTCCGTCTCCCACGGCTACGCCTCGATGGACTACGAGCCGGCCGGCTATCAGGTCTCCGACATCGTGAAGATGGACATCCTGCTCAACTCGGAGACGGTTGACGCCTTTGCGACGATGGTTCATCGCGACAAGGCGCGCGCGCGCGGTCTGCAGATGTGCAAGGCGCTGGCCGAGACGATTCCGCCGCACCAGTTCAAGATTCCGGTGCAGGCGGCGATCGGCCGCGAGATCATCGCGCGCGAGGACATCCGTCCGTTCCGCAAGGATGTCCTGGCCAAGCTCTACGGCGGCGACGTGACGCGCAAGATGAAGGTCTTGGAGAAGCAGAAGCGCGGCAAGGCGCGCATGAAGGAGTTCGGCCACGTCAACGTGCCGCAGAGCGCCTTCATCGCGGTACTTAGGGGAACGGTCAAGGAACGCTGATTTCGGTCAATACGGGCAACATTCTCAGGGAGCAAGACGAGATGAGGAAGTTTCTGAGCGCAAACGAGGCCGTCGCCCATGCGGCGGCCCAGGCGGGGTGCGTGGTGGCGTCGGCCTATCCGGGCACGCCCTCGACGGAGATTCTCGAGAACCTCGCGCAATTCAAGGACACGGTTGCGTGCGAATGGGCGGTGAACGAGAAGGTCGCCGCGGAGACGGCGATCGGCGCCTCGATGGCCGGTGCGCGCGCGCTGACGGCGATGAAGCACGTCGGCCTCAACGTGGCGATGGATCCGCTCATGACCTTCACCTACGTGGGGCCGCTCGGCGGCTTCGTCCTCGTCTCGGCGGACGATCCGGGCATGCATTCGTCGCAGAACGAGCAGGACAACCGCAATCTCGCGAAGTTCGCGCGTGCGCTCCTGCTGGAGCCGGCCGACAGCCAGGAGGCCTACGACTTCACGGTGCAGGCGTTCGAGCTTTCCGAGCGCTTCCAGGTTCCGGTCATCATCCGCCTGACGACGCGCACGAGCCATTCCTCCTCGATGGTCGATCTCGGCGACTTCAAGCCGGCGCCGCATCCGCTCCTTCCCTACGTCAAGAACATCCGGAAGAACATCCCCGTGCCGGCGTTCGCGCCGACGCAGCGCCTGAACGCGCAGCAGCGGACGCTGGCGATGGAGCGGGCGGCCAACGTCTCGAAGTTCAACCGGATCGTGAAGCCCGCGCGGGGCGTCAAGGTCTCGGCGAAGGCGAAGCAGCTCGGCATCGTCACCTCGGCGGTCGCCTACCAGTACGTGCGGGAGATCTTCCCCGACTGCGCGATCCTGAAGCTCGGCTGGACGAATCCGCTGCCGAAGGCGCTCGTGGCGAAGTTCGCGAAGAGCGTGCGGGACCTGCTGGTCGTCGAGGAACTCGATCCTTTCCTGGAGGACCAGATTCGGGCGATGGGCCTGAAGGTCGTCGCGCACAAGACCGAGCTCAACATGTTCGAGCTCAACGCCGACCGCCTGCAGAACCTGCGGCACGAGCTGCTGGGCGACGTGCAGGCGGCGAAGAAGCCGAAGGTCGACGCGACGCTGCCGCGCCGTCCGCCGGTCCTCTGCGCGGGGTGCGGCCACCGCAGCGTCTTCTACGTGCTGCACAAGCTGGGCGCGACCGTGACGGGCGACATCGGCTGCTACACGCTGGGGGCGTTTCCGCCCCTCGACGCGATGGATTCGACCATCTGCATGGGGGCGTCGATCGGCAACGCGGCCGGCATGAAGAAGGCCGGCCTCAAGGGCCGCATCTGCGCGGTGCTCGGCGACTCGACGTTTTTCCACAGCGGCATGACCGGCATCCTGTCGGCCCGCTACAACGGCACGCCGGTGACGACGGTCGTCCTCGACAACCGCATCACCGGCATGACCGGCCATCAGGACAACCCCGGCTCCGGCAAGACCCTGACGGGCGATCCCGCGCCGGTGACGGAGATCGATGCGATTGCGAAGGCTTGCGGCTACCGGAAGGTCGAGACGGTTTCCGCCGACGACCTGGCGGCGCTTGAGACGGTGCTGAAGGACGCGATGGACGGCGACGAGCCGGCGCTGATCATCGCCTATGCGCCGTGCCGCATCGCGGCGAAGCTCACCAAGGAGGGGCTTTGCGAAGTCGATGCCGGGAAGTGCAAGGCCTGCGGCGCCTGCTTCAAGCTGGGCTGTCCGGCGATGATGCGCGGCAAGGAGCTGCGTCCGGGGTGCTTCCAGATGCAGATCGACGCCTCGCTGTGCGCCGGCTGCAAGCAGTGCCAGCAGGTCTGCAAGTTCGACGCCATCCGGCGGGTGCGCTGACGCGGTTGCGGGCCGGAGGAAAGGCGGAGCAAGTCGTGGTCAGGGCCGTTTTGAGGAAAGGACGCGAGCGGAGCGTCAGCCGACATCACCCCTGGATTTTCTCGGGGGCGCTGGCGGAGGTCGCGCCGGAGCCGTCCGCTCCCGGCGAGACGGTCGAGATGGTGACGGCCGCCGGCGAGCCGCTCGGCTACGGCTCGTATTCGCCGTGCTCCCAGATCCGGGTGCGGATGCTGTCCTTTGATCCCGGGCGGGTGCCGGACGCGGCGTTCATCGAAAGCCTTGTCGCGGCCGCAGTCGCCCGCCGGGCCGAGTTCTTCGCCCCTGCGTCGACGACGAACGCCTGGCGTGCGGTCAATGCCGAGTCGGACGGGCTTCCCGGCGTCGTCGCCGACTGCTATGGCGGATGGGTCGTCTGCCAGCTGACGAGCGCGGGCGCCGAACGGTGGAAGGACGCGATTGCCGCGGCGCTGATGAAGTCGGTGCCGGGGTGTCGCGGCGTCGCCGAGCGGACGGATGCCGAGGTGCGGAAGAAGGAGGGGCTGCCGGTGTCCGGGGAGCTGCGCGTCCTGGCGGGCGAGGCGCCGCCGGAGTTCGTTGAGCTCGCCGAAGGCCCGATTCGCGCTCTCGTTGATGTGCGCAAGGGCCACAAGACCGGCTTCTACCTCGACCAGCGGGACGCCCGGGCGGCGGTCGGCGCGCTGGCGCGGGGGCGCACGGTCCTGAACTGCTTCTGCTACACGGGCGGCTTCGGCCTGGCGGCCGTCGCCGGCGGCGCGGAACACGTCACGCAGGTCGACGTCTCCCGCGAGGCGCTCGAACTGGCGCGCCGGAACGCCGAACTGACGCTCGCCGCGCTGGACCGTCCGCCGTCCGCCGCCGCTGCGCTCTTCGCCTACGCCGAGGAGGACGTCTTCCGGTATTTGCGGCAGTGCCGCGACGCCCGACGGACGTTCGGCATGATCGTGCTCGATCCGCCGAAGTTCGCCGAATCGAAGGCGCAGGTGACGAAGGCGGCCCGTGGCTACAAGGACATCAACCTCCTGGCGATGAAGCTGCTTGCGCCGGGCGGCATCTTGGCGACCTTCTCCTGTTCGGGTGCGATGGACGGGGCGCTCTTCGACCGGATTCTGGCCGAGGCGGCGCAGGATGCGCAACGCGACTTCCAGGTGATCGCCCGGACGCGTCAGGGAGCCGACCATCCGGTCGCGTTGAATTTTCCCGAGGGGCTTTATCTCAAAGGATCCATACTGAGGAGCATGTCATGAGAAGACCGTTTGCCATGAGTCGGCGGCAGCTGTTGCGCCGCGTCCTGTGCGCTGCGTCCGTCGCCGCCGTTCTCGCCGGCTGTTCCACCGAACCGAAGGAGAGCCAGTCGACCGTGAAGGTGCTGATGATCGGCAACAGCTTTTCGATCTGCGTGCTCCAGCATCTGCCGTCCGTCGCCCTGGATCGCGGCGTTGACCTCGACCTGGCTTCGCTCCACATCGGCGGCTGTTCGCTCAAGCGCCATTGGGAGAACGTGCGGAAGGACGGCGACGAGACGTTTCGTCCCTATCGCTACGACCGCATCGTGAAGGGCAGGCGGATGGTCGACGGGGCGAAGCGCAACGTCTGCGAGGTGCTGCGCGAGGCGAAGTGGGACATCGTCACGATTCAGCAGGCGAGCCATGAGAGCTGGAAGCCCGAGAGCTACCGTCCGTACGGCGACGATCTCGTCGCCAAGATCCGCGAGCTCGCGCCGCAGGCGAAGATCGTGGTGCAGGAGACGTGGAGCTACACGCCCTGGGACAAGCGGCTCGCGAAGTGGGGCATCGACCAGAACGAAATGTACGCGAAGCTCCACGCGGCGTACGGCGAGTTCGCGAAGCGGCACGCCCTGGAGGTGATTCCGTTCGGCACGGCGGTCCAGAAATGGCGCCGCCGCCTGCCCGTCCGGTACACGGAAAACTCGCTCGGCGGCGACGTCGTCGGCGGCGGCAACCAGGACCCGCGCAACCATTTCAAACGCAACGCGCAGAACGAATGGATGCCGAACTGCGACATGTTCCACCTTGGCCGCCGGGGAGCGTATTTTCAGGCGCTGGTGTGGGCGGCGACGCTGCTCAAGGCCGATCTCACGGAAATGGACTACCGGCCGGACTTCGTGACGGAAGACGAGGCCAGGCTGATGGGTGAAATCGCAATGGAAACGGAGGAATAGACATGGACATCCTGAAGACGCTTGGGGACGCGAAGGTGATCCCCGTGATCGTAATCGAAGATGAGGCGCAGGCGGTGCCGCTGGCGAAGGCGCTGGTGCGGGGCGGCCTGCCCGTGCTGGAAGTGACCTTCCGCACGGCGGCGGCGGCGGCGGCAATCGCGGCCATCCGCCGGGAGGTGCCGGAGGCGATCGTCGGGGCGGGTACGCTCCTGACCGTCGAGCAGCTGCACGCCGCGAAGAAGGCGGGAGCCGTCTTCGGCGTTGCGCCGGGCTTCGACCCGCTGGTCGTGGAGGAGGCGAAGACGAGCCTGCTGCCGTTCTGTCCCGGCGTTGCCACGGCGAGCGAGCTGTCGCAGGCGCTGACGGCCGGTTGCAAGCTGGTGAAGTTCTTTCCGGCGGAGGCGGCTGGCGGGGTGAAGATGATCAAGAACCTGCTTGGAGCGTTCCGCTTCACCGGCGTCAGGTTCATGCCGACCGGCGGCGTCAGCCCCGCCAATCTCGCCGACTATCTGGCGGTTCCGGAGGTCGTCTGCTGCGGCGGCACGTGGATCGTGCCGAAGGATGCGCTGGCTAAGGGCGACTACGCGACCATCGAGCGTCTGGCGTCCGAGGCGGTCGCCATGGCGCGCAAGACCGCATGACGGGCCTCTGGTGCGTGTTGGCGTCCGTCGCCGAGCTGGTCCTGCCGCTTGCCGAGGTGACGGAGCGGCCGGACTACCGGCTGAAGACGTATCCCGGCCGGGTCGTCGCAATCCAGAAGGTCGCCGTCGTGCCGCAGGTCTCCGGCGAGATCCGGGAGGTCTGCTTCCGGGACGGTTCCGTCGTCCGGGAGGGTGACGTCCTCTACCGGATCGACTCCGTCAAATACGAGGCGGCGGTCAAGAACGCCGAATCGAAGCTCGCCGAAACGAAGGCCAACGTGCGCTATGCGGAGCGTTCCTACGAACGCCACCGGCGCCTGCTGGAGACGCGCGCGGTCTCGCTCGACGCGGTGGACAACGCCCTGTCCCAGCGCGACAGCTCCCGCGCGGCCCTGGCGGCCGCGCAGGCCGAGCTCACGGCGGCGAAAGACGACCTCGCGCACTGCACGATCGTCGCGCCGATCACCGGCAAGCTCGGCACCACGCTGCTGACGCGGGGCAACTACGTGAACAAGGGTGCGGAGA
The DNA here is from genome assembly GCA_051884805.1 of Kiritimatiellia bacterium. Lineage (GTDB taxonomy): Bacteria > Verrucomicrobiota > Kiritimatiellia > RFP12 > UBA1067 > UBA1067. The sequence goes on along the minus strand of JBJEWA010000129.1, from coordinate 20,447 downwards.
CGCTGGTGTCGATCGTCCAGCAGGATCCGGTCCGCGTGCGCTTCTCCCTGTCGAACCGCGAGCTGCTGGAGCTGTTCCGCGGGAAATGGTCGTCGAGCCGCGAGAATGCGGTCATCGACCTGACGCTGGCGGACGGACTGACGACGGTCAGGGGCGGACAGGCCGAGTACATGGACAACGCCGCCGACGAGCAGACGGACACGGTCCGGATCTTCGCGACCTTCGACAATCCGCAGAACCTGCTCAAGGTCGGCGGCACGGTGACGGTGTCCGTCTCCTCCCGGCAGGGCGTGATGCGCACGGCGATTCCGCCGGCGGCGATCCTGCAGGACACGCAGGGACCGTACGTCTGGGTCGTCGGGGCGGACGGCCGGGCCGAGCGGCGGACGGTTGCGCGCGGCGACTTGTGCGGCGACTGGGTCTTCATCGAGAAGGGCCTCCGGGTCGGCGAGAAGATCGTCGCCGACGGGGCGCACCGCGTCAGCAAGGGCATGATCGTCAGGCCCGCGCCAGCGAAATGAGGGGCATCTCGCAGGTTTTCATCGACCATCCGCGCGCCGCGTGGGTCGTTTCCATCCTGATCGCCCTGTGCGGGGCGATCTGCCTCTCGCGCATGGCCGTCGCCGAGTACCCGAACATCACGCCGGTGACGATCACGGTCTCCTGCACCTATACGGGCGCGGGCACGCAGGACCTGGCCGATTCCGTGGCGACCATCCTCGAAGACCAGATCAACGGCGTCGAGGACATCTGGTACTACAAGTCCAACTGTTCGAGCAAGGGACTCTACAACTGCTATTGCGTGTTCCGTCCGGGCACGCCGTCGAACATCGCGCTCATGAACGTGCAGAACGCGGTGAAGCGGGCGGAGCCTAAGCTGCCGACGGAAGTGACGCAGAACGGCATCACCGTGAAGAAACGTCCGGAAGACCGGATGGTGATGTACTGCTTCATCACCGACGGACGCGAAATGGACCTCATGGACCTGTCGAACTTCGTCGAGAAGCAGATTGCGGACGCCGTTTCGCGGGTCAGCGGCGTCGGGCAGGTCGATACCTCCGGGCGGACGTACGCGATGCGCATCTGGCTCGATCCGATCCGCCTCGCGGGGCTCAACATCCAGATTTCCGAAATCAAGAGCGCGATCGAAAGCCAGAACATCCAGGCGGCGGCGGGAACGGTCGGCGGCGAATACGCCAACAAGCACCTGACGTTCAAGCTCAACGTGCAGGGGCGGCTCAAGACCAAGGAGGAATTCGAGAACATCGTCATCCGCTCCAATCCCGAGACCGGCGCCCAGGTGCTGGTGAAGGACGTCGCCCGGGTCGAACTCGGATGCAAGGGCTATACGATCCGCTCCCGGTTCAACGAGCATCCGGTCGTCTATCTCGAGGTCTACAAGTCGCCGGACGCCAATTCCGTCGCGACGGCGGCGCGGGTGAAGCAGGAGATTGACAAGTGGATCGGGCGCATGCCGGCCGGCGTGACGGGCGTGCTGGCGGACGATTCGACGGCCTTTACGCTCGTCTTCCTGAAGGAGACGTTCAAGACGCTGATCGTCGCGCTCGTCCTCGTCATCCTCATCACCTACCTCTTCCTGCAGGACTGGCGCGCCACCTTCGTTCCGGCGATCGCGATCCCGATCTCCCTGCTGGGGACGTTCGCGTTTCTCTATCCGCTGGGCTTCACCCTGAACGTCCTGACGATGTTCGGCCTCATCCTCGTCATCGGCTCCCTGGTCGACGACGCCATCGTCGTGGTGGAGAACTGCCAGTCGCTGATGGTGCGCGAGGGGCTGACGGCGAAGGAGGCGGCCGCCAAGTCGATGCACCAGATCACCGGCGCGATCATCGCGACGACGCTGGTGACGGTGGCCTGCTATCTGCCGCTGGCGTTCTACTCGGGCATGACGGGCATGATGTACGTGCAGTTCGCCGTCACGATGTGCCTGGCGCTCTGTCTCTCGACGGTGGTGGCGCTCGTGCTCTCGCCCGTGCTCTGCGCCGGGCTGCTCCGGGCGCCGGCGCGGCCCCGCTTCGACGTCTTCCGGCCGTTCAACTGGATGATCGACCGTTCGCGCGGCCTCTATCTCTTCTTCGTGCGGCTGTTCGTCCGCCGCGGGCTGCTGACGGTCATGGCGTTTGCGGCCGTCGCGACCGCGCTCTGGTGGGTGTCCGGTCGCGTGCCGACGACGTTCCTGCCGAAGGAGGACCGCGGCTACATCAGCTGGTACGCGCGGCTGGCGGAGGGCCAGTCGCTCGACCGGACGATTGAGGTCGCCGACGCCCTGCATGACATCGTGACGAAGATCCCCGGCGTGCAGTCGATGACCTCGCGGTGCGGCTCGAACGGCATGTGGGGGTCGGGCGAGAACCTTTGCGGCGGACTCATCCGCCTCGAACACTGGGATCAGCGCGGTACGGATCCGGAGCGGCAGATCGACCGCATCATGGACCGGCTTCGCCGGGAGACGTCCGCAATCTACGCCGCCGAGTTCTTCTTCAACCAGCCGGCGGCGATCAAGGGACTTGGCGGCTCGTCGGGCGTCGGCTTCAACTTCTGCTCCATCGTCGGATGCGGTCCCGAGGAGCTGCTGCCGGCGGTGGAGGACTTCCTGGCGACGCTCCGCGCCAGTCCGAAGGTTCGCTCGGCCGTGCACGGCTTTACCTGCGCGACGCCCCAGCTCGAGCTCAAGCTCGACCGCAAGAAGGCCGAGATGCTCGGGCTGACGCCGAAGCTCGTCTTCTCGACGCTCCAGAACAAGCTGGCGTCGTTCTACGTCAACGACTTCAACCTGAAGGGCGGCGTTTACCAGGTGAAGCTCCAGAACGATCCCGACTATCGCGGCGGCATCGCGGACATCGAGTCCATCCGCATTCCGACGCCGAACGGCGAGTCCGTTCCGATGGCGTCGATCGGCACGATTGAATATGTCAGCGGTGCGCGCGAGACGCTGAGCTACAACAAGATGCTCGCGGCCTGGTTCGACGTGCATCCGGCGCCGGGCGTCTCCTCGTCCGAGCTGATGCGGCTCATCGAGGAGCTGCCCAAGCCGGCCGGCTTCGACATCGAGTGGGGGCCGGTCCAGCTGCAGGAGAAGGAGAACGAGGGGCGGCTCTTCTGGCTGATGGCGCTGGCGATGCTGTTCGCGTACCTCTTTCTGGTGGCGCAGTACGAGAGCTGGACGATCCCCGTGTCGGTGATGCTGTCGGTCATCTTCGCCCTGACGGGCGCCTACGTCGCTCTCTGGCTGACGAAGACCGAGTCGTCGGTCTACGCCCAGCTTGGCTGCGTGATGCTGATCGGCCTGGCGGCGAAGAATGCGATTCTGATGGTCGAGTTCTCGAAGCAGGACCATGCGGCGGGCCAGACGATTGCGGTTGCGGCGATGAACGGCGCGAAGCTGCGCTACCGGGCGGTGCTGATGACGGCTTGGAGCTTCATCATCGGCGTGTTGCCGTTGGCTTTCGCGCGCTCCGCCGGCGCCGGCGCGATGCGCGCGATCGGCATCTGCACGATGGGCGGCATGCTGGCGGCGACGTTTGTCGGCATCGTCTTCGTCCCGGCGCTTTATGCGTTCTTCCAGCGCCTGCGCGAACGGGTCCGCCGCTAAAACGCGCAAGGTGGAGGGTACAAAGGGTCTGACCCCGTCTGACCCCAGCGGTGGAGGGTGGAGTAGGCGCGAAATTTGCCATAACACGCGGCATGTAGTCTCGCGGGGCCGTCGCGGGGCGGACAAGCGGTGCATCAACGGCTATCGTTTTATCTACACGTTCGCGCCAGTCACCTGGGATCGGATTCGCGAGATGCATGAGCGGTCAATTCATCTCGTCCTCAAGGAACTCAAGAACGAGAGGCTTGCCAGACCTGCGAAGAAGGGGCTTTCTGCTAGGGTCAGACCCTCACGCGCGCACGCACGAGAGCGCCGATCGGTCCGGCCGCGGTCAACGGATGTCGATGGGCCCGAGCAGACCGGCGGACTGGAGCGGATCCGCCGTCGTGTAGCCGGAATAGACGGTTGGGCGGATCTTCCAGGCCGGGCCGCCGGCCGGCGGCTTGCGTTCGCCCTTCCAGTAGTGGAGGTTCGACCTGGTCACGCGCGCGGCCTCGTCGAGGAAGCAGTCGCCCACGAGACGGTTGTACCAGTTGTTGACGTAGCGGATTTCGAGTTCGTTGGCGCCCGCGCGCACGGCAGGGGCGATTTCGGCCTCCCACGGCGCGCACCACACGGTTCCGCAATCGGACCCGTTCACGTAGACGCGGGCCAGGCCCGTCGGGACCTTGCCGAGGGAGAGCGTGAGCGACGCGGGCTTGTCGGCCGCGAAATCGAAGGTCGTCCGGTAGGTGGCGGTGCCGGCGAAATGCCGGAGGTCGTCGCGCGTGGAGAAGTCGACCAGCTCGTCCAGCTTCACGGGCGCGGGCGCGGCGGCCTTGACGTACTTGTGGTAGGCGAACGACACCGTCCACGGCCCCGCCACGCGCAGGTTCAGCGGAGGGCGTTTCGCCGGTTCGGGCGCCGGCCCGTCGGGCGTCGTCTGCCGGAACACCACGAAACGGCTGCCGCCGACCGGCAGATCGAGCGCGAGCCGGGTGCGCCCGTCCGCCTGCGTCACGGCCTTCGCCGCGACGCGCGTGGCCGTCACGGCGTCCCAGATCTCGACCGCCGGCGCCGCCGCGCGGAAAACGAGATCCGCCGCGCCCTCGCCGGCGATGAAGTAGACGTCGTCCTGCCCGAGGCGGCGGTGGCACCAGGTGAAGTCGGACACCGTCTCGACGTCGGGCGGCAATCCCGCCACGGGGACCGTTCCCGTGCGGTTCGCCGCCGGGCGCGCGTCGTAGACGACGCGATAGCGCTTCAGCAGGTCGGGATTCCGCCGGAGTGCGGCGTCGTTGACGGTGTCGTAGGCGTAGCCGCGCGGAATCCGGACGGGCATCTCGTCCGACACGAGATTGCGGAAGCGGGTGTTCTTCTGCGTGCCCCAGTGCGTATAGGCGCGATCGCCCGTCAGCACGGCGATGTCCGTCACGGGTTCGCCGGCCTGGAGGAGCGACTGGCAGCGCGCCAGATAGGTCACCATCGCGGGGAACTCGTCGTGCCAGGTCACGTTGCGGTTGATGTGCGCCCCCGCGAAATACTCGATGCCCGGCGTGCCGTACTTCAGCGGCGACGACGTGTAGGTATGCCAGACGAGCAGATTGACGCCGTCGGCAAACGCCTGGTCGCCCAGCGGCTTGAGAAACGCCGGGTCGACCGACCAGTGGCGGTGCATGTGCGTGAAGGCCTCGACCGAGGCGATTCGCCGGTCGAAGACGTGCGCGGCGGAGACCACGCCCTTGGCGATGAAGCGCCCGTTCGCATTGGCGTGGCCGGCCGCCGGGGAGCGCCCGTTCTCCGCCACCGGCCAGAATTCGCCCTGCGGGAAGTCGTTGTGGAAGAGGAACTCCAGCATGTCGCATTCGCCGAACGTCTGCGGGTTGCGCTGCCAGGGGCCGCCCGACTCGGAAAACGCGCCCATCCCGTGCGCCTGCGCCCACGCCCGCACGGTGCCGTAGAGGTGTTCGCCCATCATCACGCCGCGCGCATGGCGGAAGTCGCACATGACCGCGTCGGTCGGCTTCGCGGCCAGCTCGAAACCGGCCAACGCCGGCAGGAACGGCCGCACCGCGTATCCCTCGGCGGCCGCGAAGTCCTCCTCGAAGGTGGCGCTCCAGGTCGGCATCGCCCCCTCCCAGCTGACGTTGTACAGGTTGGCGAAGGTCTTGTCGCGGCCGACCAGGTCCGGCACGCGGGCGATCAGCCGGCCGACGACGCGCTCCAGATGGCGGCACACCGCCGTGCGGTCGAGAACGTCGATGTCGACCTCCTGCCCCTTCAGCGTTCCGGCCCCGAAACGGACAATCGTCCACCCCTCCGTCAAGGCCGCGCCGTCGGCCGCCGACTTCAGTTCGCGCACCTCCAGCGCCCGGCGCGTGACGAATCCCGAACCGCCGTCCACGCGCGTGCCGGAGGTGGCGGCCATCGTGTAGTAGCCGTCGCCCGCATGGGCCCAGTCGCTCCGAGCCGCCGCCTCGGCGGTCCTGATGGCGAACACGGCCACTTCGCGGTAGTGCGGAATCGCCGGCGCTTCAAAGGCGTCGCCCGGCAGATAGTTGCGGCACATCAGGAACTTGGGATTGTCCGCCCCGACGTCCACGTCGCCGCGCAGATGGCCGCCCGAGGCCGCGATGTTGAGCGAGAACGTGAGCTTGTTGCGCGCCGCTTCGCGCACCGCATGGGCAAAGAGATCCAGCCACGCGTCGCCGCCCCACTGCATCGTCGGCGGCGGCACGAGCAGATGCTCGTCGTCCACATGGTAGCCGCGGCTGTCCGTCACCAGCATCCCGCCGAAGCCGAGCCGCGCGATGTCGGCGAATTCCTCGGCAATCGTCTCGCGGTCCGTGAGCGTATTGGTGAGAAACCAGTAGCACCACGGCCGCGCCGCCAGCGGCGGATCGGCGAACCGGGAAAAACACGCGCCGTCGTCCACCCCGGGAGCCGCGACCTCCGAAACCGCCAGAACGGGGAACAGCAGGACAGCTCCTCCCAACGCAAATGCCAGTCTGTTCATGGGAGGCATTATAATAGCAAATCGACCGCGCTCCGGTCAATCGGAATCCGGCCGGCGGCGGGCCGTTCCCTTTCCGGAATCGGCGGACGCGGGAAAGTGCAAAGGGTCTGACCCCAACGGTGGAGTAGCAGTGGTGGTGTAGGCGCGAAATTTGCTATAATGCGCGGCATGAGATGAGAGCATTGCGGAACTTCAAGGCTAATCGTTGCTGCCACTTGATTAGCAGAATCGCGAATCGCGCTTTCTTACTGACGGAAGTGGAGCGTACGCGCTTTGTCGAGCGGTTGTGGCGCGAGGCGAAGAAGCATTGAAAATTCTTTGACCCCATGGTCTTCCTTTCATTGACCCATTGGATATTGCCATTTTCAATCTTGCGAAAAGGATATAAAAGATGACAATTGATAATAGAATAACGCTAATCGCTCTAACCTTCGCGGCGCTATCCGCGGTTGCGGATGTCTGTGAAACAAAAACCTGCCCGGCTCCGCCGCCGGCAAAAGCCGACACCTTTCTTCCCGCTGGGCGGATGGCGCTTGGTGCAAACTACTGGGCGAGCCACGCCGCTACCGAGATGTGGCGCAAGTGGGACGCGAAGGCAGTGGATGAGGATCTGCGCGTCCTCGCGGCGAACGGCATGAAGCTTCTGCGCGTGTTTCCGAACTGGGCCGACTTCCAACCTATCCACGCCTGCTATCTCAGTTCCTGCAACTTCGACAAAATCGGCGAAACGCGAATGTTCGATTCGGAAGAGCCGTTGCCCGACACGCCATGCGGTCGCGCAGGTGTGGACGAAAGAATGGTGGAGCATTTCGAAGAATTCTGCGACATCGCCGAGAAATACGGCATCCGTCTTGTCGTGCCGCTCCTGACGGGGCAGATGACGTTTCGCAACTACATTCCGCCGGCTCTCGCCAATCGCAATCCCTTCAGCGACCCATACGCCCTCATGTGGGAAGGACGCTATCTTGAATGCATGGTCTCGCGGCTCAAGGCGAAGAAGGCGATTGCGGCATGGGAGAGCGGCAACGAGGCGCGAATCCTCGGCGACAGCAAAAACGCGTTTCATTCCGAAGCGTGGCTGCGATACGTTCATCAGACAATTCGCTGCGCCGATCCGTCGCGCCCCGTAATCGGCGTAGACGGCCTCGAGATCTCGCGCGAGAGCTTGTGGCCCAGCGCGATGAACGCGAGGCTTTCCGATTATGTGACCACCCATCCATACGGCTTCTGGGGTGCCGTCTATAATGACGATTTCCTGAGCGTCCGCTCCACAACCTTCGCCGCGATGACCACCTACGCGCTCGAGCAAATCGGTGGCAAGCCCGCCTTTATCGAAGAGCATGGCGCGCGCCGCCAGGAGCAGGGTTCGCAAACCAACGTGGCGAAATATATGCGCAATATGCTTTGGAACAGCTGGGCGCTTGACTGCAAGGCAATGCTCTGGTGGTGCGCTTACGACCAAACCAAAATGACGATCGCACCCTATAACTGGCGTCAACCTTGCGTAGAGCTCGGCTTATTCAAACGCAATCGCGAGCCGTACCCGGCTGTGGACGCAGTCCGCAAGTTCGCCGCGATGCAAGACGCGCTGCCATTCGCCGCCCTGCCAAAGGCGCGAACCGAGGCTGTAATCCTTGCTGTCAATGCCGATGTGGCGCATTCCGCCTACATTCTCGCACGACAGGCCGGCATAATGCCGCGCTTTGCCAATCCGGAGGAGAAGTTGCCGGATGCGCAGTGCTACTTCCTGCCGGATGCGCATGGCCGCGCATTTCTGACGATTGAGCGCTGGGAGGAACTGAAGGAGAAAGTTCGCAATGGCGCGACACTCTATCTCTCGTGGAATGATACGTTCCTCGATTCGATGGAGGAAGTCTGCGGCATCGAGATTGTCCTGCGCGAGAAAAACGGCGGCGCGGACGACTGCGACTTCGGCGATTTCAAGCAAACGTTCGGTTACCAGGTGAAGCGTCGCTTCAAGGTACTCGCTGCGGAAACGCTCGCGAAAAACCAGTCCGGCGATGGTGTATTCTTCCGGAACAAATACGGCCAAGGTTCGGTTTACGTATTCATCCACAACTTCGAGAAAAGCTACTACAACAGCGCCGGCAAGTACGATGGCGAGGCGTGGCGCATCTGGGCGAAGGTTCGCCCGGTCAACCGCATTCTCAAGACTGGTGTCGCGAACATATTCGTTTCCGAGCACTGCTTCGGCGGCGGACGCTGCGGCGTCATGGTGGTGAACAACAGTTCCAGGCCGTATGCGGGAACGCCCGAAATCTGGAAGAACTGGACTGTGCGCCGTGCGATTACCGATGATCCGGCGGCGGCAAAATGGGAAGACGGCAAACTGACGCTCGAACCCAATGCGGGCATCCTGCTGATGACGGCGAAGGAAGGTGTGCAATGGTAGCCAAACTGCGCCCGAATCGCGTCCGCCGCACATATCTCGGGGGCGCTCGTATCGACGCATTCACCGGCTTCGCTCCGGGCGAGCCGGACGGCATCCCCCGTCCCGAGGATTGGCTGGCCTCCACCACGACCGCATTCAATGGCACGGTCGAGATTGCGGAGGAGGGGCTTGGACGCCTTGAAGACGGAAGCTTCGTGAAGGACATTGTCGGCATGATGCCGATTCTCGTGAAGCTCTTGGATTCCGACGAGCGACTTGTCATCCAGGCGCATCCGACAGTGCCATATGCGAAGGCGAAGTTCAATTCGCCGGTGGGCAAGACAGAATGCTGGTACTTTCTCGAAGGCACTGCGCCTGATGCTTGTGTCTATCTCGGGTTCAAGCCCGGAGCAACAAAAGAAAAGTGGAAAGCGGCTTTCGAGGCACAGAGCGGAATGCTGGAAATGCTCCATCGCGTGCCGGTGAAGGCGGGCGACTTTGTGTTCGTGGATGGCGGCGTGCCGCACGCTATCGGCGGCGGTTGCTTCATGGTCGAACTGCAGGAGCCAAGCGACCTGATGGTCGTCGCCGAACGCGTCACCCCCTCGGGGCGCGCGATTCCGGAACGGAAACTGCACTGCGGACTCGGCTTCGAGGAGATGTTCAACGTTTACCAATACTGCGGATGCGATTTTGAAGAGCTTTGCGCAAAGTATGTCAAACGGAATGTTGGCGCTTCAGGAGGGATTGAGCGCATCGTGGGACCGGAGTTGACGGAAAAGTTTTCGGAATACAAGGTCGCGGGCGGCGGCGAACTGAAATTGCCGCGACCTTCCGGTGTTGCCGTCGTAACCGGCGGGGCCGGTACCGTGAATGGAGTCGCCGTCCACAAAGGCGAACGGCTCGTTTTCGCCGATGAGCAGCGCTTGACGGTCTCCGGCGAGACAGAACTCGTCGTCTGTGTGTAAAGAAAGAACTTACGACAACGTCGCCATTGAGGTAGTCTGGGAGCAATAGACAGGTAGAAGACCTTTATTTCTTTACTTCCCTCTTCCCTGTCTCCTACAAACTCTCCACATCATAATCGGCAAGCTTGCGCGTTTTGGAGTCGAAAGTGCAAAGGGTCTGACCCCACCGTAGCAGAACGAGCCTCTGCACCATTGACTTTTATAATGGTATTTAGTACATTATCTACGCTTTCGTGGTTAGGGACGTTTTGCCCTGAAACGGCGAGCACGGAGAAGGACATGGCGAGATACATTGATCCAAAGGCGGACGTGACATTCAAGAAAGTCTTTGGCGAGCATAATCACCTCGTCATAAGTCTCCTTAACGCCTTGTTGCATTTTGAAGACGGCAAGCAGGTCGAGTCGATAGAATATTTTCCGGCTGAACCAGTGCCGCGCATCCCGACGGGTAAGAACACGATTGTCGATTTATCGATGTACGCTGCGAGGAGGCAGGCTGGCGCAAGTTCATTGTCGCGATGCAGGTGAACTGGACGGCGGACTTCCGCGAACGCGGCCTTTTCAATGCATCCAAGGGGTATGTCAGGCAGTTTGACAAGTCTGAAAAGTACAACCTACTCCAGCCCGTCTCTGCGCTCAACTGCGTTAATAAGAGGTTTGAGCGAGCCGGGAATGGAAGGGGGCTGCCTCGGCTACAGGATGGTTTACGCCCAAGACAGCGGGAAGGTTCTCGAAGGTCTGCACCTCGTGTTTGTGGAATTGCCGAAATTCAAGGTGAAGGGCCTCACCGGGAAGAAAACGCATGTTCTATGGCTGCGCTTCCTTACAGAGATAGACGAGAACGCTAAGAGTGTCCCGATCGCGCTACTAGACAACCCGCAGACGAGCCAGCCTCTTGAGATGCTCAAGGAGCCGGCGTACAGCGGGGCCGAGATGCTTGTAACCATTCCCGGGGAAGGCTGGTGATAGTATGGAGGCGTCCAGGGATGAATGCGGCGCGAATGGGTTTGGGAGCTTTTGGCATGAGAGATATGACGGTTTTCATACCAGTCATGCAGTTCCGGTAACGTTTGAACGCAGCGATAAGGCTGGATTTCATGAAGCCAATTATTCCAATCAAACGCCGGAAGCGACTGCGGAAGTTTCCTTGCCTGCGAAACTAATCATTGGCGGATCAAACTTGATTCGAGCGACAGATGGAAACTTGGTCAAGAATCGGCTGCGGTCGTGCCTTGAGGCCCTAAAAGAGAGGGGATGCCGAGCACGGGTTCCCTTGGATGCAAACATACTTCACGTTTTGGCAGACGGCCGCGACGCAGCAGGGAAGGTCTTGTCGGCGAAACTGCTTAGTGAATCGCCAGATAACGACCGCTTTGTGCAGTATGCAGACAACTATCCGTGGCTTAGAGGGGGTGGACGGCTCCACAAGTTCATGTTGATGGACGGCCATTTGATGATTCCTGATTTTGGAATTGACGTCATTGTGGACAAATCGGAACAAGGAGGTTGAGAATGGATGCGGTGTATAAATTTGAAGGTACGGTCAAATCTTCTTTCGAAAAGAAGATTGAATTTGTCATAGAGCCTACGAGCAAGTACAAAGTCACATCAAGTGTTTGCGGTGGAAATGTAGAGGCGTACGTGGCTTTCAGCGACAGCGGCAAACGCAAGGTCGTGGCGATTGATGAGACAAGCCTCAGGATCTGCGATAATTCAGTGTCCAATAGGGTTCACCATTGGCTGTGTTTTCATTCTGATACTGGCCACGCAATGACATTTTCAGTAGATAAGAATGGAATACTGCAATATCCCGGTGCTAAGAACGCACCGAGAAACGCTAAAACCAAGTAATTTCCTAATGCAAAATAATCAGCAACATACAGTCGTATTTTGGGGTGCCGGAGCCACCGCCGGACTTGGCATGGCCACCACGTGCAGGCAGAATGAAGTGTTTTTTGCGTTAAGTCACAAGAAAGTCTCTGCCTCGTATCGGGAATGTCTGCAAGATTTTAAAGATGATATCTTCGTCGACAAATTTGATGTCGTATGCGACTTGTTGACGTTGCTCGACGACGATCCCGAAAAGGCTGAAGGTCATCATCTTTGTGGATTCTCTCAAAGGCAACTCGACATTGTTAAAAAACATGCAGGCGATTTGGGACCGACCGATGCGGTGCGCAAGAACCGAGTGGTCATGATGCGCAGTTATTATGATTGGTCTGCCGCGATGCGCATTCTTCGGCTGCAAAGAAATGACTTCAAGGACGTGAATGGGACGCGAAAGCCATCGGACACATTTGCGCATAAAATATACAACTTGCTTGACGTAAGCATTTCCTCGCATTCTGGACTTCATGTGTTTCTGGACGATCAGCAGGATCTTTCAAGTTTTCTTGATGAAAAGCGGATGCAATCGGCAAAAGCCGCTCTTGTGATGTTCATCAATCTGGTGTTCGCATGTGCATGGGCAAAATCCAGATTTAAGTTGGCGACAAACGACAACCCTTATCGCCGTTTTGCGGATTGGTTATCGGAAATTCGCGCTGAAGAAGCATGCGACTGCGGCGAGCCAGTGTTTTCTACATCATTTGTCTCGATGAACTTTGATCCTATTTTGTGGTGGCTTATAAAAAACGCCGATGCGAGATACAATCGCAGTCCAATCCATGTCGGCGAACGAAACACCGCGCTGTTTCTTGGAGAAGATGTCGACCAAGCGGATGACATACGTCCGTTGCAGGAGAAGGATCCTTCTGTCTCGTCAGGGTTGCTATCCGAGGACACGGCACGCTTTGTCAACGAGCGTGGTTGCCTTGAAAATGAACGTTGCAATGCCATCTACCAGACGGTAAGGATATTTTTTCCTCACGGTTCATCCAATTTCCGAATCTGCCCGTGCTGCGGCAAGACCACGCTTTTCCAAGGAAATGTGTTGGAAGATTCGTCGGAAAGTATTTTCTCGCCATTCTTCTTTAAAGAGCTTGCATGGGGGATGGCTCCGGCAAAATCAGTTCGTGGTGTGCGTACCAATTCCGAACAAGAGAAATGGAAGAACGGGGAATTGGATTACATACAGTGTCGGCATTGTGGTCGCGCAATCCGTATGTGCGATACTGAACAGATTATGCAGAGTGGTCTTAAATCTCCACCTCCGCATGTTTTTCAGCGTATCATGCACAATGTGGATAATACTGTCATGGGTGCAGATCATATTGTGCTTATGGGGTATAGTCTTCCTCCTGACGACGGCGCGTGGGCGGCTGAACTTCAGGCACGAACCACACGCGACCGCACTGGATCCGTTCTGTGTTCTGTCATAGGATACGGTGCCAATGCGCCGAACAAGTGGCTATATGGTGATGAGCTGAATGAATATTGTGAATCGCAACCAGTTATACGACGAGCGTGTGCCGTGTTTGGCAAAGGTCATGTCAGAGCAAATCTAAAAGGGATTCCCGATGTATTTACAAGCAAGGCGTCCATTAAGGAAATCTTCTACCCAACGCGAAGAAATTGACCGAATAGACGCGCCTGTATCTCTGTAGATGAGCGACGGTCGGTGGATTGAATTGGCGCTGGCCTCCGCGGCGAGGATCCATCCGGCCGCCGTGGCGCGCAGAATACGGCGACGGACATAGCAAACAGGTGAGGTGCTTCCGATGAGATGCTACGAAATAGGATAGGCATGCGAAGATGGTTGACAATTCTCGTCGCAGCGGCAGGGATGCAGGCACCAGCTTGGACGGTATCTGTGCCGACGATGCCTGTGTCGCCGTTCGTCGACACGGAGGTCTTGACGAACCTGCCCGTTAACAGGGCGGGCATCAGCTATGCAGATTTGAAGTTTTGCTTTGCCGGGACGCCGGCAAACAATCTCGAGCTGGCTTTCGGGACCGATGTGAATACGAATGGGGTCCTTGATGCCGAGGAAGTCGAATCCAGATTCGGATGGCGAAGCGGAAGGTACTTTATAGAGAATGTCAAAACGTGGGAACGGTTTGACGGCGGGGATGCGGCCATGGGATCGACCCAGACTTTCTCCGTACAAATCCACCTCGAGGTAAGATACAATTCCCGGCAGGTGCGCAGCATGAATGTGTCTGGCGTGAACGCGGCGGAGTTCGGCGCGCTGGCAACCAATGCCCCGCCGGCGTGGCTATGGCGGCGGGATTGGAACCTGATGCGGGCGACTCGCCGAGGCACTGAACCGCCCTCGGACTGGATCGACTACAAGGGATCCTATCGCGGATTCGCAGTGAAGTTGAGGTGACGCCGTGCCGATGAAGACATGGACAGGTTCCCTGCTGTTTCTCCTCGTCGCCTCGCTCGTGGCGTTCGCACTTGCCGTTGCGCACGAGAAGAACTTTCATCCGTTGAGGGACTTCGCCGCAAGGTTCAGGCGCCTGCCGTTCGGGAGGCGGCTGGCTGCGGTTGTGTTCGTCGGCGCCATGTGGGCCTATGCGAGCGTCAAGCCGGGCGGCGCGGAGAGCGGGCAGCAAGGGGCGGGGAGCGGCGGCGTCACGAATGCTTCGCCGCTGGCGTCCTGGTCCGCCCTCGGCAGCCTTAAGCCGACGACAACGCCGGGCGGCGAGGCTTCCAAAACAGGATTTACAAGAGCGCAAGATCCTTCGGCGAACGTAAATCCTGTAAATCTTGCAAATCCTGTCCAAGACATCATAACCTCCACCAACACCACACGGACGCTGACGGCGGCGGACTTCGAGCGCGGCTTCGTCATGACCCGCATCGGGACGGACGAGGCGTTTGACTTCACGCCTTCACCCAACGCTACCCTCGTCAATGACTGGCTGGCCTTTGGAGCGGCGGAGGACTGGATTTATCTTGCCATGTCGAATTGGGTGTTTCAGGTCGGGACGAACGATGTCAGCCGCCTCCGGGTGTTCTCCTTCGGCAAGGTCGTGCCGCTTATCCGCGAGGTGGATGGTTCGATAGCCATGAACAACTGGTTTGCGCTCGGCCCCTCGGGCTGTTCCCTCGCTGACGCTCGGCCCTCGCAGGGTTCGGCGGGTGCGTTCATCGCCACTCTCGGCATCGTGCCGGAGGCGAACTGGCCGCTTCTTGGCGAAAGCGGCAGGCCGAGCCAGGTGTGGTACGCGACGACGCCGGAAGGCTCCCTGCTCATCACGTGGCAGAACGCGCTCCTGGGCCGCGACACGGACAAGCCGATCTCGTTCCAGATAGAGTTCAAGACCGACGGCCGGTTCATCTATCGTTACGACCTCTCGCGGCTGAACGTCGATGCCGTCACCAATGTCCTCGCCGGTGCGTCCTTCGGCGGCAACGAGTGGACAACAAACTCCATCCCGACCAATGTCACCTCGATGGCGTTCCATCTGCTCTCCGAGGAGGATGCTTCCGACCAGGATCCGGACGGCGACGGGCTTCTCACCATCGACGAGCTGTTCGTCTATGGCACCGATCCGCACAACGCGGATTCGGATTACGACGGCCTGAACGACGGCGAGGAAATCGTACGCGGCACAGACTCCGCCGTGCGCGACAGCGACAATGACGGCCTCGTGGACGGTTCCGATCCCGATCCCGCTTCTGCCACCTCGCTTGACGATCTCGACGGCGACGGCATCCCCGACGCCTATGAGAACCACTGGTTCGGCGGCACGAACATCGTGGACTCGGCTGACGAATTCGGCGCAAACGGCTTCAAGGTCGGCTTTGCGCTTGCATCGGGGCTGAACCCCACGAACGACGTGGATGATGCGTTCATGTCCACGAACCGCATCGCGGCATGGAAGCTGACGGACGGGTTTTATGCAACGGGAGGGCCGCAGTCCGTTGCAACCGCCATCTACGAGCGGGCGTTCCACATCGCCCGCAACGGCGGCTGGGAGCAGTTCTTCCTCTCGTCCAAGCCTGACCGCGCCGGAGCATGGCGGCTTGAGGGGCTTGCGCTCGACTGGGAGGATTCCGAGGGCGAATCGGGGACGACGACGTCCTCCCCCGCCGGCGACAGCCTGTACCTGCCCATCTCGACCAACAGTCCGGCTACATTGACGGTCAGATTCCGCCAAACGGCATCCACGATGTCCTGTCGCACGCCGCTCTATCTTCTCGCCTACTCGCCGAACGTCGAGATTGAGGACGCGCAGCGGATAACGACCTCCAACGGCGTGTGGACGGTTGCCGAAATCAAGGAGGCGACCGCCTTCCCCGTCGCGATCGACCGCGCGGAGCGTCCGTGCAGGGCCGCGCTCCACCCGCAGGAAGAGGCGGCGCAGCTCCCGGCAGACGGCGGCAGGTTCCTCCTGCTGGCGGGCGGCACGCTGCAGGTGAACGCGCCCGGCGTCTGCCGACTGCCGACGATTGACCTTGCGGCCAATGCGCGGAGCGCTTTCCGCGCGATGTCGCTCCGTGCGTCCCCGCCGTCCCCGGCCACGAACAACCGCTATCTCGCATTCATCGATCCCGGCATCTCGTATGGCGCGGGACACCACGGCGACGGCTCCGGCCTCGGCTACGATTCCTGGTCCGGCGCCTATTCCGAGACATACGAATATCCGCTCGACTCCGGCTGTCTGTGGCGGTCGTTCCATTCCGACGCGTCCGGCGGCTATGTATGCAACTGCTCGCCGGCGCTTTCGCTCGGGTTCGATTTCGGCGTGTATCCTGACATATCGACCAACATCGTCGTGAACGGAGAGACCGCGACCGGCACGATTGCGATTGGCGGCACGCCCATCTGGGCCGGCACGGCGACGCACGACGTCTCGACTGCGGGCGGCGGCGGAACGGAACAACTTTCGGACGACGGCTGCGACGATTGCGGCGGGTGCGAAGACGGCAACTGCGACTCGCTGGAGGGCGCGGACTTAGGTTCGCTCAAGTTCCGCATTCCCCTCGGCGTTCCGCGCAAGGGTCAGGTCAGCGGCTTTGCGTGGTTCATGACGGAAGCGCCGATTGCAGTCGGAATCGACACTCTGCAAGTTCTCGCCCGTGGCGATGCGAATGTCACCGATTCCACCTCTGGCGGCACGAGAACAATCGTCTGCGGCGACAACAGGGGCAGAACGCTCGTCATCGTGTCTATCGAGAACGGCATTAGCGTCACCATCACCGAGACCGCATCCGGATCGCTTGAGCACACGTGGGAACTGACGAATGTCAATGGTTCTTATTCGCAGATACGCCTCCGCAAGATTAGCCGCCAGAACAACACGATGTCCGACGAAACCTACATCTACGACAACGGCGACTGGATGCGGTTCGACGGCATTTCGCAGTCTTCCGAAGAACTCATCGCCACCGGTGACATTAACGGAGACGGGTATATGCGCGAAGAGCGCATCGTCCGCGACGCGCTGGACGCAGCGCTTTCGCACACGATAAGCGAGTCGCGGCGGTTCGGCTCCTTCGCCGACGCCGTTCTGCGACAGACCTATTACGCCGAGAAGAGCTGGGGCGAGGACAGCTGGAACGAATCCTTTGCCTCGTACTACACGGACAACGACAACCCGAGACGCAACGGCTGCCTGCGTCTCGAATGGGGCAATGCCCGCGCCTGGCGTTTCTGCGCCTACGATACGGAAGGCCGCTCCATCCTGACGCTCGACCAGCATGAAGGCTCGGAATGTCCGAAGGAGTTTCTTTCGGAGCTGGCGGCCGATGCGTTCGACAGCGCCGATGCGCTTGCGTGGCTGCAGTCCCAGGCGTTCGCGGCCATCGCCACCGTCTACGACTATACGCCGCTTGCGGGTGACGATGCCGCTGCCGCAGATGTAGACAAGGTGCGCATCTGCTCTCGCTATCTCGTGGAGGACGGAGCGGTCACGCTCATCGGCAGGGCGTGGACGCGCTACACGCATGGAACGTCAAACGGTTATGCCTCCGTGACGGTCGAGACAACGAACGCCGGCGCACAGGACGCCGCCATCGGCGATTCCCGCAACGCCGTCACCGTCGAAACCCGCTACGACGAGGACGCCGCCGGCGTTCCGCTCGTCCTGCGTGGCGAAGTCGTATCCTCCACCGATGCGGACGGCATCACGACGGAAAATACCTATTCGATTTCCGGCGACGTCCTGTCCCTGACGTCCCAGATGTCCTATATGTCCCGTCCGTTCCCGGTCACGACCCATGCCGAACGCTGCACCACCTACGGAAACACGCTCCGCGAATGGAGCGTCCATACGGCAAGCGGCACGGCCTTTGACGAGAAGCAACACCTCTATGACGAGAAAAACCGTCTGCGCTCCACGATTTACGCCGACGGCTCGTTCTCCACGAACGCCTATTCGTGCTGTCGCCTCCTCTGGAGCCAGGACCGCACCGGGCGCAAGGTCCTCCGCAGCGCAATGACCGGCGAAGACCACCTCTACTACGCGATGGAGGAGGTTTCGCTGTCCGCGCTTCCGCACGACAACCGGTACATACCGTATGAAGCGTCGAGTTCCGTGGACAGCCACTACCGGGTCACCCAGCACTTCATGGACGCTCTGGGGAGAGAGACCAACACCGTGCTCCGAGTTGCCCGGACGCCGGGTTGCGCAACGAATCACGCCTATGTCCTCAACAAGGGCTGGCGCACGTCTGAATCCATATCCTATCCCTACGGCGTCTCAGATTATGAGATTTCAACCGACAGGCGCGGCAACGCGACGACCACGATCCGCCGCGCCTACGCCGACCGTGAGGTGACGGAGACAATCGAGACGAACAAGACCACAATCGCCACAACTTATCGCAATGGTTCGACGCTGCTGCGCGAAGAGTGGCCCGACAAGAAGTGGAAGGAAACAGTAACTTCAAGCTCCTACGATGCAAACGGGTGCAGGGTTGATATAGTCGCAATCACGGCTTCTGACCACAATGCCGTGACCATGAGAACGACCTACCGCGACTTCCTCGGTCGCATCGTGCGCGAGGTGACGCCGAAATCTGACATCACTTACACGTATGACGGTGCCAGCTTGCGTGTTTTGACGACCACCGATTTAATCTTCGGTGAAGCAACTACGCATCTCTACAACGACCTTGGCGAGGCGGTGGGGCGGACGAAGAACGGCGTCATTAACCGCACCGACACGGATTACGAGGTTGCATCGAATGTCCTCTGGCGCGTGACGACGCAAACGGAGGCGGCGGGGACGCGCTCGCGCACGCTCGCAACCAAGGAGCGGTTGAACGGGCTTTCGGACGCCTTGCGCAGCGAGACTGAATCTTGGCAGAACGGCGTACTCGCGCTCCACGCCCATTCGTTCTTTGATACGACGAACTCCGTGCTGACGGAAGTCTCCGAATCCGCCACGGCGGGAACGACGACCACGAGAAGCAGGTTCGGCATCGCATACGAGACCACCACCCCCGGCGGTACGACAAGCAGCTTCTTCGATCCCTATGGGCGGGTCTTCTACACCGAGAAGGACGGACGCAGCGTCGATTGGATCGGGCGCAACGATTACGGCGATGTCGAGGAATACGATGTCTTCCATGCCAGGGGCGACAACGTCTATGCCGAGTTCTACGGCTATGATTCCTTTGGCAATCGCATCGTCGCCACCAACGCCCTCGGCGCGATGACGACATCCGCCTACGATGCCGCGAACCGCCTCGCATCTTCCGGCGGAGCGGTCTATCCCGCCCGATACGGCTACGATACCGCCGGACGGCGCACGGGGCTTTCGACCACGCGCGACGGCACGCTTTGGGACACGACCACCTGGACCTACGACCCGGCGACGAGCCTCTGCTCCGCCAAGACCTACGCCGACGGCTCAACCGTCACCTACACTCACACCCCTGACGGCAAGCCGCTCCGCACCGCATACGCCGGCGACGGACAGTGGCACGAGAATTCCTACAACGCCAAGCGGGAACTTGTCTCGACGGAATACTCCGACGGCGAGGTCTGCGTGTTCTCCTACGACGAGTTCTCGCAGGAGGTCTTCACATCCAACGGCGTGTCGTCCGTGGCATTCGCCCGCAGCACCTACGGGCAAATCACGAATGAAACCGTCAGCGTCGAAGACGAGACCTATTCTCTCGACCGCGAGTTCGATGCACACGGACGCCTCGCGTCCAATGACGGCTCGATCTACGAATACGATTCCGCCGGGCGGCTCGCATCCATTTCCAATGCCATCGCGATAACGGAATACCAGTATTCAGCCGATGGCCTTGATGCCGGATATTTCATCACGCTCACGAACGGCGCAGTTTTCACGCGCTCGCTGACACGCGATGCCTACCGCCGCTCGCTCATAACCGGCATAACGAACAGCGTCAACGGCATTGCGGTTGAGAACTTTGCGTATGCCTACGATGCGCTCAATCGCCCGACAAGCCGCAACGCCGACACATTTGGCTACAACGACCGCAGCGAAGTCACTTCTGCGACAATTGTGGGAGGGTCGCAGTCCGCTGCGACCGCATACTATGGCTACGACGAAATCGGCAACTCGACAGACTGGACGGCAAACAACCTCAACCAGTACACCCAGTTCA
>JBJEWA010000128.1:681-27594 GCA_051884805.1 Kiritimatiellia bacterium | reverse complement strand
GGGGGGGGGGGGGGGGGGGGGGGGGGGGGGGGGGGGGGGGGGGGGGGGGGGGGCGGGGGGGGGGGGGGGGGGGGGGGGGGGGGGGGGGGGGTAGTAGTCAAGGTTACCGGACGCTTCCCGATTCTCAATATTGGGGCGCTGCTTCGGGAGTTTTCGCGCCGGGATCCGCTGTCTCTGGCGGTTGATGTGGTGGATCATCCCTTTTATGATTGGCTCCATCTGAATTGGGATGCCCACCATGCGCGGACGATTCTGTATGCGGTGACGGTGGATTTTTACCGCTCGCACATCTATGGGCGGTACCGTGAGATTCCTGAACGTTTTGCCGATGCGGAAGGATTGATGTTTGATGTGTGGCGGCAAAGGCGTAGGGAGCCAGGGGTGTATGGTCGTTTCCGACGGGAGCCGCATTTGTCCGGTTTTGCGGGACATAGCGGAGAGGAAGGTCTACTCTCGGTTCGGAATTATGATGGAGTCGTTTCGCGGGGGAAGCGTGCCGTGCGTCAGCTGGGGCGATGGATTCTGCCGGGGCTGAAGCTGTAGAGCGGCGATTCCGAGAACAACCGACACATGCTCCTCAATCTTGAAGATAACGGCCTGCGCGGCGGCAGATGAGCGTGCGTTGCCCGGCAATCTCCGCATCGAAGATGGTCGCGTCGGATTTGGGGTCGTAGTAGACGGCGACCTTCACCGCATAGTCGGCGTCCAATCCGCGCACACCGCCAATCCGCACGTTGTGGCCCGACCGCGCCTCGCCGAACTTCACGTCGGGCACATCGTCGCCGAAGGACGCGGCGCTCGATGCGGGATCGACGGCCAGCAGCAGCGCGGGGCCGCCTCCCTGCGGACGGAAGCGCTTCTCGAAACGCATCCCCTTCGCCACCGGATAGGTGCGCGGCGGCACGGGCGGCGTGATCTCCGGGACCCACTTGAGTCCGAGATGCCCGTCGGGATTATAGACGACTTCGCGAAAGACGAGCCAGCCGCCCCACCCGTGCACGTGGTTCAGCCAGCCGATGTAGAGCCGCCGGTCGTCCTTCCAGGAGGTGACCATGGGAACGCCGAGGCCCTCGTAGAGCTTGTCCGGCTACTTCGACCAGTCCACGAACGGCCCCGGTGCGCCGTTCGGACTGTAGGCCATGTTGACGAATCCCTGCAGCAGATAGCGGTGGCCGTGCTAGTCGAAGAGCGAGGGACAGTCCCCCTGTTTGGGTCCGGTAAACATGGGGTGACATTGGGTGGAACGCGATCAGGGTCGTCGTCGAACCTCAGCCCGTGGCGTTCCGGGACGGGTAGGCGCTGGGGGAGACGCCGGTCTCCGATTTGAAGAAGACGGAAAAGGCGGCGACGGACCGATAGCCGCAGAAGTTGGCGATCGCATCCTCCGCCAGCGCGCCCTTGGCCAGCAGTTCCTTGGCGCGCGTCAGCCGCACGGCGCGAATCGCTTCGAGAATCGAGCGGCCCGTCAGTGCCCGGAACCGGATTTCGGCCATGCGCCGTCCGCAGGAGAAGCCCGCGACCACTTCGCGCGCGGTGAGTCCGTGGCAGGCTTCGCGCCGAATCCGCTCGACGGCGCGCGACACGTCGGCATCCGGCCGGGCGAAGCGGCAGGTGGAGCCGCGGCGCAGCAGTTTCAGGGGGGGATAGGCGAGGCGTGCGGGCGGCTTGCCGGAAAGCATGTCCACCAGCGCCTGGGCGGCGAGCCGGCCGGCGGCGCGAAAGTCGGGCTCGACGGTCGAAAGCGTCGGGTTGCTCGCCTCGCACAGCTCCTCCTCGTTGTCGATGCCGATGACGGCGACGTCGTCCGGCACGGAAAGGCCGGCGATCCTGGCGGCGCTGATCGTATGCGCGGCATAGGGGTCGGTCGCCGCCAGGACGCCGAGCGGACGCGGTTGCGCCTTCAGCCACTTCGCCAGTTCGCGCGTCTCGCGCCCGGGTTGCGCGAAGTCGAAGCAGCCGACGCGTTTGCCGTGCCGGCGCAGGATGTCGGAGAAGGCCGCCAGCCGTTCGGCGTCCCAGGCGGGATGCTCGGGATGGCGGACGTAGGCATAGTGATCGAGCCCCAGCCGCAGCAGTTCGCTCGCCGCCAGGCGGGCGGTCGCGGCGGAGTCGTGGTAGACGCAGGAGTCCGCCTTGCGGAGCTGGCGGGAGGGGCGGTCGATGTAGGCGAGCGGCAGCCGGCCCACCGCCGTCGGCGGAAAGCGGTTGACGTCGGCGCCGCAACCGACGATGCAGCCGATGGGCCGCCAGAGCCGAATCAGGTCGCGGATCGCGTCCGCCGTCTCGACCGGTTCGACGACCTGCAGGTTCCACAGGCGGCGATGCGCGACCTCCGCAATGCCGGAGAGCTTCTTGCGGAAGGCGACGGAATCGGAGGAGCGGAAGACGATGACTGTGTTCACGGCGGGAATGTTACCATCTTTCGGCGAATTGCGCAATCGGTAAAAAGTTCGTTTCGCATTCAATAACCATGGCGGCGTCGAAGATGGTAGAATGGGAACCAACGAAAAGACAGGAGCAAGAGCGATGCGATTCGAGAACAAGGTCGTGCTGGTGACGGGCGGCAACCGCAACACGGGGCTGTGGCTGGTCAAGAAGTTTGCGGACGAAGGGGCGCGCGTCTTCATGTGCGGGTCGAGCGAGGCTTCGACGGCCAGGGGCGTCGAGGCGCTGAAGGCGATGGGCGTCGCGGGGGTGACGGCGCAGGCGTGCGACATCGGCGACCGGGCGCAGGTCGCGGCGCTGATGGACCGGATCGAGAGGGAGGCCGGCACGCTCGACATTCTCGTCAACAACGCGGCGGATCAGGGGATCGGCCTTGGCGGCCCGCTGGAGATGGATCCCGAGAGCATCATCAAGGTGATGCAGACGAACGTGAAGGGCGGCTTTCAGGTGACGCAGGCGGCGGCGAACCGCTTCTTCATGAAGCGTCCCTACGAAGTCGGCGGCGCCTATCGCGGCACGGTCGTCTTCCTCTCGTCCAACACGGCGATGCGCGCCATCCGCGGGCGCACGGCCTATTGCGCGTCGAAGGGCGCGATCAACTCGCTGGTGCGCGCGCTTGCGCTCGACCTTGCGCCGCTCGGCATCCGCGTCAACTGCTGTGCGCCGGGGTACATCAACACGGAGCGCTGGGACGTGCTCGACCCGCAGGTCGCCGCACGGCGCCGCGCGAACTGTCCGCTCGGTCGCGAGGCCTCCGGTGCGGACATCGCGAACGTCGTCGCCTTTCTCGCGTCGGACGATTCGGGCAACATGGCCGGCGAGATCGTGACCTGCGACGCGGGCTGCAGCTGCCAGCACATGCCCAAGGACGTCGATTGCTAGGATGGTAGGACAGACGGAAGGAAAGGAGCGGCGATGAATGCGCTGATGGTACTGCTTGCGGCGACCGGCGTGGTCAGCTTCAAGGATGCGGCCAAGATCAAGAGCTGGGACGCGTGGAACGACCACGAGGCGAAGCCGGCGGTCACGAACCTCCTGCAGAAGGAGTGTCGGTGCGTCACCTGGGAAAAGCTCAACCGGCTTGATTTCGGGCTTAAGGAGGTCGGTCGCCTCGCGACGCGGACGTCGGCGGAGATCAAGGGCTCCGCGTGGTCCGTCGGCTGCGAGACGATGGATCGCGACTACGCCGAGTGGGACAGTTTCAAGGCGCTCCTGCCGATGCTCGGCGTCAAGCGCGCGCGCTTCTTCTCGGGCTGGGCGAAGACGGAGCAGGAGAAGGGCGTCTACGACTTCTCGTGGCTTGACCCGCAGATTCGCGAGTGCGCGGCGATGTCGGTGAAGCCGTGGGTCTGCATCTCCTACGGCAACCCGGTGTGGGGCAGCGACTTCCGCCTCGGCATGCGGGTGAAGCAGGTCACGGGCCGGCCGGAGGCGTTCGACGCGTGGATTCGCTACACGAAGGCGCTTGTGGCGCGCTACCGGGACGTGGTCGACGAATGGGAGGTCTGGAACGAGCCGTTCGGGCAGGCGCAGGAGTACGCCGAGCTGTTCTACCGCACGGCGCGGGCGATCCGCGAGGTGCAGCCCGAGGCGAAGATCTTCTGCACTGCGATCAGCATGGCCGGGGACATGACGAAGAGCGACTACGCCGTAGTCCTGGAGAAGCTGAAGCGGGAGAACGCGCTCGACCTCGCCAGCGCGTTCCTCTACCACCCGTATTCGCCGGTTCCGGAGACGGCGTACGAGTCGATGGCGATGCCGCTGCGCAAGCTGGTCAAGGGCTATTCGGGCAAGTTCGACATCATGCAGGGCGAAACCGGCTGTCCCGCGCAGCTTGAGTTCTCGCACGCGCTCGCCAACTTCGAATGGACGGAGTATTCGCAGGCGAAGTGGAATCTGCGCCGGGCGATCGGCGACGCCGCGCGGAACATTCCCTCCAGCGTCTTCACGATGATCGACCTGCAGTACACCTTCATGCTCCAGAGCTTCGGGCTCGTGCGCTCGAATGCGCTCAAGGAGTTCGTCTACCGCCGGCCGAGCTGGTACGCCATGCGCAACGTCTACGCGCTCTTCGACGACGAGACGCTGTCCCTCGACGTCGAGGCCGGCGTCCCCGCCGAGATCGAGCGGCGCGCAGACCCCCGCGACGACGCGCGGCGCGAGCTGTCCCGCGCGACCTTCAGCCGGTTCGGGCAGGTCTTCTACCTCTACTGGTACGCGAACGCGCAGCCGTCGAGCCGCCTGGAGTTCGACCGGGTGACGCTGCGCGTGCCGAACCGCCACTTCGGCTACCTCGGGGACGGGGCGAACGTCGTCTGGGTGGAGCTGATCACCGGGCGCATCGGGGAGATCGACCCGAAGAACGTGCTGGTCGAGGGGGAGACGACGATCCTGAAGGACGTGCCGATGTGGGATTCGCCGATCGTCATCGCGAAGCGTCCGACGATTCCGTTCGCGATCGACTGGCGGCGGGCGACGCCGTTCGAGATCGTCGACTCGCTCTACCGTCCCGGCCAGCGTTACAACCGCATGAAGGCGTTTCCGGGGCCGCACACGAACGCGGCCTGGCTTGCGATGTCCACCGAGGAATTTCTGCCGTGCTTCGACCGATTCGGGCAGTTCAGGCATCGCGAGTGGCCCGGCAAGACCCATTCCGAGGCGGATCTGAAGCAGGCGGCGGAAGCGGAGCGGGCGGACCTTGCCAGTCACCCCGGCCCGACCGACCGCAACCGCTTCGGCGGCTGGAAGCACGGCCCGAAGTTCGACGCGACCGGGCGGTTCGCCGTCCGGAAGGTGGACGGCAAGTGGTGGCTGGTCGATCCGGAGGGCTGCCTTTACTGGTCGTTCGGGCCGGTGCGTGTGTCGGCCTCGTCGGCCATGACGCCGATGAACGGCGACTCGACGACGCCGCGCACCGGCGTGAACCGTCCGGACCGCGACTGCTTCTTCGAGGCGCTGCCGCCGCCGTTCGGCGTCGGCGACAATCCGCTTTCGAAGTTCTGGACGACGCATGACGACCTGCTGTGGCCGTTCTTCCTGACGCGCGGCGAGACGCGCGTCTACGATTTCTCCAGCGCGAACCTCTATCGCAAGTACGGGGCGGACTACTACGCCGTCTATTCCGAGCTCGTGCACCGCCGGCTGCGGAGCTGGGGCTGCAACACCATCGCGAACAGCTCCGACCTCAAGATCTGCCTTATGGACAAGACGCCGTACGCCGAGCGCATCGAGACCCACTCGCGTCCCATCGCCGGCAGCTGGGGGCCGTGGGGCAAGTTCCGCGACCCGTGGGACGCGTCGTTCAAGCCGGGCATCGCGGCGGCGCTGGAGGCGCACGGGCGGGAGGCGCGGGATCCGTGGTGCATCGGGTTCTTCATCGACAATGAAATCAACTGGGGCTGGCGCGCCGAAGAGCTCGCGCAGTGGTCGCTGCAGTCTCCCGCCGACCAGCCCGCGAAGGTCGCGTGCGTGAAGTTCCTGCGCGAGAAGTACGGCGAGATCGCCGCGCTCAATGCGGCGTGGGGCGCGGACTATGCGAACTGGGACGACCTGCTGCACGGCGTGGCGGTGCCGGGCGCGAAGGCGGCGGACGACCTTGCGGCGTTCACCAAGGTCATCGTGACGGAATACTTCAAGCGGACGCGCGAGGCCGTGAAGGCCTTCGATCCGAAGCTGCTGTATCTCGGCTGCCGCTTCGCCGGCTGCCCGCCGTGGGTCATCGGGCCTTGCGCCAGGTACTGCGACGTCGTCTCGTATAACATCTACCGCGAGACGCTGGACGACTGGAGACTCCCGGACGGAATCGACGCGCCGGTCCTCTGCGGCGAATTCCACTTCGGCGCGACGGATCGCGGGCCGTTCGGCACGGGCGTGCGCGTCGCGAAGGACCAGCGCGACCGCGCGGCGAAGATGCAGGCGTACGTGCGCTCGGCGCTCCGGCATCCGCAGCTGGTCGGCGTCCACTGGCATCAGTTCTCCGACCAGGCGACGAGCGGGCGGTTCGACGGCGAATACCTGCAGGTCGGCTGGACGGACATCTGCGACACGCCCTATCCGATCATGCGCCAGGCCTTGCGCGAGGTCGCCTATCCCATGTACGAGACGCGCAACGCCGCGCGCTGAGCCGGGAAGGGGGAGAGATGAAGATCACCGCACTCAAGACGTTTGTCATCGACTGCTACCGCACGAACTGGGTGTTCGTGAAGGTCGAGACCGACGAGGGCATCTCCGGTCTCGGCGAAGGGACGCTGGAATACAAGGAGAACGCCCTCGTCGGGGCGGTCCGCGATCTCGAACACGCGCTCGTCGGCAAGGATCCGTTCGACACCGAGTGGATCTGGCACGAGAACTACCGCGACGCCTACTGGCGCGGCGGCCCCGTGCTGATGTCCGCGCTCTCGGCCGTGGACATGGCGCTGTGGGACATCAAGGGCAAGGCGCTCGGCCTGCCCGTCTGGAAGCTGATCGGCGGCAAGTGCCGCGAGGCCGTGCCGTGCTATGCGAACTGCTGGTTCGCCGGCGCGAAGGAGCCGGAGGAGTTTGCGGCGAAGGCGACGGCGGCGGTCGAGCTGGGCTTCCGGGGGCTGAAGTGGGACCCGTTCGGCAAGAACTACCGCCAGCTGCCGCAGGCGGACTTCCGCAAGGCGCTGAAGTGCGTGGCCGCCGTGAAGGGCGCGACCGAGGGCAGGGCCGAGATCCTGATCGAGTGCCACGGGCGGTTCGACCTGCCGACCGCGCTGCGCATCTGCCACGCGCTGGAGGAGTTCGACCCGTACTGGGTGGAGGAGCCGGTCATCCCCGACACGATGCGCGCGCTCGCGGATCTCCGCCGCCGCGTGCGGACGCCGATCGCCTGCGGCGAGCGCCTCTTCAGCACGCAGCAGATCATGGACTGCATCGAACTGCGCGCGTGCGATTACCTGCAGCCCGATTCGTCGCACGCGGGCGGCATCACCGAGATGAAGAAGATCGCCGGCATCTGCGACGCGCACCACGTTCCGTTCTGCGCACACAATCCGTCCGGCCCGGTCGCGAACGCGGTCACGCTCGCCCTCGGCGTCTCCACGCCCGGCTACTGCATCCACGAGACGCTCTTCGACGACGTGCCGTGGCGCCGGGACGTCGTTGACGAGGACGTCAGGTTCGTCGACGGCCTGATGTATCCGTCGGACCGTCCCGGCCTCGGCATCGAGCTGGACGAGCAGGCCGCGCAGGCGCATCCGAAAGCCGACCACTGGCTCCGCCATTACGTCGGTACGCTCACGAACGTCCGTCCGCCGGACAGCGTGAAATACTTCCACGGGTGAGCGACGGCGTGCCTGCGTCCCCGGTCCCGCGCGGGCTTCCGCGAGGGAGGCGTCGGCATCCGTCCGCAGGGGACCATTGCCGAAAATGTGAGGTTATTCTGCCGAAAAAAGCATTGTCGGCGGGAGGGTGTTCGCGGTATAATTGCGCCCATCTAGAACATCGAAGGGAAGCACACCATGCCCAGTCTTGCCGATATGCGTACGAAGGCCAAGGAGGCCGGTCTGATGAAACTCGACCGGCTGATCGCGAACCGCCAGCACATTCCGGATTGCGCGCTGCCGATTCCGGTCAAGGAACTCTGCGAGCGCTACGAGAAGCTCTACACCGGCGCCATCAACGACGTGATGCGCGAGCTCTGCCTGCTGAACCAGAACCTGCCGTCCGACATCATGCCGCTGCGGGACGAGATGGTCGTCTGCGGCGAGGCGTTCTGCGTCAAGTCGGCGCCGAACGTGATGATTGAGGGCGAGATGACGTTCCGGGCGCAGATGCTCGACGAGTTCAAGCCGAACGGCGTCGTCGTGTGGGACACGAGCGAAGACACCGAGGCCTCGCTCTGGGGCGGGGTGATGACGGCGACGGCGATGACGAAGGGCATCCGCGGCGCGGTCATCGCGGGCGGCATCCGCGACACCAAGCAGATTCTGGAGCAGAAGTTCCCCGTGTTCTACAAGTACCGCACGTCCAACGGGTCGCTCGGCCGCTGCATGATCACGCATTATCAGGTGCCGGTCCGCATCGGCAAGGTGACGGTCCGCCCCGGCGACATCATCTTCGGCGACATCGACGGCGTCCTCTGCATCCCGCGCGAGATCGCGTATGACGTCCTCCTGCGTGCTGAGGGCATCGAGCGCAACGAGGTGGACATCTTCTCGTGGGTCCGCCAGGGCGACACGATCAGCGAAATCATCGACAAGGGCGGATATTTTTAAGCGCCCGGCGAAAGTGAAACACGGATAACATGAAAGGAAGCGTCATGGTGGATAACATGAAAGACAGCGTCATGGTGGAGTCGGCTTGCGTCGCGCGACGTGCGTTTCGGGTCCTCTCGTCCCTCGCCCTCCTGCTGCCGGTCCTCGCGCCGTCGGCCCGGGCCGAGTTCACGGTCGATCGGTCGGTGATGAGCGAGAAGTACTGGGCGATCTGGAACGACGACGCGCAGCGGCGGATCGACGCGGACATCGAGCGGTTCCGCAAGGCCGACGCCACGGTCGAGGTCGGGGCGCCGGACGGCGCCGAGGTGCGGGTCGAGCAGGTTTCGCACGCCTTCTTCTTCGGCGCGCACATTTTCAACTACAACCAGCTCGGCAAGACGGAGTGGAACAACCGCTACAAGGAGCTCTACGGCACGCTCTTCAATTCGGCGACCGTGGCGTTCTACTGGAAGACGCTGGAACCCTACCAGGGGCAGGTCCGTTTCCAGGAGGCCTACCAGGATACGGAAAGCTTCTGGAACCAGTGTCCGCAGCCCAAGGACCAGCCGCATTGGCGCCGTCCCGCCATCGACCCCGTCATCAACTTCCTCCGTTCGCGCGACCTGCGCATCCACGGCCATCCGCTCGTGTGGGGCAACAACGCATGGCAGACGCCGACCTGGATCTGGGACGAATTCTGCCCGCAGGCCGAGAAAGAGGCCCTTGAGGCCGCTTCGGGCGTGAAGCTTCCGGCGCATGACTGGCGGCAGCCGATCGGCGTCAAGGAATTCGGCCGCGACGAAGGCTGGAAGAAGGGCGTGGTATCCTGGGATGCGTCCTGGAAGCGGATTTTCGCGAAGCTTTCCGAGGAGGAGGTCGCCCGGCTCTGCCCGACCTACTTTGCCAAGCTGAACGAGTTCACGTTCAAGCGCGTCGAGCAGATTGCGCGGACGTACGGCACGCGCGTGCAGAGCTGGGACGTCTGCAATGAATCCTCGCCCGACTTCCACGGACAGTCCGTCACGGGCAAGCCGTTCCAGAGGAGCGAGCGCTACGGCGTCACGGCGGGCGACCTCTGCTACAACGCCTTCAAGACGGCGCAGGACAACCTGCCGAAATCGGCCTGGCTGAACATCAACGACTACGCGATGGACGAGAACTACTTCAACCAGATCAAGGACCTGGAGCAGAATGGCGTGCGCATCGACGTGGTGGGTTCGCAGATGCATCTGTTCAATCCGGCCGAATCGGTGAACATCGCCGCCGGCCGGGGACCGGCGCATCTGCGTCCGGAAGGCATTGCCGCGCGCTTCGCGCTCCTTTCGAAGGCGAACAAGCCGATCCACCTCAGCGAGATCACGATCACCGCCCCCGACAATTCGTCGCGCGGGCAGATGGTGCAGGCCATCATTCTGCGCAATCTCTATCGCGCCTGGTTCGCCGTCGAGAAGATGAACGGCATCACCTGGTGGAACGTGGTGGACGACTGCGGCGCCCCGGGCGAACCGTCGATCAGCGGCCTCTTCACACGCGACATGCGGCCGAAGACGGCCTATTTCGCGATGGACGACCTGATCAACCGCGAGTGGAAGACGAAGACCGCCGTGACGGCGCGGGGCGGCAAGGTCGCGTTTCGCGGCTTCCGCGGCCGCTACCGCCTGACGTGGCAGGACGCGGACGGCAAGGCGCGGGAGCGGCTGGTGAGTGTTGAATAGCCCCCTCGCGTCAGAACCGGCGGCAAAAAACTGAGACAACGGGCAAACCAGGATGCAATTGACCAAGCGGAACCTGGAAATGAAACGGCTTGCTCTCTTGCTCGCCGTCGCGACCGCCCTCGGCGCGACGGCCGCGATGCGTCCGACGCCGGACTATCTCAAGCGCGCGACGGTCTACCAGATCGTCCTGCGCAACTTCACGCGCGACGGCAACTTCCGCGCCGCGGCGCAGATGCTGGACCATGTCCGCTCGATCGGCGTGGACGTCGTCTACCTCGCGCCGTTCGTCGAGATGGACTGCGACATGGACGAGTTCGGCTGGTCGGATCGCCAGAAACGCAGCGGCTTCGGTTCGCCCAAGAACTCCTACCGCATCTCGAACTACGACAGAATCGACCCCGAATACGGGAAGGACGACGACTTCAAGGCCTTCAACGACAAGGCGCACAGCCTCGGCATGAAGGTCTATATGGATCTCGTCAACCCTCAACCGATGAACATGACAGGCAGACGAACATTTAGATGGGGATGCGCCGCGTTCGCGGCGGACGGCCGTCTGCCCGCCCTGATGTCCGAAACGCTGTGAACCACCCCAACCTCCAAACCACCGCTATGAACATCAACAAGATCAATCCCTCGACCCTCCGCATCACCGACATGCGCTTCGCCGACATCGACGGCGCGCCCAAGCGCTGCACGCTGATGAAGCTCTACACCAACCAGGGTCTCGTCGGCTACGGCGAAGTGCGCGATGCGTCGAGCCGCACCTATGCGGCGATGTTGAAGTCGCGCATCCTCGGGGAGAACCCGTGCAACGTCGAGAAAATCTTCCGCCGCATCAAGCAGTTCGGCGGCGACTCGCGCCAGGCGGGCGGCGTCTGCGCGGTCGAACTCGCGTGCATGGACCTCTGCGGCAAGGCGTGGGGCGTTCCGTGCTGGCAGCTGCTCGGCGGTCGGTGGCGCGACGAGGTCCGCTGCTACTGCGACACCGATTCCGAGGGCGGCGGGCGCGACATGGGCAGGGCGCTGGTCGAGCGCATGAAGATGGGCTTCACCTTCCTCAAGATGGACCTTGGTATCGAACTCCTGACGAACGTCAAGGACGCGCTCATCGCGCCGCTCGGCTACCTCGACTATATGCGCAAGATGAAGCACGTCGTCCAGACGCCGCACGGGTCGATCGATCCGCGCTCGATGCGCGGCGAGGCGTTCGAGCTCTTCACGACGGCGCACGGCCACACGGGCATCCACATCACGGAGAAGGGCCTCGACTACCTGGAAAAGTACATGGCGGACGTCCGCGATGTCATCGGCTGGGAGGTGCCGATCGCAATCGACCACCTCGGACACATCCCCTACGAGGACTGCGTGAACCTCCTGCGGCGGCTGGAGAAGTATCACCTTTCGTGGGCGGAGGACGTGCTGCCCTGGCGCAACGTCGAGCAGTGGCGGCAGCTGCACGCCGCGACGACGACGCCGCTCGGGACGGGCGAGGACATCTACCTGAAGGAGGACTTCAAGCCGCTCCTCGAATCGCACGCGCTGGCGGTCGTGCATCCCGACCTGCTCACGTGCGGCGGCCTGATGGAGACGAAGAAGGTCGGCGACCTGGCCGAGGACTACGGCGTGCAGATGAACCTGCACATGGCCGAGAGCCCGATCGCCTGCATGGCGGCGGTGCACGTCGCGGCGGCGACGCGCAACTTCATGGCGCTTGAGCTTCACTCCGTCGACGTGCCGTGGTGGGGCGACCTCGTGAAGCCCGCGCTGTCCTACAAGGGCGGGTTCATCCAGGTGCCGACGAAGCCGGGCCTCGGCATCGACGAACTCAACGAGCGCCTTGTCAAGAAACAGGCCTGCGCGGACTTCCCGCCGCCGTGGGCGCCGACGAAGGAATGGGACCGGGAATGGGCCAACGACCGCCGCTGGTCGTGAGCGATGAAAGGAGCGTGCGATGCTGAAGGAGAAGTTTGACTTGACGGGCAAGGTCGCGCTGGTGACCGGTTCGACGCGTGGCATCGGCCAGGCCATCGGCGATGCGTTCGAGGAATACGGCGCGAAGGTGATCCGCCACAACACGAAGGTCTGCGATCTCGCCGACCCGGCGGCGATTGACGCGTTCTTCGACCGGCTGGAGGCCGAAGGGTCGATGCCGGACATCCTGGTCGCGAACGCTTCGATCCAGGCGAAGATTCCGTGGACGGAGTTCCCGCTGGACGAGGCGCAGCGAGAGATGCAGGTCAACTTCTTCGCCACGCTGCGGATGTTCCAGCGCTGCTGCCCGAAGATGCAGGCGCAGAAGTGGGGACGGCTCATCGTGGTCGGCTCGGTGAACGAGCGGCGTCCGCATCCCGACATGTGCGTGTACGCCGCGACGAAGTCGGCGCAGGAGAACCTCGTGCGCGGCATCGGACGCCAGCTGGCGCCGGAGGGCATTACGGTCAACAACCTGTGTCCGGGCGTCTTCAACACCGACCGGAACCGCGAGTGTCTCGCCGACCCGGTCTATGGTCCGAAGGTGACGGCCGCCATTCCGATGCACGACTACGCCGTGCCCGAAGACGCCGCCGGCGCGGCGCTGCTCCTCGCCTCGGAGGCGGGGCGGTACATCACCGGTGCGACGATCTTGGTCGACGGAGGGCTGTCCCTGCCGGGTTGAAGTATGGTATAATCACAGCGTATGCAGAAGCTCGACTACAAGTGGACTGCGCTCGCGCTGCTGTGGGTGGCTTTTTTCCTGCAGCAGGGTACGCGGCAGCTGTTCGGCCCGTCCGTTCCGGCGATCTGCGGGTCGCTCGGCGTCGACAAGGTGGCGATTGGCGTCGTCGGCACGGTTTTCGCGATGACCTACGGCGTCTGCGTGCCGCTTGCCGGCGTGGCGGCGGATCTCCTGAATCGCAAGTGGATGGTGACGGCCGGCGTCGCGGTCTTCTGTCTCGGCATCTTCCTGTCGGGCTTCGTCGCGTCCGTCGGCCTGCTGCTGCTCACCTACGGCATCCTGAACGGCTTCGGGCAGACGTTCTACTATCCGTCCGCAACCTCGCTGGTTTCGCAGCTCCACCGGGAGTCGCGCGCGACGGCGATTTCGATTCTCCAGCTCGGGCTCTACGTCGGCATCGTCGGCTGCGGCGGCCTCGCGGGCTGGCTCGCGGGTAAGGGCGGCGCGGGCTGGCGCGCGCCATTCTGGATCTTCGGCGGCATCGGCCTCGTCTGGTCGGTCGTTCTGGCCGTCTTCCTGAAGAACACTAGGCCGGTCGCCGCCCCGGCCTCTCCGGCGTCTGACCGCGCGGCGGCCAAGCCGACGATCCGCGAGGCGGTGGCGGCGGTGTTCTCCAAGCCGACTGCCCTCTGCGTGACGCTGGGCCTGGCCATGATGATCTATGTGGACATCGGCTTCAAGAACTGGATGCCGAGCCACCTGCAGTCGGCGTTCCTGGACAACTGCCCGTGCCTGCGGCAATGGGCGGGGCTGCATGCGGTCCTGTGGCATTATCTCGGCGCCGCCATCGGCGTGCTCGTCGGCAGCCGCATCGGTGACCGCCTGGTGCAGCGCCGTCCGGGCATCCGCCTGGAACTGGGCGTCGCCGGGCTGGGGCTGGCGATTCCCTTCATCGTCTGGATGTCCGTGACGGGCTCGTTTGCCGCCTGCTGCGTGGCGATGTTCGGCTTCGGCGTCTTCCGCGGCGTCTACGACTCGAATTTCATGGCGAGCTTTCTCGATGTCGTCAATCCGCGCTACCATGCCTCCGGTGTCGGCATCATGCTGTGCATCGCCTTCCTCTTCGGTTCGCTTTCATCGACGGTGCTGCCATGGATCGCCAAGTCGCTGGGCGGCAACATGGCCCTGTCGATGGCGTCGCTGGCCGCATTCTATTGCGCCGGCGCGCTCGTCATCCTTCTGGCCCGGCTGCTCTTCCTTGCGCGTGATCGGACGGACTGACCGATGAATTTTCTGCTGGTGGCTGCGATTGTCCATTGTTATGTTGGCTGTGATGCCGGGTCTTCCGACCTGCAGGCCCTCCATGTGCTCGAATGCGACACCGAGACGGGGGCGGCGAAGATTGTCCAGTCGGTGAAGGGCGTCCAGGGGACGACCTATTTCCAGTTCGACCGCGACGGCGGCTGCCTCTATTCTGTCATCGGCGAGCAGCGCGGGACGAAGACGGTCGGCTCGGTCGTCCGCTTTGCGCTGGACGGCTGGAAGCTCGGGCAGATGGAACGCCTGGCGGAACTGCCGTGCGAAGCGCCGTGTCATGTTTCGCTGACGCCGGACGGGCATCGCGTCGCGTTCGCGGCCTATCGGTCGGCCACGGCCGGCACCGTCCGCACCGACGGGACGGAGCTCAAGACCTTCGTCTTCCCGGATGACGCGATGGGCCCGAACCGGAAGCGCCAGCAGAAGGCCTACGCCCACCAGACCTTTTACCTGCCGGACGGTACGCTTGGCGTCGTCGATCTCGGCTGCGACCGGATCTGGTTTTTCGATGCGGAGACGATGCGGCGGAAAGGCGCGCTCGAAATCAAGGCGGCGGCGGGCGACGGCCCGCGGCACGCGATCTGCTCGCACGATGGCCGCTTCCTCTTCGTGCTGAACGAACTGTCCTCGACGGTGGCGTCCTACGCCCTGCCAGCGCCCCTGAATCCCTCGGGTCCTCAGTCCGCCAGCTTCGCCAAGGTCGGCGAATGGTCGATGCTGCCGGCGGACTTCGACCGCTGGGAGCCGGACGGCGAGACGCTGTCCACCAAGGCTGCGGCCATCAAGCTGACGGCGGACGGCCAGCTCCTGATGGCCTCCAATCGCGGGCATGATTCGATTGCGTTCTTCGCCGTCGGAGCGGACGGTTCGCTGACGCGGAAGAACGTCGCGAAACTGACCGGCAAGTTCCCGCGCGACTTCGAGCTGATGCCGGGCGAGAAGTTCATGGTCGTGGGGCATAAGACGTCCGGCGAAATCCAGGTCTATCGCTTCGACCGCGCGGCCTGTGTGCTGACGCCGGTCGGCGCGGCGATTCCGGCCTGGCGCCCGCTGTGCTTCAAGTTCGGGCGGCGCTGATCTTCCCGACATTGCCATTTGGCAATGTTCGGGCAAGGGAATGGTAATGTTCTCGTAAGATGGCGGTAAAATGGGCGTGCGATAATGCCGCCCATGGGGAAGAAGACGATTTTCTGGTCGGTGGGGATCCTGCTGGGCGTACGCGTCCTGCTGGCCGTCCTGACGCCGGTTTTCGACACTTCCGAGGCGCGCTATGCGGTCATCTCGGCGAATATGGCGCGGACGGGGGATTTCCTGGTGCCGCATTTCACCCACCGGGGCGTTTACCAGAGTTTTGACGGCAAGCCGCCGTTGCTTTTTCAGGCGGGCGGGGCTTGCTGCCAGGCGTTGGGCGTCAGCGCCTTTGCCGTGCGGCTGCCGGTCCTGATCGCATCCGCCGTCCTGCTCTGCCTGCTGTGGCGCGTCGTGCTGATTCTGTCCGATGGGAACCGCCGGACGGCCGGGCTGGCGGTCGGATTGGCGGCGAGTTCGACGGCCTTCTATGCGCTGGCGGGCTTCTGCATGACGGACGGGCTGCTGGTCCTGTGCGTGGCGGGAGCGCTGCTTTGCCATGCGGCGCTCGTGCAGACGGGAAACCGCAACTGGTCGCTCGGGGTCTTCGCCCTGCTGGGACTGGGCATGATCGTCAAGGGACCGGTTGCGCTCGTCGAGTTCGGCCTGGGGGCGTTTCTGGACTTGTGCGTCAATCGTCGCTGGCCGGTTTTGCGCCGCTACCGCTGGTTCTCGGGCGTTGTCCTGTTTCTGGCGATTGCCGCGCCGTGGTTTGTCCTGATGGCGCGGGCGAATCCCGGTTTTCTGCGCTACTTCTTCGTGAACGAGAACCTGCTGCGCTTCCTCGTGCATGACTACGGCGACAAGTATGGTTCCGGGCGCGAGACCTTTCGCGGCATGGCGGCCGTCTGGACGCTGGTCGTGACCCTGCCGTGGACGCCAGTCTGGCTTGGGCGCCTCTGGCGGAACTGCGCATGGGCGCGACCGGGGCGCAATCCGGCGGCGACGGCGGTGCTCGGCTGGGGGGTCGTCGGCATGACGGCCTTCTGGTGTCTGACCAGCCGCGTGCCGCTCGCCTACCTGATACCCGTCGTGCCGCTGTTCGCCGGCTGGCTGGCGCTGTCCGGGACGGAGGCGGAGCGGCGGACCTGCCTGCGGTTCCTGCCGGCGGCCAGCGGTGCGAGCGCCCTCGTGCTGACGGCCGCGCTCGTCGGCACAATGCTGTGCTCCGACAAGATGGGCGGCGCCGACGCGCCGTACCATCCGAAGCGCTATTCCTACGAGTTCTATCATGGCCGACTGCCCGTCGGGGAGGTTGCGCGATGATGCGTCCCGTCACGCTGGTCATTCCCTGCAAGAACGAGGCGCTGCGGCTGAACCCGGAGGCGTTTCGCCAGGCCGTCGGGGAGCTGCAGGGCCTTTCCCTCCTGTTTGTGGACGACGGCTCGACGGATGCGACGGCGAGTGTGCTGGCGCACCTGGCGGGGTCCTCTCCGGCGATTGACGCCCTGTATCTGCGGCAGAACGTCGGCAAGGCCGAAGCCGTCCGTGCGGGCATCCGCCACCTGCTGGCCGGGGGCGGCGAGGGTCTGGTCGGCTTCTGGGACGCCGATCTGGCGACGCCGCTGGAGGAAGTGCGGCGCTTTGTGCAGGAGTTCGAACGGGACGACCGTGCGGAACTGGTGGTCGGGAGTCGGTGGCCGCACCTCGGTGCGCGGATCGACCGGACCATCTTCCGGAACTGCACGGGAGCGTGCATGAAGTTCCTGATCCGCTGCGTGCTGACGGTTCCGGTCTACGACACGCAGTGCGGCGCCAAGGTGATGACGCGCGCCCTGGCCGCGCGGCTGTTCGCGCGTCCCTTCGTCTCGCGGTGGCTCTTCGACGTCGAGCTGCTGCGCCGGATGGGGCGGCGGGCCGTCCTGCGCGGCGTGCGGGAGCTGCCGCTGGACGACTGGCGCGACGTCGGCGGCTCGAAGATGACCTTCCGTGCGGCGGTCTGCTCCGTCTTCGACCTCTTCCGCATCGCCTGCGCCGCCTGAACGCGCAGTTCCTCCGCCCGCTCGACAGACCACATTTTATCTTTTTGCGATGGGGTAGTCAGGTAGAGGTTTGTGGTATATAATATGCCTATGAAAACGAAGATAAGATATGCGAAAGTGGTTTGTGCAAGTTTGCTTTTAGCGGCAGGTTCTGTGTCGGCAAACACGCTGAAGGTGTCATATGAGGAAGCTACAGGGAATATTGTCGTCGTAGATTCGCTTGCCGGGCGCGAGTGGAAATCGCTCGCAGGGAAGGCGTTGCCACAAGAGATAACGGCAGACTTCAAGGTCGAAGGAAGAGAAGTTGTCGTCACCTTGCGGGCGGATGTCAGGCTCGCGCTCGGCACTCTCGATTTCCCCCATCCGTTTGCGGCGGAACGCGGCGATCGTATCCTGTTGACGCAGGGCAATGGATTTCTTTTCCCGGCCGAGATGACGGATTTGGGAACCGACAAAGTCGATTATTCCAATTATCCTACGCGTGACATGGAGATGGGGTGCTTTGGGCATTTGTCGGGGAAGGCCGGATATTTGGCGATAATCGAAACGCCTGAAGATTGCGGACAGCGCTATTGCGTGGGGCCGAATGGCTTGCGCCAGCCCAATGTGGTCTGGAAGGGGGAGCATGGCAGATTCGGTTATGAGCGAAGGATCCGTTTTGTTTTCTTCGATCATGCGACGCCGATGAAGCTGGCCCTGCGATACCGTGAAGAGATGAAACGCAAAGGATATTACCGGCTTTTCACGGATAAGATGAAGGAGCGTCCGTCAATGGCCAAGCGCTATTCCATGCTTGCAGGCGCACCGGATGTCTGGCTATGGAATGAGGAAAGCAACAAGGCCGATTTCGCGCGTGCGCTAAAAGCGCTTGGCTTTGACACGTTTATTTTGCACGGCGCGACACGGCACGATCTTGGCGCCTGGATAACGAATGGCGACATTTGCGAAATGGCCAAAGTTCCGGGTGTCCTGCCGGGGATCTACGACATCTACCATGATTTCATGGATCCGGAGAATCTGCCGCTTATCGATAGCGTAAGACCCTATTGGCCGACGAACGCCTGGGAGAATGGCGACTACAAGCTTTGGAGGAATGGAGTGCTTGCACGTGGCTGGGGTGTGGATCGCAAAGATGGGAAGGGCCGCATCGGCTGTGTGATCCTCTGCGAGGCGCGTTCCTGGCCTTACGCAAATGCCAATCTTGCACGCGATTTGAAAGCGGCTCCCCATGCCGCGCGGCTTTTCGACGTAGTGGGCGGCTCTTTGGGCGAATGTCACAATCCGCGGCATCCGCTGACGTGCCGGGAGTCTAAAAGCGCACGCCGCGAGTTCTTCATGAATGTCGAGAACGAGTTTGGCATTTTGGCGGGGACTGAAGACGGCAGCGAATGCTTTGTCGCGTGCTGCAGTTATTTCGAAGGCACGATGAGCGCGCCCAACCATTATCGCGTTGACGGCGGCAGGTATATGTGGAAGATCTATGATGAGGTGCCGGATGTAATCCGCCGCGGAACCGATCCGGCGACGCGCATTCCGTTTTTTGACATGGTGTTTCACGGCTGCGTCAATCTTTACTGGTATTGGTGCGACTACAACAACAAGTTCCCGGCACTCTGGCGGAGAAGGGATCTTTTCAATTTCGTCACCGGCGAGCCGCCGATGTATTTGTTCACGCCCGAGGTTTTCGAGCGGCAAAAGGAGCGCCTTGCGCAATCATATCAAACGGCGACAAGAGTCGCCAAGGCGACATTCGGCGTTCCGATGGCGGACTACCGCTGGTTAAGCGAAGATCGCATGGTTCAACAATCCGTTTTCGAGAATGGAGTCGTCGCGACGGTGAATTTCGGGACGAAGCCGTTCAAGATGTCAGATGGCTATATTCTCGAATCGGAGGGCTGTCGCTTCGAGATTGCTGGCAAGGGAAGCGACGAGACGGAGGACAGCTCCAATCACGAGAAGACACCCTAGGCATCAACGTGCGCAAGCCAATAGGCGCATGGCGGTTGAACAAGAAACAAGAGAAGTGCATCGGCGACAATGAGGCGATTTTGATCAACAAGCGGCATGATGGCGATAAGCGTGCAAGAGGGCAGCGCTTCGCCGGGCAAGTGATGGTCGGTAACGATGACCGCTATATCGCGTTTCTGCAAGTATGCATTGCGTCGAGGGGGAAGGTGAAACTTTGGAAGTGAGCGCCGAGCGTAATTGTGGCTAGCGCGGACGCATTCGGCCGTGCGCGTGGGGTTCAGGGGAACGCGTTCCCCTGACGGGGACTGGGGCAGCGCCCCAGTGCTGCCTGCGGTACTTGGCTGGGTCCTGCCCCGGCGTGAGGTCACGCCGGGTACTGGTGCGGGTCGCCCGTTGCGCTGGTCAGCAGAGTACCCGCAGCGCCCTCGCTGCGGGGCGTGGTAATCGCCGCCGGGTACTTGGCTTGGCGCCGCCCCGGCGTGAGGTCACGCCGGGTACTGGTGTGGGCCGCCCGTTGCGCTACCCAGCAGAGTACCCGCAGCGCCCTCGCTGCGGGGCGTGGCAACAGCGCGGCGTGTACAGGGCTGGGCGCTGCCCTCGGCATGAGGGCACGCCGGGTACTGGTGCTGGCCGCCCGTTGCGCTGGTCAGCAGAGTACCCGCAGCGCCCTCGCTGCGGGGCGTGGCAACAGCGCGGCGTGTACAGGGCTGGGCGCTGCCCCGGCGTGAGGTCACGCCGGGTACTAAGGCTGGCCGCCCGTTGCGCTGGCTAGCAGAGTACCCGCAGCGCCCTCGCTGCGGGGCGTGGTAACCGCCGTCGGGTACTTGGCTGGGTCCTGCCCCGGCGTGAGGGCACGCCGGGTACTGAGGGGCGGTGATGAACCGGCGCGGCAAAAATGATAGAATATCGCCCATGAGGATCCTGATCATCGAAGACGACGCCCGAATCGCTGAATTCGTCTCGGACGGCTTTCGTCAGAGCGGATTTTCCGTCGTGCATGCGGCCGACGGCGAGAGCGGGCTGGCGACGGCGCGGCAGGGCGGCTTCGACGTCGCCGTCGTCGACATCATGCTGCCGAAGCTGGACGGGCTGGAAGTGATCCGCCGTCTCCGGCGCGAAGGCGACCGCCTGCCGGTCATCGTCCTTTCCGCCCGCGGCAGTGTCGACGCGAAGATCGCCGGCCTTGAGGCCGGGGGCGACGACTATCTCGCAAAGCCCTTTTCCATCGCCGAACTGATCGTCCGCGTACAGGCGCTGGTCCGCCGTGCGACCCAGACGGTCGAGTCGACGGTGCTCCGCGTCGCCGATCTCGAGATGGACGTCTCGACGCACCGGGTGACGCGCGGCGGGCGGCGCATCGACCTGCAGCCGCTCGAATACCAGCTGCTCGAATACCTGATGCGCAATCACGGGCGGGTCGTCACCAAGGCGGTCATCATGGATCGCGTCTGGGACTATCGGTTTACGCCCCATACGAACGTGGTCGAATCGCGCATCTGCCATTTGCGCGAGAAGATCGACGGCGAGGGCCAGCCCAAGCTGATTCGCACGGTTCGGGGTTTCGGCTATGTCCTTTCGGCGAATTGAGCTGTCCATCCGCGACCGCCTGGTGCTGTGGAGCGTCATGACCGGCCTGGTCGTGGCGGTCGGTTCCTCGACTGCGGTCCTGGGCGTCACGCACGGACACCTTCACGGCCGGGCCCGGGCGATGATGCTGCAGGTTCTGGACGACCTGCGGAAGGAATACGTCGAGTTCGGCGGCCTGACGGAAGGGTTCCTTCGGTGCGTCAATCAAGACGTCGAGGAGCACGGCCCGTTCGTGACGCGCATCGTCATCCGCGCTCCGGACGGCCGGGCCCTCTATGCGACGCCGCCGCTGCGCAACCGGAATCATGCGCGCAAGGACAAGAGCGCCATCCTGCCCGACGGCAACATCGCGGTCATCGAGCGCGACATCGACGACATCGTCGATCTCGAACTCTTCCTCGGCTGCTTCCTGGGCGGCATTGGCATCGTGAGCGTCGTCGCGATCGGCTTCTTCTCGCGGTTTGTCGGCGAACGCATCCTTCGGCTGAATCAGGTCGTCGAGGCCAAGGAACGCGCCATCGGCGAGCTGAAGACCCTGACGGACGACATCGCGCACGATCTTCGCACGCCGCTGACGCGGCTCAACATGGCGGCGGAAACGGCGCTTGTCGGCGGGTCGGGGGAGAAGCTGGCCGAAGACGTCGTGCGCGATACGGCGGCGATGGTCGAGATGATCAACACCATGCTGGAGATTTCCCAGACGGACTTCCGCATCGACCGCACGCCGCGCGAAGAGCTGGACATGGCGGCAATCGTCCGGCAGTCGGCCGAACTCTACGAGACCATCGCGGAGGATCAGGGCGTCGCGCTGTCCGTGACCGTTCCGGAGCAGTCCGTGCTGTATTCGGCGCACCGCGGGAAGGTCCAGCAGGTGGTCGGCAACCTGCTGGACAACGCGCTCAAGTTCACGCCGAAGGGCGGGAGCGTGTCGCTGGCGCTGGACGGGACGCCCGAGTTCGTCCGGCTGCGCGTTCGCGACACCGGGCGCGGCATCGCCCCGACGGACCTGCCGCACATCTTCCGGCGGTTCTACCGCGCCGACACGAGCCGGAACCTGCCGGGCAACGGGCTTGGACTCGCGCTCGTGCAGGCCATTGTCGTTTCGTATGGCGGCAGCGTGACTTGCGTCTCGGAACCGGGGCAGGGCGCGGAGTTTGCCATAAAGCTGCCGAAGGCAACGCGATCCTGACGGCCTCGCCATGCGGACAGAATGTGGCGCTGGCGTGACATTCTGTCGCGAACCGGCCGGGGCGAGGGCGCGTCGGTTGCGTCTGCGCCGCCTTGGCACGCGTTTTGCTAAAGGGATGGCGTAAAGGAGGAAAGAACATGAATGCGAGTTTTACCCCTGCTGACGATGCCGAGAACTGCCTGGAGAAATACGGCAGCGACCTGACGGCGCTGGCGAAGACGGGCAAGCTCGAT
The DNA here is from genome assembly GCA_051884805.1 of Kiritimatiellia bacterium. Taxonomy (GTDB): domain Bacteria; phylum Verrucomicrobiota; class Kiritimatiellia; order RFP12; family UBA1067; genus UBA1067. The sequence continues at coordinate 5,150 of JBJEWA010000128.1, read as the reverse complement.
CCCGTGATCGGGCGCGATACCGAGATTCGCGACGTCATCCGCATCCTTTCGCGCAAGACCAAGAACAATCCCGTCCTCATCGGCGAGCCGGGCGTCGGCAAGACGGCCATCGTCGAGGGCCTGGCGCAGCGCATCGTGCGCGGCGACGTGCCGGAAGGCCTCCGCGACCGGATGGTCTTCTCCCTCGACATGACGGCGCTGATGGCCGGCGCGAGCTATCGCGGACAGTTCGAGGAGCGGCTGAAGGCGGTGCTCAAGAAGATCAAGGAGTCCGAGGGCAGGATCATCCTCTTCATCGACGAGATCCACACCATCGTCGGCGCCGGCAAGACCGAGGGGTCGTCCGACGCGGGCAACATGCTCAAGCCGATGCTGGCCCGCGGCGAACTGCACTGCGTGGGCGCGACGACGCTCGACGAGTACCGCAAGTACATGGAGAAGGACGCGGCGCTCGAACGGCGCTTCCAGCCAGTGCAGGTCGATGCGCCGAGCGAGGAGGACGCGATCTCGATCCTGCGCGGCATCAAGGAGCGTTTTGAAAAGTACCACAACGTGCATATCCGCGACGAGGCGCTCGTCAGCGCGGTCGTGCTGTCGGCCCGGTACATCCAGGACCGTTTCCTGCCGGACAAGGCGATCGACCTCCTGGACGAGGCGTGCGCGCGCATCCGCACGGAGATGGACTCCTGCCCGCAGGAGCTGGACGAGCTCCAGCGGCACGTGCGCCGGCTTGAGATCGAGGAGGTCGCCCTCAAGAAGGAGAAGGACGAGAACTCGAAGAAGCGGCTGGCGGAACTGCAGGCGGAGCTCAAGGAACTGCGCTCTAAGTCCGACGCGATGACGGCGCAGTGGAAGCAGGAGAAGTCCGCGCTCGAGGACGTGCGGCGCGTCCGGTCGCGCCTGGAGGAGGAACGGACGCGTTACGAGCGGGCGGAGGCGGAGGGAAACCTTAACGAGGCTTCGCGTCTCAAGTACGGCGTCATCCCCGAGCTCGAGAAGAAGCTCAAGGTGCACGAGGACGATCTGCAGCGGAACAGCGCGAACGCGTTGCTTCGCGAGGAGGTGACGGCGGACGAAATCGCCGAGGTCGTCTCGCGCTGGTCGGGCATTCCGGTCACGAAGCTGGTCGAGGGCGAGCGGGAGAAGCTGATGCGGCTCGGAGAGATCCTGCACCAGCGCGTGATCGGCCAGGACCGGGCGGTCGATGCGGTCGCCGACGCGGTCATCCGCTCGCGGGCCGGCATCAAGAACCGGCAGCGTCCGGTCGGCGCGTTCCTGTTCCTCGGCCCGACGGGCGTCGGCAAGACGGAGCTGGCGAAGGCGCTGGCCCAGGAGCTGTTCGACGACGAGAACGCCATGGTGCGGCTGGATATGTCCGAGTACATGGAGAAGTTCGCCGTCTCGCGGCTGGTGGGCGCGCCGCCCGGCTACGTCGGGTTCGAGGACGGCGGCCAGCTCACGGAGGCCGTCCGCCGCAAGCAGTTCTCCGTCGTCCTGCTCGACGAGATCGAAAAGGCGCATCCCGACGTCTTCAACCTGCTGCTGCAGGTGCTGGACGACGGCCGCCTGACGGACAGCCACGGCCGGACGGTGAGCTTCAAGAACACTGTCGTCATCATGACCTCGAACGCACCGAAGGAGGCGCTGAAGGACATCTTCCGGCCCGAGTTCCTGAACCGGCTGGACGAGGTGCTGGAGTTTGATTCGCTGTCGCAGGAGCAGATCGCCGCAATCGTGAAGCTCCAGCTCAAGGACCTGAAGCAGCGGCTGGCTGACCAGGAGTTCACGCTTGACGTGGACGATGCGGCGCTCGCGGTGCTGGTGAAGGACGGCTACGATCCGGCCTACGGGGCGCGTCCCGTGAAGCGGGCGATTCAGCGCGATCTGGAGAATCCGATTGCCAAGCTGATCGTTTCCGGCAAGTATCCGCCGGGTTCGACGATAAAAGTCACCGCAGAAGACGGACGGATTGTGCTATAATACCTGTGGAAATACAGGAGGACGGCAATGGAAGAGAAAATCAAGGCGAAGCTGGAGGAACTTCGTACCGGGCTTCAGGCGGACGGCGGCGATCTCGAACTCGTCAAGATCGAGGGCAAGGTCGTCTACCTCAAGCTCGTCGGCCACTGCGGCAGCTGTCCGTTTGCGATGATGACGCTGAAGCAGGGCATCGAGGTCGGCTTGCAGGAGATCGACCCCGAGATTACCGTCGAGCGCGTCGAGGCCTGACGGCTCTGGCGGACGAAAATATGAAGACGGTCAACGTGGCATTGGTGGGCGTCGGCGGCCAGGGCATCATCCTGACCGCCGACATTCTGGCGAAGACGGCGGCGATTGCGGGCTTTGACGTCAAGAAGTCCGAGATTCACGGCATGTCCCAGCGCGGCGGCAGCGTGACCTCGCAGGTGCGGTTCGGCGAATCCGTCGCCTCGCCGATCATCCAGGAGGGCACGGCGGACGTGCTGGTCGCGTTCGACAAGGTGGAGGCGCTGCGCAACGCCGGCATTCTGGCGAAGGGCGGCGTCGCGTTCGTCAACGACCTTTATCTCGTGCCGGTGACGGTGTCGTCCGGCCAGCAGCCGCCGGTCGAAGACTTGGACGGCAAGGTCCGGAATGCGTTCAAGCAGCTCGTGCTCGTCGACGCGATGAAGATCGCGACTGAGGAGGTCGGCAACGCCCGCACCATGAACATGGTGATCGCCGGTGCGCTTTCCGCGTTTTGTCCGTTCAAGGACGAGCAGTGGATGCAGGCGATGACGGAAATGCTGACAGGTCCGAAAGCCCGGCTCCTTGAGGTCAACCGGAAGGCTTTTCAGCTCGGCCGCGCCTCCGCCCTGCGGCGATAGGCACCAAGCACCAGAGACCAAGACTATGTCCATGTGGAACAGAGCGGCGGAAACGCTGAGTCGCGACGAGTACGCGAAAATCCAGCTCGAAGGGCTGAAGAAGTCGCTGCACCGCGTGTGGGAGAATCCGTTCTACCGCGTCCGCCTCAAGCAGGGTGGCGTCGGCTCTCCGGAGGACGTGAAGTCGCTTGACGACCTCGCGAAGCTGCCGCTCTTCACCAAGGACGATTTCCGCGAGGCGTATCCGCTGGCGATGAACTGCGTCGACCGGCGGGACCTGATGGAGATCCACATGTCCTCCGGCTCGACTGGCACGCCCGTGGTGATGGCGTATACGAAGAACGATCTGCTGCAGTGGGCCGAGTGCATGGCACGGTGCTATGCGATGGCCGGGCTGGAGCAGGGCGACGCCGTGCAGATCATGCCGACGTTCGGCCTGTTCAACGGCGGCTTTGGGTGCTACCACGGCGCGCGCAAGGCGCATCTTTTCACGATTCCGGCGTCCTCCGGCAACACCGAGCGCCAGATTCGGCTGATGAGGGACTTCAAGACGAAGGGGTTCGTCTCCGTCGTCTCGTACGTGCCGCGCCTGATCGAACTGCTCGACCGGTGTCCCGAGGGCGAACGCGACCTGCCGTATCTCAAGGTCGGCATCTTCGGCTCCGAGACGTTCTCCGACGAAACGCGTCGGCGCATCGAGACGCGCCTCGGTATCGAGTGCTTCGACATCTACGGCATGACCGAGACCGGCGGCATCGGCACGACCGGCCAGGATTGCCGCTGCCACTGCGGACTGCATGTCTGGGAAGACCAGTACATCACCGAGATCATCGACCCCGTCACGGGCGAGGTCTTGCCGGACGGCGAATACGGCGAGGTTGTCTTCACCTCGCTCACCCGCGAGGCGATGCCGATCATCCGTTACCGGACGCACGACATCACGCGCATCCTATCCCGCGAGAAGTGCGCGTGCGGCCGCACGTCGCTGCGCATCGACCGCATCACGGGGCGGACGGACGACATGCTGATCGTCAAGGGCGTCAACTTCTATCCGCGGCAGGTCGAGCAGGCGCTGAAGGAGATTCCCGGCGTGGCGGACGAGTTTCAGATCATTCTCGAGGAGCGTCACGGCATGACGGACGTGACCGTCAACGTCGAGGCGGAGCCGGGCGTGACGGGGCATACCGTCGCCAAGCACCTGCGCGAGCGGCTCGGCTTCCTGCCGAAGGGCGACGTCTTCCCGATCGGCGCGCTGCCGCGCACCGAGGGCAAGGCGAAGCGCGTCATCCGCAAGACGCTCGATTGAGTGCGGGCAAGGAGACTTAGCTCAGTTGGTTAGAGCAGCTGCTTTACACGCAGCGGGTCGGGGGTTCGAGTCCCTCAGTCTCCACCAAGCCAAGCTACCGAAAGGGAGCAGTTCGCTTCTCCCCTTTGTTTTATCCTCCGGCGATATCCGAAAAATCCCCAATATATAAGGGATTTCCGCATTCCATCCTTTCATAAAAACTTCTCCAGAGTGTGACGAGGTAGAGAGGGTGTGACGAGGTCATACCCCCCCCCCCCCCCCCCCCCCCCCCCCGCTTGCTGAGAGCATGGGTGCGCATGGGGAATATGCCAATAACC
>JBJEWA010000128.1:0-671 GCA_051884805.1 Kiritimatiellia bacterium | reverse complement strand
GCCCCCCCCCCCCCCCCCCCCCCCCCCCATCACACTCCCGATTTTCTCCCTTGCGCCTTGCAAGGGAGAAGTTTTTATGACGCAAAAATGGCCGAGTGTGCAAGTAACACACTCGGCCAATGTGGGTTTGATGGGGAATGGTCTATTTTCGCTTGGCGCGGCGTTTCTCCCAACGCTCCCGCGTGGCGATGGCGTGGTTTTCGCGTCCATTCACCCGCATCTTCTCCGCCCACTCAAGGTTCTCTGGCGAGGGAACGACTCCCTCGACGGCCTTGGCGACGGCCTCGATGAAGAACGTCGAAACGCCCATCTGCCTTTGCCGCTTGCTGGGCTTGTGCCCAGTCCGCGTCCACCACGGGACGGTTCGTCCGGCAATCGCTGTCCGAACCTTGGCCACCAGTTCGATTGGCGGCGCGCAGTTCACAATCATGCATTCGGGGTTTCGCCGTATCTTCATCTTGTTTCCTTTCAGCGGACATTGTTGGTAGTTGGGTTGCGGTCACCGTGAGATTGCCGTTTGCCAAGCTCTGGCAGACGGCATTATTCTTGTCAAAAACGTCTTTTGGGTCGTGTTGGCCTAAAGCAGACAGAGTAAAGGAAATCGTTCGAAACTAACTTGTCGATTGAAGAAGTAAGTGGGCAGTGGCGGCGGTAGGTCGGTGAAGGCCGCT
>JBJEWA010000127.1:0-27598 GCA_051884805.1 Kiritimatiellia bacterium | reverse complement strand
GCCTCGGCTGCAGCGGCGGCGGGTGCGGCTGCTCCGGGTCCGGCGACGACCCGTCAGACACAGGAGATCCCAGCGATCCTCCCGCCCCCGTCGGCGTTGTTGCAAGATTCACGAAAAAAGTAATCTTCTTCGAGGACGCCTATACGAACATGCCGGGGGAGCTCCTGCCGTGGCAATCGACGGTCTCGAAACTCGTCTGCTCGGCATACGGTGGAGAGCACGGCGGACTGGTGACAATAGACCTTGCAGGTGCGAGTCATCTTGTTCAGGATAACGGACTTCCCTTGCCGATCATACGTCGGCTCGAACCTAACGAGACGTTTGTCGTCACAAACGTTTACCGCGCAGTCGTGGCGAGCGGCGACGAGAACGACATCGTAGTGTCTGCCTCGTTCGTCGAGAATGACACCGACTGGGTGGATATTGCGCAGGACCGCATTACGGCGGTGCGAGCGGAGATAACTCCGGTTGATGACAGAGAGGAATGTGAGCATCGCCATGTCTTGGGAATAAGAGAGAAGGTGATAATTAGAACCTACCCTGTGACTGTACTGGTAGAGGTGCTGATGGATGCTGGCTGGGAGGAGTACTATAGTTTCGGAACAAAGTTTTATCGATGTCCGCAGAATGCAACACGCGGAGGACTGTCGTTCGCGCTGGGTGATTGCGTTTATCTGCCGCACGTGAGGGTTGTTGAGCCCGATGGAATCGTATGTCATTCCGCTCAGGTCCAGAGATTCGCGATCGCCGATGGACTCGCGGGTGGTATCGGCATGTTGTTGGATCTTGCCATATCCCCGGAGACGGTGAGTTTTTCCGGCTTGGCTCTTATGGAAGAGCCGTCGTTGGATGGATTGCGGAGTGGTTATTTTACGAACGAAATCTTTGATGCGAGTCATTCTCATACGGTAGAAAATGGCGCGGGGGTATGGTACAACATTTCGCCGGACAACCATTTCTTTGATGATTGCCCTCGCATAGAGGACGATTGCCCCGAACCTTGGTTTGCGGGTGAGCTGAATTGGGCTATTCCGATTGCCTGGGGAAACAGGGATTCGTTTCGACCTGATGACAAGATAGCGAACTTGCCGCAGGATTACAGGCAAGTGTTCCGCATTGACGAATCTGGCGCCGTGACGATAGAGAAGTTTGGGCAATGGGTTAGACGAGCGCCCAATGGAACGGTGGCGGCGTCTTTTTGTACGAATGGGGAGTGACGCGGTATGGTGCGAACGATTGTTGTCTGTTGTGTTGCCTCGGTGGTTTTCACGGGATGCCGTGACGACAAGGAAGTGAGCGGAACGGCGAATGCCGCAACTTCTGCCCGCAGTGTTCACTTGAAGAAGAAGATTGTACGTTGCGGAGAATTACTGGCAAACGGAAATGATGTTTGCGGAAAGCCTGCCTTTCTCCAGCTTCGGCTGGAAATCGAGTCAGAGATGAGGTTGCTTCCAATGGGGGCAGAGCGACGAATGCTGGTAGAAGCCTGCCGTGCGATGAATATTGGATGCGACCTTAAAGTCAAGGACGGCGATTTTCCGAGGTTTGAGGTTGAGGTGTCCCGTTTCTGGGAGTTTTCCAGTTCGGTGTTCAACATGCTGAGGGAAGATGGAATTGGCAGCCGTGAACTGATGGAGTTTTTCCTGTCCTGCCTGGAGAAATATCGTGATGCCTGCTTCGAGACCGCATGGAAAGCAATCTATAGCAAGAACGATGTCGCCATGGATGAAAAAAGACGGGCGACGATTCAAAATCTGCATGCCAGATATCAGTCAGACGCACTCTTGGTCGAGAAATGTATTGTTCCCGCCCATCTTAAATTGTTTCCCTCCGACTTGCATGCGGAGTATTTGCGCAGAACGCGAGCACTGCTAACCTTCCCGACACGGGGCGAAATGAGAAGACGATTGTGAGCGGACGATTGTTTGATCGTGGACAAGCAGGAGCGTTTTGTCGCCAAGCTGGCCAAGCAATTGGAGGAAACTATGGCTGTCGGCGATGCCAGTGCCGAAATTGCCAGTCTTGAGGAAGACCTGTTCAAGCAGAAAAAGATTTTGAACGAAATGCGGGAAGCCGTTTCTCGGATTGGCAAAGATTGCAAGCAATGAGGTTGCCGTGTGCAGGGCTAAGGCGGAGTTAGCGGAGGCAAAGCGGAAATATCATGCAACGTATGATATGTTGATGATTTTCGTGGACAGGGAGCGTTAGTTGGCAGTTGCAACGAAGATCACATCACAAAGTTGAGGTCTTTGATGCCGACCATCCTAATATGGGCAATGGGTTAGACGAGCACCCAATGGGACGGTGGCGCCTTAACCAATATCCGGTATGCTATAATTCCGCAGCAACCCCAAGCCAATTGAGTTTCGAGATGAAATCATGGAATGAAATCCGCAAGGCGGCGACGGCGTTTTCGAAACGCTGGAAGGATGCCTATGACGAGAAATCGCAGGCGCAAAGCTTTCTGAAGGAGTTCTTCGCCGTGTTTGGCGTGGATGCCGTGACGGTCGCCACCTTCGAGCATCGCGTCAAGTTCGTGGATGGCTCGCAGGGCTACATCGACTGCTTCTGGCCGGGCAAGATCCTCGTCGAGATGAAGTCTCGCGGCAAGGACCTCGACGCCGCCTTCGAGCAGGCGATGGACTATGTTCGCTCATTGCCCGATGCGTCGCAGATGCCTCGCGCCATCGTCGTTTCCGACTTCGCCCGTGTCCGCTTCTACGATCTTTCCCGTGACTGCGCCCTCACGGAATTTGCGCTCAAAGACCTGCGCAAGTGCGTGACGCTATTTGGCTATATGATCGGCGCGGAGGAAAGTGGCGAGATCCGCGAACAGAATCCGGTGAACCGCAAGGCGGCGGAGAAGATGGCGGCCCTTCACGACGCGATGAAGGCTGTCGGCTACACGGGTCACCCGCTCGAAGTCTATCTCGTCCGGCTGCTCTTCTGCCTCTTCGCGGAAGACACCGGCATTTTCAAGCCCAACCAGTTTTGCGATTTCATCAAGTCGCGCACCGCCGAAGATGGCCGCGACCTCGCCCCGCAGCTCGCGCTGCTTTTCGATACGCTCAACCGTGAGCAGCGGCTGGTCAATCTCGACGAGACCATCGCGGCGTTCCCCTACGTCAATGGCGGACTCTTCGCCGAACCGCTGCCGATGGCGGCGTTCTCCGCCGAAATGCGCGACGCGCTCCTCGATTGCGCCGCGCTCGACTGGTCGAAGATCTCGCCCGCAATCTTCGGCGCGATGTTCCAAGGCGTGATGGACGAGCAAGCCCGCCACGACCTTGGTGCGCATTATACGAGCGAGGAGAACATCCTGAAGCTCATCCGCCCGCTTTTCCTCGACTCGCTCCGCGCCGAGTTCGACGCCGTCCGCGCGCTCAAGGGCAAGGCGAAGGAAGTGCGCTTTCATGCCTTCCACGATAAAATCGCCGCGCTTACCTTCCTCGACCCGGCCTGCGGCTGCGGCAACTTTCTGCTCATCGCCTATCGCGAACTGCGCCGCCTCGAAATGGATGTGCTCGAAGAACTCCACCGCGACAGCCCCGAACGGTTCCTCGACGTTTCCCAGCTCTGCAAGGTCAGCGTCTCGCAATTCTCCGGGCTCGAGATCGAGCCGTTTCCCGCCGAAATCGCCAAGGTCGCGCTCTGGCTCATGGACCATCTCTGCAACCTCGAGGTTGCCGACCGCTTCGGACAGTACTTCGCCCGCATTCCGATCAAAGACTCGCCGCACATCGTCTGCGCGAACGCGCTCACGACCGATTGGGGCGAGCTTTTAGCCGCAAAGAACGCCAAGAGCGCCAAGACTTGCTTCGACTACATCATGGGCAATCCGCCGTTCCTGGGCGCAATGCGGATCCTGGATTCGCAGAGGCAGGACATGGCGCTTGTCTTCGGCAGGGAACAAAAGATGCTCGGCGAACTCGACTTGGTGACGGCGTGGTTCAAAAAAGCGTCCGATTTGATCCAAGGCACGGCGACGAAATGCGCCCTCGTCGCCACCAACTCGATTACGCAGGGCCAGCAGGCCACGGCGCTGTGGCCCTCGTTGAACATCGAAATCGACTTTGCCTACCGCACCTTCAAATGGCGCAACGAAGCGAAAGGCAATGCGGCGGTGCATTGCGTCATCATCGGCTTGCATGCCAAAAGTGCTCGCGCAGAGAGCGCAGAGAACGCGGAGGTCGAGCCGTCTCTGCGTATTCTGCGTACTGCGCGTGAGAAAATCATCTACGATTCCGACGGCATGGCGACGCCCGCCGCGCACATCAACGGCTATCTTATGGACGCTCCCGATATCGTCATCGCCAGCCGCTCGAAGCCGCTCTGCGACGTGCCGCCGATGAACTTCGGGAACATGCCGCGCGACGGCGGCAATCTCATCATCGAAGCCGATGAATACGAGGATTTCGTGCGCGACGAACCGCAGGCGGCCCCGTTCATCCGCCCGCTGCTCGGCGCCGAGGAGTTTCTGCACGGCCTGAAGCGCTACTGTATCTGGTTGGTGGACGCCGATCTCGCCCTGCTGCACCGTTGTCCGAAGATTCTTGACCGGGTGGAGAAGTGCCGGCAGATGCGGTTGGCCAGCAAAGCCGCAGCCACACGGAAGTTCGCCGCCACCCCGGGACTGTTCTGCCAGATTACGCAGCCAGAAGGGAAGGACTATATTGCCATTCCCCGAGTTTCCTCGGAAAGGCGCGAGTACATCCCCATTGGCTTTCTGACATCGGCAACAAAAGTGACCGATCTCCTGCAAATCATCCCCGGCGCGACGCGCTATCATTTCGGCGTGCTGACCTCGCGTATGCACATGGCCTGGATGCGGGCGGTGGCGGGGCGGCTGGAAATGCGCTACCGCTATTCCAAGGACATCGTGTACAACAACTTCGTCTGGCCCGATCTCGACGATTCTGCGCCTCTCGGCGCGAAGATCGCCGCAGCCGCACGAGCCGTTCTCGATGCCCGCGCCGCGCATCCTGGCGCAACGCTCGCCGACCTTTACGATCCGCTCACGATGCCGCCCGAACTCGTCAAGGCCCACGCACACCTTGATGCGCTCGTCGACAAGGCGTATGGGCTTAAGCCCTCCGCGACCGACTCCGACCGCGTCGCTTTGCTCTTCAAGCTGTACGCCGAAAAGACCGCCGCTTGATTTGGTATAATTCGACCCTATGGCAACGATCAAGTTCTTGAAGGTCAAGGGGACGTGGCGCGAAGTGGCGGACGCCGCGCGCACGACGATTCGGCAGGAAGAGGGGACGAAGGAGCCGCGCTCGAGCTGGAAGAAGCGCATCCTGCTCGCCGAGCATTCGCCGATCCGCAAGCTTTGCTTCAACTGGAAGTGGCTGGACCTTCCCTACTGGGTGTCCGTCCACTTTGTCCGCCACAAGTACGGAATCGAGCATTTCGTCTCCACGCAGCGCTCCGACCGGACGGGCGTGCGGCGTGACGCCAACCGTCAGGATGCGCCGGTGATGCACGAATGCTTCGCGAACGCGCAGGCCGTGATGTTCATCTCGCGCCGCCGCCTGTGCGGGCAGGCAAGCGCCGAGACGCGCGCGGCGTGGAAGCTCGTGGTCGATGCGATTGCGGAGAAGGAGCCGGAGGTGGCGGCCTGTTGCGTGCCGGAGTGCGTCTACCGCGGGTTCTGTCCGGAATTCAAGCCCTGCGGCTTCTGCGGTTCCCCCGCCTACGGGGAGATGCTGGCGAAGTATCGCGAGGTCGGGCAGCCGGGGAAGTGAGGGCTGGCGGAATGGAACGGCTGCAGAACATCCTGGCGCACGCCGGAGTCGCCTCGCGGCGCGGCGCGGCGGCGCTGATCGAGCGCGGGGTCGTCACGGTGGACGGAATCGTCGTCAGGGAGCCCGGCGCCCGCTTTGGGGCGGAGGCCGCCGTCAGGGTTAACGGCGTGCCGCTGGCGGTGCGGCAGAAAAGCCGCACGGTCGTGCTCTACAAGCCGGCGGGCGTGCTGTCGACCATGAGCGATCCCTTCGGCGGGCGGACGGTCGCCGACCTGGTCAGGACGCCGGAGCGCCTGGTGCCCGTCGGTCGTCTGGACAAGGACAGCGAGGGCCTGCTGCTCATGTCCAACGACGGCGCGCTCGTCAACGAGCTGACGCATCCGCGCTTCAACCACGAGAAGACGTATCTGGTGAAGGTCGCGGGGCGCTGGAGCGAGGAGAAGCTGCGGACGCTTCGGTCGCCGCTGACGCTGGACGACGGCTACACGATCCGGCCCGTCCCGGTCGAGGTCGTCGAGGACCTCGGCCGCAACGTTCGCGTCCTCAGGTTCGTCCTGAGCGAGGGGCGGAAGCGGCAGATCCGCAAGATGTGCTCGGCGGCGCATCTGGTAGTCCTCGCCCTGAAGCGCGTCCGGGTCGGGCGTTTCGAGCTGCCGCCCGAACTCGGCCCCGGCGAATGGCGCGACCTGACGGCCGACGAAGTCGGGCGGCTGACCATGGGCGGACGCGTCTCCGGCTGAGGGGCGGGCGCAGGCGCGCCCCGGCAGGCTACCTGGCGAGGATGTCCCGGAGCGGACGGTTGTTTTTCGGCGCGGGGTAGGCCCGGAGGATCCTGCCGTCGGCGTTGACCTGGACGATCCAGGCGGCCGGGCCGGCGATGCGGACGTAGACGTTGCTGCCGCTGCGGCAGAAGTCAAGGCACACCTTGTAGTCGATGCCGTTGACGCGGGCAATGCCGCGGCGGAACGCGAGCGGAGTTCCGCCGATGGTGCCGGACATGTTGGCGACGACATTCCAGACGGAGGCGTCCGCCGTGTCCGGCAAAAGCGCGAGCGGAATGCCTTCCGGCTCCGCCTGGATCTCCTGCACGACTTCCCGCACGATGGTCCGAGGCTGGATGAGCTTCGCGGCGGCAACGGCCGCGATGGCGGCGAGCGCGGCGATGCCGGCGAAGCAGGCGAACCGCCCGACGTCGCATCGGCGGATCAGCGGCCCCGGTCCGCCGCCCCGTGCGGACGCATCGGCGGCGGCAGGCTGGCGCCGGGCGTCCGGCTGCGCGGCGGAGCCGTCTGCTTCTGCTGCGGTCATCGCTGCGGTCGGCGCCGGTTCGCCTGCCGCGTGGTCCAGCTCGAATCCGGGCAGGCAGGGCGCGTCGGCCGACACGCTGGCCGATGCGCCCGTCGTTGCCTCCGTCATGGCCGTGTCCGGCGCTCCCCGCAGGAAGGCCACGGCGCGATCAAATCCATTGCTGCTCATGCGACATATTTTACCACATTTGTCCGGTCGGACCGGCTGCCGTTTTCCGGTCGGCTTGACGGGATGAGGCCAATTTGAGATAATCAAACAAAACCGCAACTGGAGGTATGGAAATGATGACAGTACGGAAAGCCGCGGCCGTTTGCCTGGCATCCCTGTTCGCAGTTTCAAACGCATCCGCCGAGGTGCTTGTTTACGATGGATTCCCGACGGAGGCGGGCGGTTACGGCTCAGAGGCCGATCAGAACCCGACCGCGAAGGGCGCCATTACGCATGCGGAGGTCGTCGGCTTCAAGGACGGCTCGGCTTGGGAGGCGAATGGCACCGGCGTGGTCTATACGCATGGTGCGGGCAACGGACTCGAACTCCCGACGTTTGCGTCTTCCGTCGCGAAGGGAACGGCCGTCGGCACGTCCATCGGCTGCCATAATGCGGCTTCGTCCAATACGTCGTATGAGCGCATCAAGTTTCGTCCGCTGAAAGACGACACGACGTTTGCCGCCGAGGCGGCCGGCGAGGACGGCAAGCTCCATTTCCGCCTGCTCCTGAAGGCGGACGAGGTGGCGCTCGCGAACCTCATGAAGGACGCCACCGACAGCAGTCCGATCACGGCCAACAACTGGTACGGCGCCGGTTTCTTCTATGCCGAATCGACTCCCGCGAGCGGTTCGCACTCCCTTTTGCGGTCGGGCGGGCGCTCGCTTTGGTTCGGTCTGGTCAAGGACAAGAACGGCGATACCAAGGTCATCATGAACGTTCGCGGCTGGGATACGGCGCAGCAGTCGGCGATCGTGACGCTCTGCGACGCGCAGCCCGGCGAGACTTACCTGTGCTACGCGGAGATCACGGTGGATGCCGCCGGTCCCGACCAGGTGCGCGCGTTTGCGATGCCGACCGGGGACTGGTCCGTGGGGAACGCCAAGAGCAAGCTCGACGGCGCTCAGACGGTTGAGGCCTGTCTGCTCGATACGGGCAAGCCGCTCAACTATCTCGCCGCAGGCGGCGCCTACTGTACGAACAGCGGACGTTTCTCGGCGGACGAGATCGGCGTCGCGACGGTCGCGCAGGACCTGATCGATCTCGTCGAGACCGATGACGTTTTCTTCTCGACGGTTGAGCTGACGGGGACGCCCACCGTGGGGATTACGGCGCGGGCGTCGCTCGGCAATCCGCCCGACGCCTTCTCGATGGCGTGCTACATGGGGGAGAGCGCGGACGACCTTCAGCTCGTCAAGACATGGGCGGACCAGACGCCCGCGACGACGTCCTGGGAGTGGCCGGTGACGGATCCCCAGTGGGGCAAGACGTACTACGCCCAGTTCGTAATGACCCCCGCGACTTCGACCGGACAGACGCTCGCGTCGCGGGTCGTCAGCTGTTCGCCGTCCGCAACGGTTGTCTGGACGGGCCTTGCGGGCGACAATGCGTGGGAGACGGCGGACAACTGGAATCCCGCCCTTGTCCCGACGGACATTCTGGACGCGTATTTCACCAACGCCGCTGCCAGCCTGACGCATGCGCGCGCCGACTGCGTCCGCGGCCTGGTGTTCGAAGGCGGCAGCCGGCTGACGCTGACGCAGACGGCCGGGGCGGCCCTGGCCGCCGACTCGCTGACGGTCGTCTCGGGGTTCGGCAACCGGGTGACGGTTGACGGCGGTTCGTTCTCGGTTGCGAACGATGCCGTCCTCGGCACCGGCAGGTCCTCCGACAGCGATCGCCACGATCCGGTCCGCGGCTCGAACGGCGGACTGATCGAACTGAAAAACGGCCGCTTCGCGCTCAACGGGGTCAAGCTGCTGGGCAACACCTACGACGACGCCAACCGCTTCGTCGTCTCGAATGCGACGGTCAGGATGACCGTGCTGGAGACGGTCTACAACCAGAACCTTGCCCAGGGCAACGTGTCGTTCGAGGCGTATGACTCGGTCGTCTCCAATGCGACGCATTTCCAGCTCCACGGCCTCGGCACCTCGGCGTTCTTCAGGAACTGCGCGGTGACCAACGGCGGCGTGCTGCGGCTGGGGCAGGGCAACACCTCGAACGCGATGCGGCTGCTCGAAACGGACTGGACGCAGTCCGGACGCGAGGTGATCGTCGGGCGCAAGGGCTCGCAGCGGCTGGAGATCGGCACGGGTTCGTCCCTGGAGATCGCATCCGGCTCGGACACCTCCTCGGGCAACCTGTACCTCGGACACGGATCGGACGGCGGCGGCACGGGTACGCTGGTCATCTCGAACGCGGTGCTGACGGCGGCGAAGAACATCTACATGCCGCAGGACCAGCGCTATGATTCGCAGTACGCGCTGCTGTACGAGACGGACGGCGGGAAGGCGACCGTCAACTGCCAGAACCTTTACGTCGGCACGACGGGATACAACGGCAGCACGAAGCAGCGCACGGGCGACCAGGCGTCCCATTTCTCGATGAACGGCGGCACGATCAGCTGCTATCGCTATCTCAACATCGGCGCGGTCTACGAGACGTGCAGCAACCGGCTCAGCATCGCCGGAACGACGGCGCACTGCAAGGCCGGACTCTTCGGCCTGGTGAACGCCTCGATCCTCGCCATCCGGGTTCCCGCCGGCGGCTTTGCCGCGCCGGCGCTCATCGAGGTCACCGCCAACGGCGGCGATGCGCCGGGCACGGCGACGATTTCCGCAGATTCGTCGATTGAAGTCGACGTGTCGGAGTATCAGGGCGGCACGCTGACGCTGCTCAGGGCCGTCAAGATCGATTCGGGCCTTTCCGCTGACGCGATTGCCGCGAAGGTCAAGGCGAAGCGCAACCAGCAGTACGGCGTCTGGTTCGAGACGAACGAGAAGGGCGAGACGGTCGCGCTGAAGCTGAAAGTCGCGAAGGGCGGCCACTGTCTCGTCATCCGCTGAGGGTCGGTTCGTGACGAAGGCGCTTTCATGTGCGGCGGTGGCGCTGGCGCAGGCGGCGGTGCTGGCCGAAGGCGCGGCGATTGCGCCGAAATGCCTCTATTCGGCGGCGGAGACGATTGCGGGGACGGAACTCGTGCCGGAGAGCGCGGGCATCCGGGTGACGCGCACGGGGAACGTCTCGACGGCGAGCTTTGCGCCGTCCGAGGCGCAGTACCCATGCTTCGATCTCCGGCCGACGCAGGGGCTCTGGGACCTTTCGCCGTGGGGCCATGTCGAGACGGAGGTCTGCAACACCTCCGACGGCCCGCTCGCGGTCAACCTGCGCGTCGACCAGTCCGACCCGTTCCAGAGCAACACCGAGATCGCCTACCTGAAGCCCGGCGAGAAGCGGACGCTCAAGGTGATCTTCGGCTATCAGTACGGCTTCAAGCCCGGTCCGCAGCTGAATCCCGCGCAGATCAAGCTCGTCAAGCTCTTCCTCGGCGGCAAGAGCGCGAAGCCGCGGAGCTTCACCTTTACGGACGTGCTCGCGAACGGTCCGGCCGGCGAAAAGCCGCCGGCCAATCCCGCCTATGTGGTGACGGTGCCGAAAGACGGCGTGATGGTGCCGATGGCGGGCGGCACGGCGAAGAACCTCGGCGTCTTCAACGGCACGAAGGCCGCGTTCACGAAGTCCGGCACGGTGGCGGTGACGCTTGCCGACCGCGAATGGGGCGCCGTGCGCATCCGACCGGAGGCCGGCAGCTGGAATCTCGGCGCGTGGCTGAAGGTCCGCGCGGTCGTCAGGAACACTTCGAAGACGGCGATCCGTCCGCGCATGAAGATCGACGGCGGCGAGACGATCGAGTCCGAGGCGGTCGAGATCCCGCCCGGCCGCACGGCGACGATCGAGAAGACGTTTTTCGCGCCGCGGAGCTGGCTGGCCAAAGATGGAGTCGGCACGCTGCCCGAAACCGCGTACAAGTTCGAGAGCCATCGCGTGAAGGGCGTCGTCTTCAGCGCGAAGGAGCGGTGCGCGACCTTCGAGCTGCTCGAAGTCAGGGCCGAGAACGTCGTCGCCGAGCGCCCTGAATGGGTCGGCAGGCGTCCGCCCGTGCCCGGCAAGTGGAAGCTCGTCTGGCACGACGAGTTCCGCGGCCGGACGCTCGACACCAACGACTGGGGCGTCTACACGGCGAACTACTGGGACAAGCGCACCCACTTCACGCGGGAGAACGTCTTGCTCCGCGACGGCAGGGCGGTGCTCAGATACGAGAAGAAGACCGGCCGCCACAACGACGACCCGACGGCGAAGACGACGGACTACGCCTGCGGCTATCTCGACACCTACGGCAGGCGGACGTGGACCTACGGCTACTTCGAGGCGCGCCTGAAGCTGCCGACGGCGCCCGGGCTTTGGCCTGCCTTCTGGACGATGCCCGACCGCGGCGTCGAGCAGGGTCCGCAGTGGGTGCGCGCCGACACGTGGAACGGCGGCATGGAGTTCGACGTCCTCGAACACCTGACGGCATGGGGTCCGTACCGCTTCAACATCGCCTGCCACTGGGACGGCTACGGCAAGGACCACAAGTCGGTGGGCACTTCGGGCGCGTACGTTCCCGCCGACCGGGAGGGCTTCATGGTCGTGGGCTTCCTCTGGCAGCCGGGCAAGTACGTCGTCTACGGCAACGGCGTCGAACTCGGGCGCTTCGAGTCCGACCGCGTCTGCTCGGTGCCGAGCTACCTGATCTTCTATATGGTTTCGGGCGGCTGGGCCAACGTGCCGCTGGCAGACGAGCGCCTCCCGGCGGAGTTCGAGATCGACTGGGTCCGCGTCTGGCAGGAGGAAAAGTGAGCCGTGACGCCCGGCGGTTGTTCTGAACGGCCTCGCCCCCGACCGGCAGTTTCGCCATCAGCGCGGACATTCCCCTCCCGATCCCGGAAGTGCGTCCGCCTTGCGGCAAACTGCGCAGACCAGCTGGCCGCGTCCTGCGGGACTGCCGGCGGCACTTTCGCCAGTTCGTCATTTTTGCTATAATTCTCAGAACTATGGGAAGAATAGATACAGCGCAGGCGAAGGCGGCTGTTCTGACTGAGGCTTTGCCGTACATCCAGGATTTCCGGGGTTCGACCGTGCTCATCAAGCTCGGCGGCTCGGTGATGGAAACTGAGGAGAACCTTGACTCCATCATGGACGACGTCGCGTTTCTGAACGCCGTCGGCATCAAGGTCGTCATCGTTCACGGCGGGGGCAAGGCGATCTCGAAGGCCATCAAGCTGTCCGGGCACGAGCCGCGTTTCGTCGACGGCCTGCGGGTGACGGACGAGGAGACGATGGAAATCGTCCGCAAGACCCTGAACAACGTGGTCAACCCCGATCTCGTGCAGCGGCTCGCCAATCGCGGGGCGAACGCGCGGCCCCTGCACGGCAACTGGCTCTTCGGGGCGCGGAAGATCACCACGCCCGACCGCGGCTACGTCGGCGAGGTGTCGTCCGTCGTGCCGCGCGCCGTCGTCGAGATGCTCGACGCGCACATCATCCCGGTGGTGACGCCGCTGGGCACGGGGGAGAACGACCGCCATCTCTACAATATCAACGCCGACTATGCGGCGGCGGCGCTGGCAAGGGCGCTCAAGGTCCGCAAGTTCGTCCTGGTGTCGGACGTTCCGGGGCTCCTGAAGAACCCCGAGGACCCGACGACGCTTTTGTCCACCCTGCATCTCGGCGACGTCGAGACGCTCAAGGAGGGCGGAATCATCGCGGGAGGGATGCTCCCGAAGATCGAGAGCTGCTGCAATGCGATCCGGGAGGGGGTCAAGAAGGTCCACCTCGTCGACGGTCGCATGGCGCACTCGCTTTTACTGGAAATATTCACGCGAGAAGGCGTGGGAACGGAGATAACGGAATGAGCAAGAAATCCCAGGAAATCCTCGAGCTTTACCGGTCCAAGGTGATGCCTACCTATGCGCCGTCGCTGGTACTGGCGTCCGGCAAGGGCGTGACGGTCCGCGACGTGGACGGCATGACGTACTACGACTTCACGAGCGGCATCGGCGTCCACAACGTCGGCTATGCCAACAAGAAGGTCGTGCAGGCGATTCAGGACCAGGCGGCGGCGATGACCCACTGCTCCAACCTCTACGTCAACGCGCCGGCGACCTTGCTTGCGTCGAAGCTCGTCGAGCTTTCGGGGCTCGGCGGCAAGGTGTTCTTCTGCAATTCGGGCGCCGAGGCGAACGAGGCGGCGATCAAGCTGGCGCGCAAGTGGGGCGCGGCGAACGGCGGGCGCTACGAGGTGGTGACGATGCGCCAGGGCTTCCACGGGCGGACGCTGGCGACGCTCGCGGCGACGGCGCAGGCGTGGTGCCAGGAGGGCTACGACCCGCTGCCCGTCGGCTTCGCCTACGCCGACTACAACGACCTCGAGTCCGTCCGGGCGGCGATCACCGACAAGACGGTCGCGGTCATGCTGGAGGCCGTCCAGGGCGAGGGCGGGGTCACGCCGGCGACGGACGAGTTCATGCGGGGCGTCCGCGCGCTCTGCGACGAGAAGAACCTGCTCATGATCGTGGACGAGGTGCAAGCCGGCATGGGCCGCACGGGCACGTGGTTCGCCTGGCAGGGCTATGACGTGAAGCCCGACCTCTTCACCTGCGCGAAGGCGCTGGCGGACGGCATCCCGATGGGCGCACTGGTTTCGAACGCGAAGCTGGCGGACGTCTTTACGGTGTCGTCGCACGCCTCGACCTTCGGCGGCAATCCGGTCGCGGCGGCGGCGGGGCTGGCGGTCATCGACGTGATCGAGTCCGAGAACCTGCTGGCGAACGCGGTCAAGGTGGGGACGCTCATCCGGGAGGCGCTGCAGGGCTTCGTCGACCAGTACGACCAGCTGCTGGAGGTCCGCGGCAAGGGCCTGCTGCTCGGGCTGGTCGTCGAGGGTTCGGCGAAGGAAATCGTCGAGGCGCTCAAGGCGCAGGGGCTGCTGGCGCTGACGGCCGGCGAGCACGTGGTTCGCTTCCTGCCGCCGCTCACGCTTGGCGAGGACGATCTCGAAGACGCCGTTGACATGATCTCCGACGCGCTGGACTGCACGTTCGGCGAGTAAGTCGGCTCGGCGCGATGAAAAGCAATGCGGAACTGAAGGAACTCGCCTGGCGTCGGCTGTGGACGGATCGTTGGTTCGGCCGTCTCTTTGGCGGCGGGCTGTTGCTCGGGCTGTGCGGCTACGTCATCAATGCCTTCATTGACGGCGTGCTCGTCAGTCTGAATGTGCAGAGTTGGGTGGACTACGCCAAGGCCGTCGCCCTGAACCGCGCTCAGCTCACGACGCCCGTCCCCTACCTGACGTCGAACTACGTGTTTCATGCGACAACGGCGACAATCCTCAAGCTCTTCTTCGCCTACGTCACGTACGGCATTGCCGCCTATGGCGGTGCGGTTATCCTCCGGCGGTGCCTGGCGAACGCGGAGCAGGGCTGGCTGAAGGCGGCGTTTGGCGGGTTCGGCCAGCCGTTCGGCATGTTCTGGCTGTTCATCCGTCAGGTCTTCATCTACGTCGGCTGGGCGTTGGCGCCCGTGTTGCTCCTGGCCGTGGCCACCGGCGTCGGCGCGCCGTTCTTCCGACGGCTCATGCTGTCCGAGCCGCAGGGGGCGGCGGTTGCCGGGACGGCCTTCGTCCTTGGCGGCCTGGCCGTCCTGGTCTGCATCGGCGTGCCGTTCTACCGGTATCGCTACCTGTGGCTGGTCAAGGCCGAACATCCGGAATGGAGCGCCGGAGCGTGTCTCAGGTCCTGCCGGGCGCTCATGCGCGGCAACCTGATGCAGTCCGTGCGGCTCGACTGCGCCTATTGGAAGCCGCTGGCGCTGGTGCTGCTGCTGACGGTCGTCTGCATCAGTGCGGCGGCGAGTGCGAGTATGGTGCCCCCGCTGCTGGGCATGATCAGCGTCGTCTCCTCGTTCTGCGTCCTGATGGCCACATCGGTCGTGATCGGTCAGTACATCTCGGTCGGGCAGGCCTTCCTGTATCAGGAACTCAAGGACGGCATGCCGCCCGACGGGGAGCGGTCTGCGGCCGACTTATGACGATGGAATCGAAACGCCTGACGCTCTTCGCCGGTCACTACGGCAGCGGCAAGACGAACATCGCGCTCAACTACGCGCGGGCCCTGAAGCGGTCCGGCGCCAGCGTGACGGTCGCCGACCTGGACATCGTCAACCCCTATTTCCGGACGAAGGACTCGGCCGCGCAGCTGGCGGCCGAGGGCATCGGCCTCGTCGTTTCGGACTATGCCAACTCCAACGTCGACTTTCCGGCGATGCCGAAGGAGATCTACGCCCTGATCGCCGGGCGCGACAGCCGGATCGTGATGGACGTCGGCGGCGACGATCGCGGGGCGCTGGCGCTCGGGCGGTACGTGCCGGACATCCTGGCGGACGGCGACTACGAGCTGCTGGCGGTGGTGAACGCGTCGCGTCCGCTCACGCGGACGCCGGCGGATACGGTCGCGGTCCTGCGGGAGATCGAGTCCGCCTGCGGGCTGCCGTTCTCCGGCATCGTGAACAACACCAATCTCGGTCCCCAGACGACGGCGGCGACCGTGCTCGCGTCCCTGCCGTATGCGGAGGCCGTGGCCCGGGCGATGGCGGTGCCGGTCCGGTTTACGTGCGCGGCGGCTCCCGTGGCGGCGGCTTTGGCGGGGAAAGTCGCGGACCTGTTTCCGCTTGAGATCCAGAAGCTATGCTATCAGCTGGAGCCATGACGGCGCTCGACCGGGCGCTGGCGGCGCCGAAGAGCCTTACGCGGGAAGAGCTGGTGCTTTTCCTGGCGTCCGACGACGCGGGGCTGGAGCGCGACCTGTTTGCCGCGGCGCGGGAGGCGAAGGTCCGCTGCGGCAAGGACGAGGTGCTGTTGCGCGGGCTGGTCGAGTGTTCCAACGCCTGTGCGAAGGACTGCCTGTATTGTGGCATTCGCAAGGGCAACGGCGGCGTCGTCCGCTACCGGATGCCCGAGCACGAGGTGCTTGCCTGCTGCGACGAGGCGCGGCGGCGCGGCTATCCGGCGGTGGCGTTCCAGGCGGGCGAAATCGAGAGCGAGGAGAACACGGCCTACTACGAGCGGCTCCTGGCGGGGTGTCGCGGCCTGGAGGTGACGCTGTCGCTGGGCGAGCAGACCGAAGCCGTCTACCGCCGGTGGAAAGCCGCGGGGGCGCTGCGCTACCTGATCCGCATCGAGACTTCGAACCGTGCGCTTTTCTCGCAGATCCATCCGGCCGCCTGCTCGTTCGACCGGCGGCTCGACTGCATCCGCACCCTGAAGCGCCTCGGCTACGTGACCGGCAGCGGCGTGATGATCGGCCTGCCCGGCCAGACGGTCGAGGACCTGGCCCGGGACATTCTCTTCTTTGGCGAGGAAAACCTCGACATGGTCGGCATGGGTCCGTTCGTGCCGACGCCGGGTACGCCGCTTGCGGCCTCCCGGCAGCCCGGCCATTCCGCCGCGCGCGCGCTCGCGCTCGCCCTGCGGATGATCGCGCTGGCGCGACTTTACCTTCACCGCGTCAACATTGTCGCGGCGACGGCGCTGGAAGCGCTGGATCCGTCGGCCGGGCGCGACCGCGGCATCCAGGCCGGCGCCAACGTCGTCATGCCGAACCTCACGCCGCGCCGCTATGGCGAGAACTACCGCCTCTACCCGGGAAAAGCCGCCGCCGTTTCGTGACCCCGTATCTCTCCATCCTGAAGCTCGTCTGGCCGCTGGCGCTCGGCATGATCAACAATGCGGTCATGCAGTTCGTCGACCGGGCCTATCTGGCGCAGCACTCGATGGCGGCGCTGGAAGCCGTGCTGCCGGCGGGTACGCTCGCGTGGATCTTCATGGGCTTCTTCCAGTCGGTCGTCGGCTATTCCGGCGTGTTCGTCGCCCAATATCATGGCGCGGGCGACCGGGCGATGTGCCGCGCCTGCTATCGCGCCGCGCTCGGCATCGCAGGCGTCGCGGGACTCCTGATGCTGCCGCTCGTTCCGGCGGGCGACCTGATTCTCGCCGGTACGGCGCCTTCGCCGACGCTCCTGGAGCTTGAACGGGAGTATTACGACATCGTGGCCGCCGGCAGCGTCTTCGTCTACGTGCAGACGGCGGCCTCTTCCTATTTCACCGGCCGCGGGCTTACCCGCATCGTCTTCTGGGTGAACCTCGCCGGCAACCTGCTGAACGTCGCCCTCGATCCGTTCCTCATCTTCGGCTGGTGCGGATTCCCGCGGCTGGGCATCGTCGGCGCCGCCTGCGCGACGGTGGTCTCGGTGGCCGTGCAGGCCATGGTGCTGGCGGCGACGGCGTACCGCCACGGTTCGGCGGAACGCGTCTCCGGCTCCCTGGACCTCGTCCGGCGCATCCTCCGCTTCGGCATCCCCGCCGGGTTCTACGAGGTCCTCAACATGGCGTCCTTCGCGATCTTCGTCTTCGTGACCGGGGGCGTCGGCGACGTCGCGCTGGCGGCGTCCAACGCCTGCTTCGCGGTCAACTACCTGCTCTTCGCGCCGATGACCGGCTTTGCGCTCGGCGCGCAGACGCTGGTCGGGCAGGCGCGCGGACGCGGAGACGACCGCGAGGCGAAGACGGCGTTCCGTCGAACGCTCGTGCTGGCGCTCGGCCTCGTCGTCGCCGCCGGCGGGCTGCTGCTCCTCTTCCGCCGTCCGATTCTCGCGCTCTTCGCGCCGACGGACGTCGTGCTGTCCGCCGAGTTCCACGCGCTGGGCACGACGCTGCTCTTCCTGATGTCCGCCTGGATGCTCTTCGATGCCGTGGACGTCGTCGTCTCCGGAGCGCTCAAGGGGGCGGGGGACACGAAGTTCGTGATGTGGTGGATGCTCGTCTGCGCGTTCCTCTTCTGGATGCCGGTGGTCTTCGCCGTCCGCCGGTTTCACAACACGATGCCGGCCCTGTGGGCGACGATGGTGCTTTACGTCGTCGTCATCTGCATCGGTTCGCTCGTGCGCTGGTACCGCGGCAAATGGACGGAGATCGCGCTCGTATGACGTTTGCCGTGCCGATAGCCCTGCTGGTCGTGCTCTTCGCGCTCTCGTTCTTCTTCTCGGGCGCGGAGACGATCCTGTTCTCGCTTTCGCCGTCGCAGCGCCAGCGGATCGGCGAGCGCAACGCGCAGGCGGGGGCGCGCGTGGCCGCCTGTCTCGACGATTCCGCCCTGTTGCTCTCGACGCTGCTCGTCGGGAACACGCTCGTCAACGTCGCGATCGCCTCGATCGGCTACCGCCTGCTGGCCGCGTGCTTTCCCGGCGGCGGCTGGCTTGCCGTGCCGGTCATGACGGTCTTTCTCCTGTGCTTCGGGGAGATTACGCCGAAGCAGCTCGCGCTGCGCCATGCGGAAGCGCTGGCGCCCGCCTGTGCGCGGGCCCTCCTGTTCTGGCGCAGGGCGCTGGCGCCCTTCAGCTTCCTCCTGCGGTCCGCTTCGCGCGCCTTCCGGGAATCGCTGCAACGCGAACGCCGCGCGCTGTCGGACGCGGAACTGGTCTCGGTTCTCGAGGCCAGCACGGAACGCGGCGAGTTCGCCGGCGCGGATACGGAGATGATCGAGGGCGTCCTGCGGCTGTCGGAGCTTTGTGCGAACGACGAGATGACGCCGCGCGTCGATATGCAGGTCTATGACATCGACCTGCCGGAGGCGACGCGCCGGGCCGCCCTGGACCGGGCCGTCCACCGCTACCTGCCGGTCATCCGCCGGACGCCGGATGCGGTCGAGGGCGTCTACGACCGGCAGGAGGACCGGATCGAGGACGCCCTGTTCGTGCCGGAGACGATGACGCTCGACGACCTGCTCGTCATCTTCCGCCGGAGCCGCCGTCCGCTGGCGATTGTCCTCGACGAATACGGCGGCACGGCCGGGCTGATCGCGCCGGACGACATTCTCGAACTGGTCTTCGGCCCGTCGGTCTTCTCCCGTCCGGACAACGAGCCGCTGATCGTGCGGAAGGGGCCGTCGTCCTGGCTCATCGATGCGCGGGCGAACCTCGACGAAGTCAGTCGCGAGACCGGCGTCGAGCTTGCGGCCGAGGACGCCGACCGGCTGGCGGGCTGGGTGGCTTTCCATGCGGAACGCCTGCCGCACGTCGGCCAGGTCGTCGAGGCGGACGGCTGCCGCGTCACGGTGCTGAAGCGCCGTCGCCGCCGCGTCTCGCTGGTCCGGCTCGAAGTCGTCGAGCGGCCGCAGGCGGAGTCCGACGAGGAGATTCTGGCGGAAACCGACAAGGCGGCCGAAAAGGCGGAGGAGGACCGGTGACGATCGTGCTCTTTCTCGCGGCCGTGCTCGCGCTCTGCGTCTCGGCGTTCTGCTCCGGGGCCGAGACCGGCTTTCTCTCCGTCCGCCGCGGGCGCATCATCCACATGGCGCGCGAAGGGGGCGTCCGGGCCAAGGTCATCCAGGAGGCGATCTTCCACTTGGGGCGGACGATGACGGCGCTGCTGGTGGGGAACAACCTGGCGAACGTCTCCTATTCGTCCGCCTTCACCGCGCTGGTCGTCGCGTCGGAGATCTCCTCGCCGGCCGCAGAAGCGGCGCTTTCGTTCCTGTCGGCCCTGATCCTGCTGTTCTTCGGCGAGTTCCTGCCGAAGCTGTTCTGCGCGGCGCGGCCGTTGCGGCGGCTGCTGGCGCTGGCCCCGTACTGGCGCTGGTTCGCGCGCGTCTTCGTTCCCGTGGGCGCCTGCGTGCAGCTGCTGATCGAACGCCTGATGCCGTCGTGCGAGCCGAAGCTGCGCGTCACGCCGGAGACCGTGCTGAAGATTCTCAAGGACCGCAAGGACGGCGTGAAGCTGTCCGATTTCGAGAACGCCCTGATTGGACGAATCCTGGTTCTCCGGTCGCAGGGGCGGACCGTCACGCCCGAAAGCCTCCTGTCCGCCCTGGACGAGCTGCCCTCGTGACGGCGCCACGCCGGGGCGGCGGACCGGGCGGCGCACGGCCGCCGAAGCCGTCCGCCGCGAACCGGCGGGGCGGCTCCGACGGCCGCGGCGGGCTTATTGGATTTCGATTCGCTTCGGCTGCGTCTCGGCGCGCTTCCCGATCGTCACGGTCAGCATGCCGTTCTCGAGCTTGGCCGTCATGGCCTTCGGATCCGCCATTTCCGGCAGCTCCGCGCTGATGGCGTAGTTCGCCCGTTCGAATTCCGCCGCGACCTGCTTGAAGCCGGCCGGATGCTGGTGCTTCGCGTGCGTCTTCAGCGTCAGCGTCTTGCCGTCCATGTGCAGCTCGGCGTCTTCCTTGCCGACGCCGGGGACCTCGACTTTCAGCTCGTACGCATCCGGCTTTTCCGTAAACGTCGCAGTCGGCACGACAAACTTCTCTTCGTTCATGATGACTCTCCTTTCTGCCGTTTCGGCTGGGTGTTTCGACTTACCTGATCGCGATCCTGCGGACGCCGACGGCGTCGGCCTTCGGCAGTTCCACGCGCAGGATGCCGTTCGTGAACTTCGCGTTCGCCTTCTCGGCGTCGACTCGGAACGGAAGTTCGAGCCGACGGCTCCAGGCGGGCGTCACGGTCTTGCCTTCCTCGGCCACGGGCTTGTCGGCGATGACGACGGCCTGCGGCTCCAGCGTGAGGTCGACGTCCTTGGCGGTCTTGCCCGGCAACTCCAGGTCGATGACGACGGCATTGTCGTCCAGGAACACGTTCACCGGCGGGAATCGTCCGGCGACGCGCGCCTTCATGCTTCTGAACGTCCGGCTCCCGGTGTCGAGAAGGGCGTCCAGAAAGCCCCACGGATCCATCTGCATCAATGTGTTCATGTTTTCGCTCCTTTCCTTGTGTCGGTCTTGCCAACGCCCCCGACATTGCAAAGTCCGTGCCAACCCCGTCCGGGGCCGCCAAAGCCGCCGGTTTGCGCCGTTCTGTCGCTCGGTGGGACAAAAGGGACCGCCTGCGTGGTATAATATGCGCCATGCAGGAAATGACGTTGGAAGAGATAAAGGAGGAGCTGCGGCGGGGGTCGCGCGTGGCGTTGCTGATGCGGCATGCGGAGCGGCCGAAGATCGATCCGGACGATCCGAGCTTCGGGGATGTGCTGGCGCTCACGTACGAGGGTTGCCGGACGGCGCGGAAGTTCGGCACGCTCCTGGCGGAGTTCAAGGACGACGTTCAGTTTTACGCGAGTCCCCTCAACCGCACGCGCATGACGGCCGCCTGCATCGCCGAGGGCATGGGCGTCCCCGACGCCGCGATTCCGACCGACGAGCTGCTCGGCAACGGCTCGTTCTACTATGCGGACGCGCGGGAAGTTCTGGAGGTCTTCAAGCCGAACCGGTTCTTCACCGCCTGCGAGGAGTATTTCGCCACGGGCGAACAGCGCGGCTTCCGGAACCTCTTCGCGGCGACCGACGCCTTCGAGCGGTGGATTGCGGTCAATTTCAAGAAGCGGCTCTTCGTCATCACGACCCACGACCTCTACGTGGCCGCGTTCCTGACCGCGCGCCAGGCCGGCGTCTTTACGCGGGAGAACTGGGTGCGGTTTCTCGACGCCGGCGCCATCGTCGTCCGCCCGGACGGCACGCGGCGCTATGCCCTCGTCCGGACCAAGCTCTCGACGGGCATCGTCGGCGTCTACCGTCCGAAGATCTCCGGCGTCGTCTTCGACTTCGGCGGCGTGATGACGACCTCGACGATGCCGGAGCGGGTGCGTGCCTGCGTCGGCAGGTTCGGCCTCGACTGGGACTGCCTGGAGCGCGGGTTCGCCCGCTACCGTCGCCTGATGGACGGCGGATTCATCGGCCTGGAGCAGATGTACGACCTCATTTGGGCGGATGCCGGCCTTGCCGTCACGCGGGAGACGATGGCGCACATCCTTGAAGAGGACACCGCGAGTTTCCTGGAGGGGTATCGCAACCTGAAGACGCTCGCGTGGATGCGCGAGCTGAAGGCGTCCGGCTTCAAGCTCGGCATCCTCTCCAATATGTCCGGCGATTTCGCCGTCCGCTTCCGGCGCGTCTTTGCCGATTTCGTCGCGCTGGCCGATGCGATGGTCCTTTCGGGCGAGGAGCGGATGTTCAAGCCGCAGCGGCGCATCTACGACCGGTTGCGCGAGCGGATCGGGCTGCCGGCCGAGGAGCTGTGCTTCGTCGACGACGTCGAGACGAACTGCGACGGCGCCCGCGCGGCCGGCTGGCACGCCGTGCGTTTCGTCGACAATGCGCAGGTCGAGCGCGACTTCCGGCAGCTGGTCGGCTGATGGACAGTTTCCTGACCGTCGCGCAACAGGTGGCGATCCTGTTCGTCCTGATCGGCGCCGGCGCCATGATGCGCCGGGCGAAGTTCTTCGAGGGCGGCGCCATCGAGGGCCTGATCGACATGCTGGTCATGGTGGTGACGCCGTGCCTGATCGTCGACGTCTTCCAGCGTCCGTTCGATCCCGCGAAGCTGAAGGGCATCGGCATCGCGTTCGCCGTCTGCGTGCTCGGACACCTGCTGGTCATCGCGAGCGCCTTCCTGCTCGTCCGGCATCGGGAGGAGAACGTCCGCGTGCCGCTGATGCTGTCCGCCGTCTTCTCGAACGCCGGCTTCATGGGCATTCCGCTCGAACAGGCGATTCTCGGGGACGAGGGCGTCTTCTTCGGCATCGTCTACGTGGTGGTCTTCAACCTCTTCATCTGGAGCTGGGGCTATGCGATGATGCGCGGCAACGCCGGCGGAGCGGCGGGCGGGACGCGGCTCAGGTCCTTCGTGAATCCCGGCACGATCGGCATCGCCCTCGGGCTGCCGTTTTTCTTCCTGTCGGCGAAGCTGCCGGAGGTGATCGGCGTACCCGTCCGCCAGATCGCGGGCATGAACACGCCGCTGGCGATGGTCGTGGTCGGCTACTGCCTGGCGGGCGCGAAGCTCGGGCGGCTTGCCCGGCTTCGGGCCGTCTACGTCGCCGCCTTCATCCGGCTCGTCGGCTATCCGCTCGCGGTGATTGCGGCGCTCTATCCGTTCCGCCACCAGCTGGACCGCAACCTGATGCTGGCGACGGTCGTCGCGGCTTCCGCCCCGGTGGCGGCGATGGTGTCGATGTTCGCCGCGAAGTTTGATCGGGACGTGGACGTCGCGGTCGGCATGGTGAGCGGCACGACGCTTTTGAGCATTCTGACGATGCCCGCCGTCATCGCGCTGGCGATGTCCCTCCTCGGCTGACGCGGCCGGGGCCGGGACGCGCCGCCGGCTTCGGGCGGCGTTTCAGGACGGCAGGAGCCCGCGGTCCCGCAAAGCGTCCAGGGCGTCGCTGAGGCGCTCGCGCTTTTGGCGGCGGTCGTCTCCGGGCAGGGCGAAGAGCGAGGGGCCGTCCGCGTCCGGCGTGTCCTGCAGGTTGGTGACGCCGAAGCCGATGAGGCGAATCGCCCCGAAGCGCTCGCGGTCGAAGAGCTCCAGCGCCTTTTCCCGGAACGAGATGTCGTCCCGGGCGGGCGCGGCGAACGGGGCCTGCCGCGTAATCGTGTTGAAGCCGGCGTCGCGCAGCTTGAGCCGCGCCGTCCGCGCCCAGCGCTTCTCCTTCCTGAAACGATGCCCGACGTCGGTGACGAGGTCCAGCAGCGTGGCGCGGATTCGCTCCCGGTCGGATTCGTCGAGTTTAAAGGTGTGTTCGCGCGAGACGGACTGCTCCGGTTCCGCCTCCCAGTGAACCGTGTCGTCCGACCGCCCGCAGGCGTGGTCGTGCAGCGTCTGCGCGGCTTCGCGCGAGCCGAGTACCGTCGCGAGCTGCTCCAGCGGCAGCCGCTGCAGGCTGCCGCAGGTGGCGATGTCGTAGGTACGGAGGAGTTCGGCCGTCTTCCTGCCGATGCCCCAGAGAATGCCGATCGGCTTCGGGGCGAGGAATTCGGCGACGGCCGCCGGTTCCGTCGGCATCAGGGTGAGGCCGTCCGGCTTGTTCTGCTCCGAGCCGATTTTCGCCAGCAGGCGGTTGGCGGCGATGCCGACCGAGCAGGTGACGCCGCAGGTCGCGCGGATCTCGCGCCGCAGGGCTTCGCCCAGCGCACGGGCGGAGCCGAAAAGGTGGATCGAGCCGGTGATGTCGAGGAACGCCTCGTCGATGGAGACACCCTCGACGTAGGGCGTGTAGTGTCCGAAGATCTCGAACGCCTTGGCGGAGACCGCCTCGTAAAGCTCCATGTGCGGACGGACGAAGATGCCGTGCGGACATTTCTCGTAGGCCGTGCGGGACGGCATCGCCGAGCGGACGCCGAACTTGCGCGCCTCGTAGGAGCAGGTGGAGACGACGCCGCGCTCGTGGGGACCGGCCCCGACGATGACCGGCCGGCCGCGCCATTCGGGATGGTGCAGCTGTTCGACGGACGCGAAGAAGGCGTCCATGTCCACATGGAGGATCGTCGCCACGACCGGCATTATATCACACTGTGGTATAATACCGTCACGATGAGGAAACCGGAGATTCTGGCCCCGGCGGGCGACTTCACCTGTCTGCAGGCCGCGCTTGACGCGGGGGCGGACGCCGTCTATTTCGGGCTTGGCACGTTCAATATGCGGGCGCGCAGCGGCGTCAACTTCAAGATCGAAGATCTGCCGGAGGTCGCGCGGCGGTGCGGAGCGCGCGTGAAGCGCTATCTGACGCTGAACGCCATCATGTTCGAGGGCGAGACGGAGGAGGTCGAGCGGACGATTGTCGCGGCTAAGTCCTTTGTCGACGCGTTCATCGTCGCCGACTGGGGCGTCATCTCCCTGTGCAGGCGGCACGGCGCGCCGTTTCACGTCTCGACGCAGATGTCGACCTCGAATTCCGCCGCCGTGCGTTTCCTGGCCGAGCAGGGCGCCGAGCGCGTCGTCCTCGCCCGCGAATGCACGCTTGCCGAAGTCGCGCGGATCGTCGCCGCCGTCCGCTCCCTGCCTTCGCCTCCGGGCGCAAAGGCCCGGCCGCGCCCCTGCGAGATCGAGTGCTTCGTCCACGGCGCACAGTGCGTGGCCGAGTCCGGCCGCTGCTTCATGAGCCACGAGGTCTTCGGCAAGAGCGCCTGCCGCGGCGACTGCAAGCAGCCGTGCCGCCGGCGTTTCCTGGTGAAGGCGGTCGATCTGTACGCGGACGAGCACGGGAATCCGGTACACGAGTCGGACACGGCCTTCGTCGTCGAGCCGCATACGGTCCTGAGCGCGCGCGACCTCTGCTCGCTCGGCTTCGTCGACCGGCTGATGGCGGCGGGCATCGCCTCGTTCAAGATCGAGGGCCGCGCGCGCAACGCCAACTACGTGAAGACCGTGACGGCGGCCTATCGCCGGGCGGTGGACGCCGTGGCGGACGGAACCTATGCGCCGGAGCTGGTCGCCGAACTGACGGAGTCGGTCAAGCGGGTCTTCCATCGCGAGTTCTCGCGGGGACTTTACTTCGGCCGACCGGGGGCCGACCAGTTCACCGACTCGGAGGATTCGCTGGCGACGACGGTCAAGCGTCACGTCGGCATCGTCATCGACTACTTCCTCCAGGCGGGCATCGCGCAGGTGAAGGTGCAGGACCACGCGCTCGCCGTCGGCGACGAGATTCAGATCCACGGCGCGACGACCGGCGTCATCGAAATGACGGTCGGCGAACTCCGGCGGGACGAGGAATCCGTCTCCGTCTGCGAGAAGGGCGGCTGGGTGACGCTGAAGACGCCGCGCTGCCGCGTCGGCGACAAGGTGTTCTTCGTCGAGCAGCGTCCGTAGGGCGGAAACGGCGCACTTGCCGCAGACGGGCGGTTTTTGGTATACTATCCGTCAATTCGCCCATGGTGGGCGGGTTGAAGCGAAAGAACCGAGGTCTCCATCCCACGGTCAAAGCGGATTAATCGGTCTTAAGATTGAGAAAGGATTAAAAAATGGAAATGCCTACTTCTGCCCTTACGGGCATCACCCTCAAGGATATGTTTGACGCCGGTCTGCACTTCGGCCACCAGACCAAGCGCTGGAATCCGAAGATGCGGGGCTACATCTTCGACAAGCGCAACGGCATCCACATCATCGACCTCCAGCAGTCCGTCGAGCTGCTCGACGAGGCGGCCGCGTTCGTGCGCGACACGATTCTCGCCGGCAAGAAGCTCCTCTTCGTCGCGACGAAGAAGCAGGTCGCCGAGATGGTCAAGGAGACCGCGACGGGCGTCGAGCAGTTCTACGTGACCGAGCGCTGGCTCGGCGGCACGCTGACCAACGCGAAGACCATCCGCACCTCGGTCCGGCGCATGCGCCAGCTGCAGGCGACGGCGAAGGCCAACGGCGGGCAGCTTTCTGAGCACAAGCAGGAGAACTCGATGCTCCGCCGCGAGCTCGCCAAGCTCGAAACCAACCTTACCGGCATCGCCGACATGGCCGAGCTGCCCGGCGCCGTGTTCGTCATCGACTGCGTCAAGGAGGCGAACGCCGTCAAGGAGGCGGTCCGGCTGCACATCCCGGTGGTCGCGATCGTCGATACCAACGCCGATCCGGAGCCGATTGACCATGTGATTCCGGGCAACGACGATTCCGTCCGCGGCGTCGAACTCATCCTCAACGGCCTGGCGAAGGTCATCAGGGGCGCGAACGACGAGTACAGCGCGAAGGCGGCCGAGGAGAACCGTCGGCGCGAGGCCGAGCGTGCGCAGCGTGACGCGACCGAGAAGGCGGCGCGCGCCGAGCGCCGGGCCCGCAGCGCGACGGCGCGTCCCGCCGGTGCAAAGCCGGTCGCCAAGAAGGGCGCCGTTTCCGCGAGCGTGAAGGCCGTCGTCCGGGCGGCGAAGGAAGCCGCCGAGACCAAGGCGAAGGCCGATCTCGCCGCCAAGCGCCAGGCGAAGATCGAGGCCGCCGAGGCCGCCGTCGCGGCCGCCGAGACCCCGGCCGCCGAGTGAAGCGACAGTCAACCACATCAAACCCACAACACCATTCCCTTATGGACATTACCATTGACATGATCAAGCAGCTCCGCGAGGCGACCGCCGCCGGCATGGGAGCCTGCAAGGAAGCCCTCAAGGCTACGGACGGCAATATGGACGAGGCCGTGAAGTATCTGCGCGAGAAGGGCCTCGCCGTCGCCGCCAAGCGCGTCGACAAGGAGTCGAAGCAGGGCCTCGTCGCCCTTGCCGAGTCCGCCGACAAGCGGGCGATGGCGCTCGCCGAGGTCAACTGCGAGACTGACTTCGTCGCCAACACCGACGCCTACAAGGAGTTCTGCCAGAACGCGGCGAAGGTCGCGCTCGAAGGCAAGGACATCGAGCAGACGCTTATGGACGACTACAAGATGCTGCTCACCAAGACGGGCGAGAACGTCAAGATCCGCCGCAGCGAGCGCTACGAACTGTCCGGCGCCGGCGTCATCTCGGGCTACATCCACATGGGCGGCAAGATCGGCGTGCTCGTCGAGCTCGCCTGCGACCAGGCCGATGCGAAGCTGGACGAGGCCGCGCACATGCTGTGCCTCCAGGTCGCCGCAAACGCCCCGAAGTACGTGAATCCCGAGGACGTTCCCCAGGCCGAGATCGACGCCGAGCTCGAAATCAAGCTCAACGCGCTCAAGGAGC
>JBJEWA010000126.1:0-27670 GCA_051884805.1 Kiritimatiellia bacterium | reverse complement strand
GGAGGGGACATTCGGCGAAGCCGAACCCGAAGGGCGCACAAGCGTGTGCGCGAGGGCGCTGCGGGTACTATGCTGGACAGCGCTGCGGGCG
This sequence comes from Kiritimatiellia bacterium, assembly GCA_051884805.1. Lineage (GTDB taxonomy): Bacteria > Verrucomicrobiota > Kiritimatiellia > RFP12 > UBA1067 > UBA1067. The sequence continues at coordinate 27,579 of JBJEWA010000126.1, read as the reverse complement.
GGTACGCCTTTAGTACCCGGCGCGACCCCACGCCGGGGCGGGACCAAGCATCCCTCCACGCTGGCGCAAGGGAAATGAGAATTAACTGCGGAAATCTTTGGGCACTGCGAGGCCTTGTTTCCTCGGCTCGCCGGATGGCTGTTACCGCGCCACGCAGCGAGGGCGCTGCGGGTACTCGGCTGGACAGCGCTGCGGGCGGGTACGCCTTTAGTACCCGGCGTGACCCACGCCGGGGCGCGGACCAAGCCGAGTACCCGGTGGCTGTTACCGCGCCACGCAGCGAGGGCGCTGCGGGTACTCGGCTGGGCAGCATAGAGGGTGCTATGCCGGGCAGCACAGAGGGTACTCGGCTGGGCAGCACAGAGGGTACTATGCCGGACTATCAAGCCAGCCAATCACCCTGCGTACACGATGTCCGGCGGCGGCTCGGCGGCAAACGTGAGGCGGCGGCCGGTCGTGGGATGCAGGAAGGAAAGCTCCACCGCGTGCAACAGCAGGCGCTGCGGCCGGACGCGCAGCCGCCGGTCCTTCGCCGCCTCGCCGTACAGCCGGTCGCCGACGACCGGGCAGCCGAGTTCGGCGGCGTGAATCCGGATCTGGTGCATCCGCCCGGTTTCGAGGCGAAACTCGACCAGCGCGATCGGCCCGTGCTTCGCCAGGACCCGCCAGTGCGTGACGGCCCGCAGCCGCTCGCGTCCGACCGGTCCGTCCAGCGTTCCCGTGCGCGGTCGCGGCGCACCGTGCAGCACCGCAAGGTAGGTCTTCCGCACGTCCCGATGGGATTCGAACTGCCGGCGCAAGTCGAGGTAGGCGGCCTGGGTCTTGGCGAAGACCATCACGCCGCTCGTCTCCCGGTCCAGCCGGTGCACGACGCCGGGGCGTTCCCGCGAGCCGACGTTCGCCATGGACGGACAGTGGCGCACGAGCTCTTCCGTCAGGGCGCCCGTCTCGTGGCCCGGCGCCGGATGGACGATCTGCCCCGCCGGCTTATCGACCACGAGCAGGTCCGCGTCTTCGCAGAGCAGGGTCATCGCACGTCTTCAGGAATTCCCGCAGCCCGCGATTGCGGAGCCGGCAGGAGGGGCACTGCCCGCAGCCCGCGCCGGGGACGCCGTTGTAGCAGGTCACGGTCTCGTCGCGAATCAGCTCGAAGATGCCGAGCTTCGCCGCCAGCGCCCACTCTTCGGCCTTCGTCATCTTCATGAACGGCGTCACGATCCTGATCGGCCAGTCGAGCGCCAGCCGGATCGCCCGCTGCTGTGCGCGAATGAAGACGGCGCGGCAGTCGGGATAGCCGGAATAGTCGGCCTGCGAGACGCCGGTGTAGAGCACCGTCGCGCCCAGCGACTTCGCCCAGACGGCCGCCGCCGTGAGGAAAAACGCGTTTCGCCCCTCGACCACCGTGTTGGGCGGCGCGGGCGGGCGCCGAGAACCGGCGGCAGCGCCCGCCGCCGGCGTGATCTTCAGCTGCGGATCCAGGAGCGCGTTGGTCGTGAGGTCCCGGTAGAAGCCGAACCGCACGACCTTGTGCCGCGCAATGCCGAAGCGCCGCGCCAGCCGCTTCGCATACCGCGTCTCGATCGCATGGCGCTGGCCGTAGGCGAACGTGACGGCGGCGACCTGCGCCGCCCCGTACTTCCTGACGGCCAGCGCCAGGCAGGTCGCGGAATCCTGTCCGCCCGAAAGAACGACGACGGCCTTCATGCGCAACGGCAACCGGCAGCGGAGCTTCCCTACCGCTTCTTCGCCAGCGCCGGATTGACCGGCGTCGTCCTGACGAGATCGACGATCTTCTGCGTCACCTCCGGATTGGCCCGGAGGTAGTCGATCGTCGCCAGCGAGCCCTGCGCGAGCTGTTCGTCGCCGAAGCTGAGCCAGCTGCCGCGCTTCTCGACGATGCCGCGCGCGAGCGCCGCGTCGAGGACGCTGCCCTCGTAGGAGATGCCGCAGGCGTAGAGGATGTCGAACTCCGCCTCGGCGAACGGCGGCGCGACCTTGTTCTTGACGACCTTGACGCGCGTGCGGTTGCCGACGACCTGGCCGGAGGTGTTCTTGATGGCGCCGATGCGCTGCACCTGCAGCCGGCAGCTCGCGTAGAACTTGAGCGCCTTGCCGCCAGGCGTCGTCTCGGGATTGCCGAACATCACCCCGATCTTCTCGCGCACCTGGTTGGTGAAGACGAGCAGCGTCTTCGTCTGCGCGATCGTCGCGGTGAGCTTGCGCATCGCCTGCGACATGAGCCGTGCCTGCAGGCCCATGTGGCTATCGCCCATGTTGCCGTCGATCTCCGCCTGCGGCGTCAGCGCGGCGACCGAATCGACGACGACTACGTCCAGCGCACCGGACTTCACGAGCTGCTCGCAGATGGTGAGCGCCTCTTCGCCGCTGTTCGGCTGGGAGACGATCAGGTTGTCGAGATCGACGCCGATCTTCTTCGCGTAGCCGGGATCCAGCGCGTGTTCCGCGTCGATGAACGCCGCGACGCCGCCAGCCTTCTGCGCGTTCGCGACGACATGAAGCGCGATGGTGGTCTTGCCGGACGACTCCTGGCCGTAGCACTCGACGATGCGGCCGCGCGGCAGTCCGCCGACGCCCAGCGCCAGGTCCAGCGACAGCGCACCCGTCGAAATGACGGGAATCTCCCGGACCTCCTGATCGCCGAGACGCATGATCGCCATCTCGCCGAACTCCTTGCGAATCTGGCTCAGCACCGCGTCCAGCGCGGTGTTGCCGGTTTTCTTGACTTCTGCTTTCTTTTCCGTTGCCATGGCTTGTATGGGTACAGTGATGATCGGGAACAGGGAATGGACTCAGGGCGTCGCCGGACCCTCGCCGGGCTTGCCCAACGCCCGCCAGAAATACTGGCCTTCCGTCCGTTCGATGGCGTTCGTCCAGGCCTTCGGCGCATCGGCCGCCGCCTGCTGCCACTCGCCGGTGACCGTAAAGCCCTGCTTGAGGTCGTCCGTCGAAACCAGGCAGTACCAGCAGTACGGCTCGCGGTTGGTCACGACGATCTGCCACTTGCCGTCAGGCAGGCGGTCGATCGACTGGATGGCGATCGGCGACGGATAGTGGGTGACGACGGACGGCTCCTCCCCGTCGCCCGGGTACAGTCCGGCGGCATCGACGACGATCAGCCGGGCCGTCAGGGTCGTCGGGTTCGGCGACAGCTCCAGGTTCGGCGACAGCGCGTTCGGATTGGGCACGATGATCGCCGTGACGACGTTCGTTCCGGGCTGATAGCGGCCGTTGTTCGCGTAGCTGACCAGCAGCCCCTCCGGCAGCGTCCCCGTGAGCGTCAGGTAGTGGAACGTTCCGTCGTAGTCGAACTGGCTGTCCACCAGCGCGACGCCCGAAAGGTCGTAGACGCCCTTGGCGATCTGCCAGGCGATGCCGACGGGCGTGTCCGTCCCGTCGATCCAGACGAAGCCCGCGCGCAGCGAGGCCGTCGCCAGGTAGTCGCCGGCGTCGATGGCCACGTGGTCGGACAGCGTGTAGCCGACGCCCGCGACGACGCCGGTCTGGGCCTGGCCGTCGTAGACGAGGCCGTCGACAGCCGTCGGCGGCGCGACCGGAACCGGCTCGCCGGCCAGCAGCGCGTAGTTCTCCCCGTAGCCGCCCGCGTCGTCCAGCGCCAGGCTCCAGACGAGCAGCGTCTCCGCCCCGTCGGAGACCGCCATGCCCACGTCGCCGGAGACGTCGTGGGTGAAGCGGTGGGCGGACGCCTGCAGCGCTTCGTCCGGCCCGGCGAACGTCGCCTTGCCGAAGACCTCCGTATCGCGGGAGATGCCCTCGTTGTAGCCGATCGCGCCGGTCAGCTCGGCGGTGACGATGAGTTCGGAGAGGTCGGCCACGCAGAGGTTGTCCTTCGCCGCCAGCACGCCGGAGGAGCCGTCGAAGGTCGCGTTGGCGTCAATCGTCACGCCGCCCGAAAGATAGACCGTCGACTTGCTGCCGACGAACACGCCGCCGCCACGCCGTGCGCGCCCGGCGGTGATGCGGCCGCCGCGCAGGTCCGCCGTGGCGTTCTCGACCAGGAGGCCGCCGCCGTAGCCGGCGGATCCGTCCTCGTTGACGGACGTGTTCACGCAGTCGGCGATCTCCGCCCCGTCCAGCAGGACGAAGCTGCCGCCATTCCAGACCGAGACGCCGCCGGCGGCGCGCACTTCCGCACCATAGGCGTTGCAGACCTTCGCCCCGTCGCGAAGCTCCAGCGTTCCGGCGTCCACGCGCAGGAGCGACGACGACGCCAGGACGCTACCGCCGTTGAGCTCAAGGTTCGTGACCACCAGCGTCGCGCCCGAAAGGACGCAGATCGAGGCGTCCGCCGCCGCACGTTGGAGGACGAAGCGGTCGGGCAGCCGCGAGCGCAGGCACACGGAGGCGTCGTTGGTCACGACCAGGTCGGCGGCAAAGGTCACGTTCGCCAGCAGCTCGACCGTCGCATCGTCGTCGATCCAGTCGAAGGCCGCGGCGGCATCGGCATAATACCGGGTCACGCCGCCCTTGGTGACCGCCAGCACGGCCGACGGGTCGTCCGGATCGACCTGGCGGTCGCCCGGTTCGCACGCCACCCAGCGCAGGCGGTCCACGTCCGCCGCCAACTGCGCCTCGGTCGTATCCGGATACGCGTCGTTGAAGAAGGCTGCGGCGGAATCGCTCGCCACCTGCCGGTCAACCGTCGCGGCCAGGCTCACGCAGAAGTCGGAGACGTCGTTGCCGAAGTCCGAAGTCGACGTGGTCGAATCGAAATAGCGGATGCCGATCGCGTCCCGGCCCGTCACCGGGCCGCCCAGGGCGAGCTCCGCTCCGGGTTCCAGGTACAGGTCGTCGCGCTCGTGGTTGTCGGACGCGTTCCCAAGCACCTCAAGGGCGCCGGAGACGGCAATCGCCGCGCCGGTCTTCGCGTAGACGCCGCCGCCGAAGGTGCGTGTCTGGCAGCTGCGGATGGCGCCGCCGGACAGCTCCAGCGCACAGCCGTCGCCCGCCAGGAAGACGGCGCCGCCGGACGAGCTGACGTGCTTCTTCAGCAACGCCCCGAGCGGCGTCAGGACATAGTGGTCGCCTGTCGCCCGGCAATCCTCGAAAACCGTATCCAGCGACCGGACGGCGCCGCGACGGACGGCGACGGCGCCCGAGTGCGTGTTCGTGCCCTCGATGTTCCGGAACACGACGTTGGTGAGCGTCAGCCGCGCACCGTCGCCGTCAACCGCGAAGATCGCATTGCCGGCGTAGTCGCAGAACGAAAGGCCCGACACGGTCAGGTCGCAGCCGTCGGCCAGCTTCAGCCCGGCGCCGCCGCCGGGCCGGATGACGATTTCGCCCGCTCCCTCGGCGGCCGCAATCGTCAGGGCGCCAGAAAGCGTCCGCTGCTGCTCAATCGGGTAGCCGCTGCGCTGGACGACCACCCGCGCGCCCGCCGGCGCCGCATCCAGGAGCTGGTCGAGGGTGCGGCAGTAGACGGGCGTCTCCCCGTCGACGTAGCCGACCGCCACCGCCGGATCGACCGGCGCAGCCTCCACCCAGCACAGCCGGCCCGCGCCGTCCGCCTGGCCCGACCACGTCGTCTCGGCGGCGGAAACGAGGCGCGGCGCACTTTCCTCGGCGATGGCCGTCGCGCACGCATACCGCCCGAACTGCGCCCCCGGCAGGGACGCCCCCGTGCACTCGATCGTAATGCCGTTGTCCAGCCGACCGACCAGCTCGAACCCGCTCGGCGACGCGACGGCCAGCCCGGGGATGCCGGCGACCAGCCCGTCGAAGACGGCCGTTCCCGCGACCTGGGCCTTCGCGCCCTGCACGACCCGAACCGCCGCCGACTCACCGGCCGCGAACGTCACGTTGGTGAACAGGACCGTCGCCCCCTCGGCCAGCGTCAGGGACGCGTCGTCCCGCCGGAGAATCGGCGTCCGCTCCGCCACCTTGTTCGTCGCCGTCAGGACAAAGCTCGTCTGCAGGACGACGTTGGACGGCAGCCAGACCCAGTCCAGCAGCTCCAGCGTCTCGTGATCGCGCACCTCGCTCAGCGCCTGCCCGAAATCCCGGAAGCCGAGTCCGCGTTCCCGGATGCGGGCGAAGCAGTCCACCGCCGGGTCGGCGGCCGGATCGAAGGCGCCGCGCACGTACAGCGCCGCAGCGCCGCCCTCGGTCCAGTCGTGGACGATCTGCGGGCAGGAAACCGTAATGACGTATTTCGTCGGCGCCGCCGTCTCGATGCGGACGCTCTCCAGGTTGTTCAGCTGGTCCGGCAACTTGCCGCCGTTGCCGCGCCAGATGCGGTCGTCGCCCAGCCCCATGCGGGCCTCGACGGTCAGGTCGAGGTCGTTGACCAGCTTGCGCGCCCCCGTCTTGTCCTCGGCGTCGCCGGGATAGTCAATCCAGACGAGCTGGACTTCCAGCGGCGCGGCGTTCGTCGTCTCGACGACATAGACGAAGTTCGACCCGGCCGCAAAAGGAATCCGGTCAATCAGCCGGACCGCCCGGTCCGCAGGAAACAGCGTCTCCGCGAGATTGACGCGCCCCCAGCCATTCTCGACGTTCGGCTGGAGGCCGCCGTCGGCACCGCCCGTGATGACGGCCTTCATCAGCGCCGCCGTCGGCGGCTCCGTCGCCGACAGGCCAAGCTCCACGGCGTTGGTGACCAGCCATTCGCGCACCAGCGCGACGGCGCCGGCCGTCAGCGGACACGCCATCGACGTGCCGGAACAGTAGGCGTAATAGCGGTCGTAGTTGCCGAACTTGTAGTCAACGCCGTCCGCGCGGGTTGACAGGACCCCGGTGCCCGGAGCGGCGACGTCCGGCTTGATGCGCCCGTCCTGGCACGGACCGAGGCTGGAATACGACGCCGTGTTCTCCGGCGTGCCGTTCGACAGGCCCTGCGAGCCCTGGCTGCTGCTGCGCAGGTTCTCCGTCGCGCCGACGGCCAGCACGTTCTTCGCCGCCGCCGGCGAGTTGACGGTCAGGGGCATCGGACCATAGTTGCCCGCCGAGACGACCGGCAGCAGATCGGGATGCTCCCACACGTACCGGTCGAAGTCGGCGCACTGCGTGTCGTACGCGCCGCCGAGCGGTGCGCCCCAGCTGGCGGAGTGCACATGGGCCGGCCACTCCATACCCTCGTCGTCGCCCCGGAACAGCGCATTCATGGTCGACGGGATGCGGACGCTGCCGCCGCCGCTGCAGAACCAGGCGAAGAGCGTCGCGCCCCAGGCCGTGCCGCGAATCCGCCCGTCCGACATCTGGCCGTCGCCGACAATCGACCCGGCCGTATGCGTGCCGTGGCCGTCGACGTCATTCGTCGAGCAGCCGTCGACGACCTTGATGCCGGCCACCCGGTCGCGCAAGTCGGGATGCAGCGTCGCGAGGTCGCCCGTGTCGATGCCCGAATCTGACGTCGAGACGACCTGGCCCGCGCCCGACAGCCCGTGAAGGTTCCAGACCTGGCGCACGTTCATCGCGCCCGCATTCACGGCCCGGTCGTTCAGGAACTGCGGGCGCTCGAACTTCTCCAGCCAGTGCACGTCGCCGCGCCGGGAAAGCGCGACGGCCAGCGCCGACGGCAGCCGTGCGCGGATCGTCGCGCCCTCGTTGACGCACCCCGGCAGCAGCTCGCCCCCGCCGGCCACGATGCAATCGACCAACCGCCCGCGGTCCTCCGCCGACAGCGCGACGACCGCCGCCTCGACGGATGCGGCGCCGGCGGACAGGACGGCCGCCAGCCGGGACTGCACCTTGTCCGCCGGCTGGCGTTCGACGAGACTCTCGAAGCGCCCGTCGGCCAGCAGCCGGCTCCGGGCCGCCGCATCCGCCTCGACCAGCACGACGGACGAGTCGAGCACGCCGACCGTCCGCGCCCCCAGGGCTTCCACGGCAAGCCGCAGCGGCTTGTCAAACGGCGCCTTGCACTTCAGCACGTACGGCAGAGTTCCGCGCACGGTCGGCGTCTGGCCGGTCGGCGTCGCCGCCGCGACGGACGCAGGCTCCGAGCAAACGACGGCCTCGCCCGACCGGACCGGCTCCACACCGGACCGGGGACAGCCCGCCCGCCGACACAGAAGGAACGCCACCCCCGCCGCCGCCAGCGCGACGGAACAAACCACGATCTTTCTTTTTGTCATCATGCCACTCCATCTCGGCCGGAACCAGCCATGCCGCGCGCCGTCACGACGACACGAGACGCGCCGCCGCGACGACGGTGTCTCCCAACGGCCTTTTCGCCCGACTGAAAACAGAAGAAATTATATCAAAAAAACTGAATTAGAGGAACTTGCCCGTGACAGAATTTTTACAGTTTCGGACCGTCTCGACGCAACCTTCGCACACGAGACGGCCGCCCTTGTCGCCGCCGCCGGGACCCAAGTCGATTATCCAGTCCGCGCACCGCATGACGTCAAGATTGTGCTCGATGACGACGACGGTATTCCCCTGGTCCCGCAGCTCCAGCAGGATCTTCATCAGCTTCGCCACGTCGTCGAAGTGCAGCCCCGTCGTCGGTTCGTCCAGGAAATAGAGCGTCTTGCCCGTCGAGCGCTTTGAAAGCTCGGTCGCCAGCTTGATGCGCTGGGCCTCGCCGCCCGACAGCGTGGTCGCCGGCTGGCCGAGGGCGACGTAGCCCAGGCCGACGTCAACGAGCGTCTTCAGCTTGCGCGCGAGCGACGGGACCTTGGCGAAGAACTCGTAGGCCTCGGCCACCGTCATCGCCAGGACTTCGGCGATGTTCTTGCCGCCGTACGTGACTTCCAGCGTCTCGGCGTTGAACCGCCGGCCGCCGCACTGCTCGCAGGTGACGTAGACGTCCGGCAGGAAGCTCATCTCCAGCTTCTGCACGCCGTCGCCGCCGCAGACCTCGCAGCGGCCGCCCTTGACGTTGAACGAAAAGCGCCCCGCCGCATACCCGCGCGCCTTCGCCGCCTGGGTCAGCGCGAAGAGCTGGCGGATTTCCGCGAAGAAGCCGACGTACGTCGCCGGATTCGACCGCGGCGTCCGCCCGATGGGCGACTGGTCGATTTCGATGACCTTGTCGAAATGCTCGACGCCCGTGAGCTTCCGGTATTTGCCCGGCACGGCCTTCGCGCCGTAGAAATGCCGCATCAGCGCCCGCTTCAGCGTCTCGTCGATCAGCGTCGACTTGCCCGAGCCGGAAACGCCGGTCACGACGGTAAACGAGCCGACGGGAATGTGAACCGTAATGTTCCTGAGGTTGTGTTCGCTCGCGCCAGAGAGAACGAGACACGCCGAGCGGGCGTTTTTCTGACCGGGGGGACAGGAGCTGGAGAAGGGGCTGGGAGGACAGGAGAGACTGGAGAGACGCGAGCGACAAGAGGGCGGTTGACCAAAGAGACAAGAGAGACTTGAGGCCCTCTCGTCGCCCCCCCTCTTGTCGCTCTCGTCGCTCCCGCTCTCGTCACTCTCGCCCCTCTTGTCACTCCTGTCGCTCCCCCCCTCGCTCCCGCTCGCGGCTGCAACGCGGCGGCGACCCGTCAGGTAGTCGGCGGTCAGGCTCTTCGCTTTCAAGAGGCCCTTGAAGTCGCCCTGATACATGAGCTGGCCGCCTTCGCGCCCAGCGCCGGGACCGAGATCGACGATCCAGTCGGCCGCCCGCATCATTTCTCCGTCGTGTTCGACGACGACGACGGTATTGCCGCGGTCGCGCAAGCCCTTGAGCGTGGCAATTAGCCGCTCGTTGTCGCGGGGATGAAGCCCGATCGTCGGCTCGTCAAGCACATAGAGGACGCCCGTCAGCCCCGAGCCGATCTGCGTCGCCAGGCGGATGCGCTGCATCTCGCCGCCCGACAGGGTCGCGCTCGCCCGGTCGAGCGTCAGGTAATCCAGGCCGACGTCAATCAGGAATTGCAGCCGCCTGGTGATCTCGGCGAGAATGTCGCGCAGCGCCGCCAGCTTCGGCGAAGAAGGCAAATCCCGCTGACAGGAGGGGCTGGGGGGGCTGGGAGGGCTGGGGGGGCTGGGAGGACAGGAGGGACCAGAGAGGCGAGAGCGACAGGAGGGAGTTTGACCAGAGAGACAAGAGAGACTTGAGGCCCTCTCGTCACTCCTGTCGCTCCCTCTCTTGTCGCTCTCGTCGCTCCTGTCGCTCTTGTCGCTCCCTCTCTCGTCGCCCTCGTCGCTCCTGTCGCCCTTGTCGCTCTCATCGCTCCATCTCTTGTCGCTCTCGTCGCTCCTGTCGCTTCCTCTCTCGTCGCTCCTGTCGCTCCCTCTCTCGCCCCTCTCGCCTCTCTTGTCGCTCCTGTCGCTCCCCCTCCCCCCTTCGCCCCTCGCGTCGCTCTCGCCCAGCGACTGGAAGAACGCCAGGGCGTCGCCGACCGGCATCGCCATCACTTCGACAATCGTCTTGCCGGCGACGGTCGCCGCGCGGGCGAACTCGTTGAGCCGCGCACCCTGGCAGTCCGGACACGTCCGGCAGCTCTGATACGACTCGTATTTCGCGCGCGTCTCCTCGTCTTCGGCCTCTTCGAGGCGCTTCTGCAGCACGGCAAGCACCCCTTCGAACGGCCGGTCGACCGAGCGCCACGGCAGCACGAGGTCGTCCTTGAAGCCGTGCATCAGGCCCTTGCGGAACGACGTCGGCAACTGCTCGTAGGGCGTGTCAAGCCGCACCTTGTACTGCTTCGCGATCTGCTCCAACAGCGCGTTGTAGTACATGATCGCGTTGTGTCCCGCCCGCCGCCACGGGTGGATGCACTCGCGCAGCGGCAGCGTCCGGTCAGGCACGACCAGCTCCTCGTCGAAATAGTAGAGCCGGCCAAGGCCACCGCAGGTCTTGCAGGCCCCGAAAGGCGAATTGAAGGAAAACGACCGCGGCTTCAGCTCGTCAAAGGAGATGCCGCAATGCACGCAGGCGTTCAGCTCGGAGAAGACGAGCGGCGGCGGGAGCTTCTTGCGGGCCGACGCGGCGGGCGCGGCGGGCGGCGGCGCGTCAGTCAGCGGCTCCACCTGCATGATGCCGTTGCCGGTCTTGAGCGCAAGCTCCACCGAGTCGGTGAGCCGCGTCCGGTCGCAGGGAAGCACCAGCCGATCAACGACCACGTCGACGTCATGCGCCTGCTTCCGGTCGAGTTCCGGCGTTTCCTCCAGGAGATACGTCGCCCCGTCGATCCTGACGCGCACGAACCCATTGCGCTTCAGCGTGGCGAAGACCTCCTCGTGACGGCCTTTCCTGCCCCGCACGACGGGCGCCAGCAGCAAGATCTTCCGGCCCGCGCGGCCCTCCCCGCCCAGCTGCGCAATCGCGTCCACGATCTGCTCCGCCGACTGGCGCGTGACTTCGCGGCCGCACTTCGGGCAGTGCGGCGTCGCGGCGGAGCCGTAGAGGATGCGCAGGTAGTCGTGGATCTCCGTCACCGTCGCGACGATCGAGCGCGGATTGCCGCTCGTGGTGCGCTGCTCGATCGAAATCGCGGGGGACAGGCCCTCGATCTTCTCCACGTCCGGCTTCGCGAGCCGGTCGAGGAACTGCCGCGCATAGGCCGAGAGCGATTCGACGTAGCGCCGCTGCCCCTCGGCGTAGAGCGTGTCGAACGCCAGCGTCGACTTGCCGCTGCCGGAAAGGCCGGTGACGACGGTCAGCGAGTTGCGGGGAATCGTCACGTCGATTCCCCGCAGGTTGTGCATCTTCGCACCGGTGATGACAATGTCGCCCATGAGCGGTTCGCAAGCGATACGCGCGAGTTCCGACCGGAAGGAGCCTGGCGGCGGCGCCCTCAGCTCACCTTGTTCAGGTCCAGCGCAATGAGGAATTCGGGGTTCGACTTCGTCTTCCGGAGCGAATTGAGCACCGAGCGCATCGCGCTTTCGGGACCGGCCGCCGACAGGATGCGCCGGAGGCCCCAGGTCTTCTCGAGTTCGAGCGGATCGAGCAGCAGGTCCTCCTTGCGCGTGCCCGACTTCTCGATGTCGATCGCCGGGTAGATGCGCTTGTCGGCCAGCCCCCGGTCCAGCACGATCTCCATGTTGCCCGTGCCCTTGAACTCCTCGAAGATGACCTCATCCATGCGCGAGCCGGTGTCCACCAGGCCGGTGGCGATGATCGTCAGCGAACCGCCGCCCTCGATGTTGCGCGCCGCGCCGAAGAACCGCTTCGGACGGTGCATCGCCAGCGCGTCCACGCCGCCGGTGAGGATCTTGCCCGAATGCGGCTGCACTGTGTTGTAGGCGCGCGCCATGCGGGTGATCGAATCCATGAGGATGATGACGTCCTTGCCGTTTTCGACCTGGCGCTTCGACATCTCCAGCACCATTTCCGTCACGCTCACGTGGTGCTGCGGCTCCTCGTCGAAGGTCGAGCTCAGCACCATCGCCTTGGTGTTGCGCTGCATGTCCGTCACTTCCTCGGGGCGCTCGTCGATGAGCAGGATGATCAGGATCGCCTCGGGATGGTTCTTCGAGATCGCGTTGGCCATCTTCTGCAGCAGCACCGTCTTGCCGACGCGCGGCGGCGCGATGATCAGGCCGCGCTGACCGAAGCCGACCGGCGCGAACAGGTCGATGACGCGCGTCGAGAACTCGTTCGCCGTCGTCTCCAGCAGAATCCGCCGCGTCGGGAAGGTGGCCGTCAGGTTCTCGAAGTGCACCACGCGCGCGGCGACGGACGGCTCCTTGCCGTTCACCTTCATGACGCTGCCGAGGCAGAAGAAGCGGTCGCGATCGCGCGGATCGCGGATCGGGCCCTCGATGATGTCGCCCGTCCGGAGCGCATGCCGGCGAATCTGCTGCTGGGTGACGAAGACGTCCTCCGGACAGGCGAGGAAGTTGTTCCGCGCCGAGCGGAGAAAGCCATGGCCCTCGCGGACGATCTCGAGGCAGCCCGAGGCGACGACCGCCCCGCCCTTGCCGAGATACGCCCGTATCGCCGCGAAGATCAGCTCGTGCTTGCGGTAGGAGCCCAGCTCCTCCGGGTCGGCCCCCGGCATCATGCGCTCGACGATCTGCGGCGCCGGCCAGGTCTGGATGTCCTTCAGCTGGAATTCGGGCAGGTCCGGATTGCGGTTCGGATTCGCTGGCGCCTCGGCGCCGGCGGCCTTCTGCTCGGTCGGCAGCGGCGCGTTGAGCAGCGGATTCACCGACTCCTCGCCGTTGGCGCCGCGAATCGGCGACGCGTTGCCCTTCGGCCCGTTGCCGCCGCGGCTGAACTTCTTGTGAAACGGCTTCTTGCCGGGATGCGGCTTCGGGCCGCCCGCGGGCTTCGGCCCCTGCGCCTGCTTCATCGCTCCTGCGAAGACATCAAACTCGTCTGCCATCTGCCTGACCTGACCTTTCCTTTAACCAGCTGACGAATGCCGCGACCTTCGACTTCAGCTCTTCTCCGGAGCCGTTGTTCTCGATCACGTAATGGGATTGGGCGGCCTTCTCCCTGACGGGCATTTGCGCCGCCATCCGGGCTTCGGCCTCGGCGCGCGTGTAGCCGCGCATCGTCATCATCCGGGAAAGCTGCGCTTCCTCGTCGGACGAGACGCAGCATATTATATCATAATCCGCGTCCCAGCGGGTCTCAAAGAGCAGCGGAACGACGGCGAGGCGCAGGGCGGAGGGCGCGGCGGCGGCGAGAAAGGCGTCGATGCGCGCCTTCACCAGCGGATGCAGCCGCGCCTCCAGCGCCTGGCGCTTCGCGGCATCGGCGAAGACCTCCGCCGCAAGCCGCCGCCGCTCGGCCGGATCGGGAATAAGTTCGTGCACGATGTCGTCGGCGTCAATCGTCTCGACGCCGGCCTCGTGCAGGAATTTCGCCACCAGCGACTTCCCGCACGCGATTCCGCCTGTCAGCGCAATCCTCATGGCTTCGGAACCGTCCGCACCTTGTAGAAGAGCTGCGGCAGTTCCGGCCGGACCGGGGCCTCGAACGTCACCTCGTCCGCACCGTCCTGCCGCAGCAGCACGCCCCAGGCGTCCACGCGCAGGTCCGCGTTGGTGAGCAGTTCGTAATCGAAGGCGGAATCGCCCGCAAAGCCCAAGACAAACTTCGTGCCGTCCGCCGAAAACGCCGCTGCCGACACCGTGACCTCGTCTTTCCCCGCTTCCGGTTCGCGGCGTCCTTCCGGCGTCCAGGTCATCAGGTCCACCCGGACGGAAGACGCCAGGTCGTAGTTGGCGAGATGGATGTATTTCCGCTCGCCGGGGGACACCACCAGATTCGTCGTCACCAAGCTCCACACGCCGTCCGTTCCCGTACGTTCGCGCACACTAGACCCGGGATCGTCGGTCGGCTGTTCTTGGTCGTCAATCCAAAACAGGAGCATTCCGTCGTTGCCTTGCGGCTGCCAGTAGAATGAAAGCGTTCCGCTGTTGGTGATGACCGACGAGGTCAGCGTATACGGATTGACCGTCGCGGACGCAGTCGGGCGCTGGAGCGCACACCGAGCGGTGTCATGCCCGCCATCGGCGACTTGCCACTCGGAATCGAATTTCTCGTTGGCGTCGGGGCTGTTCTTCCAGTCCAGGTTCGTGCAGTCCATGGCCTCGGCGAGGTCGGACAGGCGCCAGACGGCCAGCAGCGTAATCTGGCCGTCGGCCTCGGCGCAGAGATTGCTGACCGCCGCCGACAAGTCCGCATAGACCACGCCCGAGACCGCATTGCTCCAGCCGCCGAACGCGAACGGCTCCCGGCTGAAGCCGACCTCCGCCGCCGTCGGCAGCTGAACCGGCTCGTCGTAGCGCACGGTCCGCCACGCCTGCGCCGAGCCAGTGCCGCCGTTCGGGTCCAGGACAATGACGTACTCGTTCGTCCGCCAGACGGCGAACAGCGTGTTGGTCGCGCGGACGCCTGTATCCAGGATGTTCTTCAGGTTCTCCTGCCCGTCCGCGAACGTCACCGTTCCGGATTCGTCGCGCCAGTGGTCGAACGTATAGCCGGTGCGGACAAAGGCGTTGGCGGGCAGGGACACGACCGCGTCGAACTGGCAGGTCATGACCGGCATCGCGCCGGCCGTCGCGCCGTTGCCGTCAAAGGCGATGCAGTACGTCTCCTTGTCCCAATGGGCCGTCAGCAGCAGTTCGTACTGTCCGCCCGGCACCGGATCGTCCGCCTCGACCCGCGCCGTTTCGTTCGAGTACCAGCCGAGGAAGACATCGGTCGCGTTCGTGCCGACGATCGTCGGGAAGAACTGCCCGAACGGTTCGCCGATGGTGCACAGCACTGCCTGCACGGTCGAGAACTTCGAGTCGAACTTGACCGTCCGCGTCCGGCTGAGCGTCCAGGCCGCATACACGACAATGTTGCTGGGAATGTCCCAGACCGCGTCGGCGTCGTGCCACTGCCCGGTCGCCGTCCACAGCTGGCGGCCCTGCCCCTCCGGTTCCGTCCAATAGCCGTTGAACTCGTCGGGGCTGCGCGACGGCGGGTCGACGGACGCCGGAGAGGGCACGCTGCCATACGTATAGGATCGCACGCCCTCGGTGCCGCCGGTGCCGCCCTGCTTGTTGAACTCGACCGTGATCGTCCGCGCCCGCCAGGTTGCCGTCAGGCGCACCGTTCCCCCGCCCTGCGTCGTCAGGTTCCGGAAGTAGGTCGCATCCGCGCCGCCGCCGACCGCCGTGCCGGCGGAGACGATCGTCTGCGGGTCGTCCGTCAGGCCCCACCGCGCCGTCGATTCCGTCCCGGACAGCAGCCAGCCGGCGAAATCATAGCCGGTGCGCGACGGCGCCGCGAGGCGGACGACCTCGCCGAAGGCGACTTGCGCGGGATAGTCCGCCGCGGCGCTGCCGCCCGCGAGGTCATAGGCCAGGGCGTAGTCCACCGCCGTCCACTGCGCGGTCAGCGTGACCGTGTGGCCGTCTTCGTGCACCGTGTCCAGCTCCGAAAAGGACGCGCCACTTACCTCGACGCCGGCGGCGTGGACCGTACCGTCCGCATCGCGCCAGCCCCCGAATATGAAGCCCGGGCGGCTCGGCGCGTCGGCCAGTTCGAAAGCATCGGGATAAAGCAGGTTCGACTTGTCCGCGACAGTCGTTCCCCCCGCCTCGTCATAGGTGACGCCGTATGTAATGTACCGGTACCGCACGGCGAACCAGACCGTGTTGGCCGTGTTCTGGTCGCAGATCCAGTCGAACGGATTCTGCCCCTCCGAGCCGGCGAGTTTCGCGCCGGTAAAGTCACCCTGCGGAAACGTCGCCTGCGAAAGCCAGCAATCCACCGCCAGGCCCTTGCCCGGGGAAGCGGTGAAGGTTACCGTCTGGTTGAGGTATGGAGTTTCCGGACTGGCCGAAAAGTGATCCGTCTCCTGCACCGACTGGCCTTCCGGCGAAAGGTAGCCCCACGGCCAGATTTGCAAGGCGGACGCCGGGGCGGCACACGCCACCGCCAGCAGTCCTGCCGCCATCAGCTTCAGCCGCATATCCCCCTCCTCTCTGCCGCGCCCGGCAGGAGCTTGTGAACGCCTACTCCGCCTTCGGCGCCGTCTTCACTTCGGCATCGGCCATCGAAGTCTCGGTGTTGATCGACAGCTCGCGGCCCGAAGGCGTGATCAGCCGACCGGTGACGAAAATCAGCAGGTTCTTCTTGATCGTCTGCTCCGCGTGGCTGCGGAAGAGACGGCCGACGAACGGCAGGTCGCCGAGGAACGGAATCTTGTCGTCCATCGCCTTGCGCGCCTCGGTGATGAGGCCGCCCATCACGACCGTCGAACCCGGGGTGATCGAAACCTTGGAATCGATCGAACGGACCGGGAAGAAGGGCTGCTCCATCGGCGCGTCGTACCAGGTCATGTTCTGCGTACCCGACGTGGACAGGGCGTCGATTGCGTTCATCGACGTGTCCACCACGCGATTGGCGATCTGCGAGTTCTGGTCGTCGGTCAGCGAACCGCCGAGCGTCGTCACCGCGCTCACCATGGAGTTGATGATGCCGTCGAGGCCGGTGATCGACGCGGAGGCCGAGTTGCCCGTGAACGGGATGCGCATGCCGTAGTTGTGCCAGGTCGGCTCGTCGACGACCTGCGGCTTGAGCTCGAGGTCGATCGTGCCGCCGTTCGCCTCGGAGTAGGTCGGGGTGACGTCGAGGATGACGCCCACCTCGCGCATGGTGAAGTTCTGCGGCTCGACCACGGCGAGAATCGCCGACTGCGAACCGCTCGTGCCGCTGCCGCTCGAACCGGAGCTGGACGACTGGAGCTGCACGTCGTAGTCCTGCGGATAGATGTATTCGGTCACGACCTTGATGACCGCGTTCTCGCCCGACTTGGTCACGACCTTCGGGGCCGAGAGCAGGTCGGTGTCGCTGCGCTGCGAAAGCATGTGCAGGATCATCGACAGGTCCGCCGAGCCGAGGAAGGCGTTGACCCGCATGAACTGGTCGTTGTTCGAGGCCTCGCTGCCGGACACGTGGTTGCCAACGTCCGACAGATAGCGGTTGCCGTGGTTGTAGTCCGACGACGTGCCGCCGAAGGCGTTGATGCCGAGCTGACGCGTGCCGTTCGGGTCGCGAATCAGGCCGGCGTTGCTCGAACCGTACGGATAGACGGTGCGCGTGTAGTTCTTGGAGTAGGTGGTCGACGACGAGTTGTTGCCGATGTCGCTGGTGTTGGCGTTCTCGTAGCTCTTCGTGGTGCCGCCCTGGGTGGTGGAGGTGTTCATCCAGCCGTCCCCGCCGGCCGCGAAGCCGCCCGGCCGGCCGTTGATCGTCTGCTTGTTGTCCACCACCGAAGACGATGTCACCGAGCCGCTTTCCTTGCCCCAGGACGACTTCCTGACCCCGAGCGCCTTGCTGAGCTTGCCGCCGACGTCCAGCGAATAGTCGCTGTTCAGGATCCACTCGAAGCCGAGGGAGTTCAGGTCTTCCTGCTTGACCTCGACGAAGCGCGTCTCGATCTCGATCAGCTTCGGCTGCGAACCCATCTCCTGCAGGACCTTCTCGAACTCGGCGAGGTTCTCGCGCGTGTTGCGGACGTAGAGCTTGCCGAGCGTCTTGATGTACATGATCGAGGAGCCTTCGGGCCACTTGACGCCCATCTGCTCGAAGAAGCCCTTCCAGTCCCGCTCCTGGTTCTCGCCCTCGTCCTCCTGCCGACGGCTGTTGCCGCCGCCGAAGCCGGCGGACTTCATTTCCTTCACGTCGGCGGAAGCGCTGGTCATGCGCTCAAGGAAGGCGTCGAGCACGTCGTACTTGCGCGACAGCAGCTCGGCCGTCGACATGTCCTTCTGCATGACCATGACGAACGGACCGCGGACGATGAACTTGTAGTCGACCGAGTCGCAGACCAGCTTCAGCGCGTCGTAGAACGAAATGTCGCTCGCGGTGATCGTCGGGATCGGCGGCAACCCGTTGCCGCTGCCGGCCTCGGAGTCGTCGCTCGCCGCAAAGTCGTCCGACTCGTCCTCCTGCGCCGCCTGCTGCTTGATCGCGCCCTGCGGCGTCTTGAGCGAGAAGTTGAAGCCGCGCTTCTCCACGGGGATGTCGGGACGGTCGTAGTCCTTCGACGCGGTGCGGAAGAAGTCGACGGCCTCGATGATCGTCGCCGGCGGCTTGAAGGAAATGGTCGGCAGGCGCATTTCCTTCATGCGGCGCTCGATGTCCTGCTCCATCGTCCGCTCGGGATCGTCGCCGGTCTGCTTCTTGATGGTTTCGGACCCCGCGTCCCGAAGCTGCGCCGCGTTGACCGCATAGACCGGGCGCCACGCCTCGTCGATGTCGGCGATCATGCCGTCGCGCGCAGCCTCGCGCTCCTGCTGGAGAATCACCTTCCGCTTCTTCTGGATCGCGTTGCGGATGCGGATGGCCTCGCTGTTGTAGGGGTCGTTCACCAGGACGATCTCGCACTCCTCCAGCGCCCGCTTCATGTCGCGCACGGCGAGATACTGGCAGCTGCGGCGCAGGTGCTTGCGAATCTGCTCGCGGCTGAGCTTGTAGTCCTCGTCGTTCTTCCGGTGCCGGCTGGCGTCGGGCACTCCCGCCGCCTGCTCGACGTCATCGCTCGAATTCCACTGTTCGAGCACGCGGCGCGCCTTCGGATGCCGCATGTCGATGGCCTTCTCCATCAGCTTGACCGCACGGTCGCGGCGGCCGAGGTCAAACTCCTGCAACGCGGCGCGGTACAGGCCTTCCGCGACGCCCTGCTCGCACTCCTTGCGCAGTTCCTTCGACGACGGGCGATCGTTCAGGAACTGGAGCGCCAGCCCATAATGGCGCACGGCCTCGACATACCCCTCCTCGCGCATGCACTGACGCGCTTCGGCGATCTCGCGCCGGGCCTGAACGTCCAGCGCCTCGCGGCGGAGCTTCTCGGTCCGGCTGAGGTTCTCGATCAGCTCCGCATCCGAATCAGCGGATTTCGCCACCGCCGGTGCGGGCGCGGCGGCAGCAGCCGGTGTCGCCTCGGTCGGCGCCGGCTCCTCGGCCGCAGCCGCCGGCTTTTCCTCCGCTGCGACGACAGCCGTTTCGGCCGCAGGTTCGGCCGCCGATTCCTCGGCCGTCTCGGCGGCAGGTTCGGCAGGCGTCTCGGCGGCCGGCGCGGTCGGCGTCTCGGCGGCCGGCGTTTCCTCCGCCGCAGGTTTGGCCGACGTTTCCTCGGCCGCGGCGGCGGTGGGCTGCGCCTCGGCCGCAGCGGCAGGCGCCGCCGCAGTCGGTGCAGCCGACTCCGTCTCCACTTCCGATTCGAGCGCCTTCAGCAGATTGTCAAGATCGTCCTGCGCGAGGGCAAACTGCGCGACAGCAGCCGTAGCCATCGCCACGCCGCAGGCGACAAGGTTCCTGAGATTGGTCATATCAATCACTTTCTCCGTCGATTTACGAGACATTATATTATAAATTCCTTCAGGGTTCAAGGGCTTCGAGTACGCGCTGCTTGGCCGTCGCCACGGTTTCGACCACGACCTTCGCGCGCTTGCCCTCCGCCTTGATCTCCCGAATCCGGTATTTGACGCCGCACAAAGTCAGCTCCGCGCCCGGCACGACCTCGAAGGTCCGCCCGCCTTCACGCGCAAAAGACAGCGTCGCCTGCACGTCGACGGGAGCCGGCTTCGCCCGCCGGTTCTCGGCCCGGACGAGCGTGACCAGCTTGCCGTCGCGCTTACGCTCGACGACGGCTTCGGAGACGTCAACCTC
Source organism: Kiritimatiellia bacterium (assembly GCA_051884805.1). Classification (GTDB taxonomy): domain Bacteria; phylum Verrucomicrobiota; class Kiritimatiellia; order RFP12; family UBA1067; genus UBA1067. The sequence goes on along the minus strand of JBJEWA010000126.1, from coordinate 7,532 downwards.
CTTCTGGTTCACGCTGCCCTTGATGGCGCGCTTGACGGACTTCTTCTCGTAGGACTTGAGGACGTAGCCGCTCTTGCCGATCTCCTCGCCGACGACCGCCGTCAGAGTGCGCCCGGTGCGGCCGTAGTCGTCCTTCTGCTTCGCATCGAAGAACTCGCACCGCCAGCCGGACGGAATCTGGTTGGCCGCCACGAGGACGAACGGCATGTACGTCTCCTTCAGCGGCGGCGTGAGCGTCAGCCAGTCGAGCGGATCCGGATGGTCGTTCGGGTCCGTCGGATCGGTCTTGGCCTCGAATTCCTCCAGGTTGGTGAACCCGTCGCCGTCCTTGTCGGCGGTGGCGTCCGACGCATCGTGCGGATTGAGGCCGTACTTCCGCTCCCAGGCGTCCGGAATCCCGTCGCCGTCGGCGTCCAGCACGGTTTCGGCCTTCGCCACCTCCTGCGTGAAGCCGCAGAAGGCGCAGATCAGGTTCCGCTCGCCGTCGAACTTCTCCGGCGTCGCACGGCCGCAGACGGCGTTGCGGCAGCGCAGGCGCTTGCCGCTGGCGAAGAAGTCCGCCGCCTTCGTGACGACGGCGTTCGCCCGCGACTTCGCCCGCGCGACGTTCGTCACGGCGGCGTAGCCCGTCGTATCGGCGGCCTCGACCGCCGCCGTCGGGCTGCGGCCGCCGATGCGCGCCGTCACCTCGTCGATCCGCTCCTCGATGCTGCCGCCGAGAAAACAGTACGCCACGGCGCCCGCCAGCACCAGCACGCCGACGGCGGCGGCGACCCAGTCGTAGTGCGCCGCGAGGAAATTGCCCTTGCCCGAACCTGCGATCATTTCGACGCTCCTTTCCCGTCGTCGTCCTCAAGCGAGCGGAAGTCGTAGACGGAGACCGTCAGCTCGACCTTGAGCACGGCATCCGTCTCCGGATCGAAGACGACCGCGTTCCGCTTCCCGCCCTCCTTGTCCTTGTCGGCCGCCGCCGGCTCTTCGACCCGCGCACCGCGCCGCCGGCCGCGGCGGCCACCGGCCGCGGCCGCGCCCTCCTTCTTGTCGCCGCCGTCAAACGCCTCGGCGATGGCGTCGTGCTCGCGCACGAAGCCGAAGCTGTCGACGACCGTGAACCGCTCCTGGAAGCTCAACTGGGCGACGACGGCGGCAAAGGCCTGCGGACTGGATAGGAAGGACAGGCGATACGTCTCCACCGACGGCGGCTTCAGGTCGGACGCCGCCGACGCGGACTTCTTCGCGGGCTTCTTCGCCCGCGCCCCCTTGGCCGGCTTGCCGCCGTCCGCCTCCGCCTTGCGCTCGACGAGCTGCAGGCCGGTGATTTCGGCGACGCCGTTCGTCGCCAGGATGTCCACGAGCGAGACGATGTCGAACCACTGCCGCTGCAGGCGCGCCAGCTGGTCCCTCGCCGGCATCTTGTCCGCCAGATAGTCCTTGAACGGACCGAAGGTGAAGTCGGGCTTGACGATTGGCGTCGCCGCTCCGCCGGTCCGGGCGAGCATCGCCTTGGCGTCCTTGGCGATCTGCTCCTTGAACTGCGCCGGCGTGCATTCCGCGTCCGCGCACCAGTCGCCGACGGCGGCCCGCTGCTGCAGGATCGAGCACCAGGTCGCCACGGTCTGGACGTTCTCCTCCAGCCGCTTCCGGTTCTCCGCGCTCGGGAAGGGCTTCTTGGCCATCAGCCCGGCCACGCGGCCGACGGCGCTTTCCAGGCCTTCGGTCTCGTCATCGCCCTCGAACGCCGCCGTCCGGGCGGAAAAGGCCAGCCACGTCAGCACCGCCATCACCAGAACGACCAGCGCGATGACGCCGCCCGTCGCCGCCAATATGATCCGCGTCTTGTTCATTTGCACTTGAACTCCACCGTGAATTGCTTGACATCGGCCTTCGGCCCGATTTCCGACATGGCGGCGATCTTCACGCTCGCCGTATCGATCGCGTTCGTGTCGTTGCGGCCAATGGCGCCGGCGATGGCCTCGGCCGACGTCTTGCCGTCGCCGCCGGACCTGCGCCAGTCGTTCCACTGCCGAATCGTCACGCCTGCGTCGTCCCACCGATCGACCCACACGCCGGGCCGGCCGTCAATCGCCTTGCTGACCGCCCACAGGCGGCGAATGGCCGCCGTGCGGCGCTCGAACAGGCGGCACAGCTCGGCCGCCTCGGCCTCCTTGGCCGCCAGCGCGGCCTGCGCCGCCTGCACCTGCTTGTCCATGCGTGAAAGCGCGGACTCCCGGGCGGCGACCTCCTCGCATTTCTCGGCGACGACGGCCGCATCGCCGCTGACGGACGTCCACACGCAGGCCAGCGCCGCCGTCAGCGCCACGCCGGCGACGACGATGAAGGGGATTCGCGCCTTCTCGGCGTACGCCTCCACCAGGGACGGCGGCAGGAGGTCGATGGCGAAGCGGGCGGTGCCGGCCAGATGCCGCGCCAGACCGGCGGTCGCGGCGATCATCGCGCCGTCGGCCTCCAGCGCCGCCGCATCGACCCGGGGGCCGACGGCGATCTCCTCGAACGGATTGAGGTATTCCACCTCGATGCCCAGGGATTCCGCGAAGAACTGGTCGATCTGCGGCAGCAGCGTCGTGCCGCCCGTCAGGTAGAGCCGGACGGGCGCACTGCCGCCCTGCTGGGAGCGGTAGAAGTTGATGGAGCGCGAAATCTCCGCATTGAGCCGCGTCAGCACCGCGCGGCAGACCTTGGAGACGCGGTCGGCGACGTCGTCCTCGTCCTCGACCACTCCGCCCAGGGAGACGTAGCCCTTCTCGCGCTTGACCGCCTCCGCATCGTCCGGTCCGCAGCCCAGCGCCGTGCCGATCTCCTTGGTGATCGCGTTGCCGGCGACGGGAATCGACCGGTTGTAGATCCGCTCGCCCTCGGCGATGGCCAGCGAGGTAGTCTTCGCGCCGATGTCGAGCACGATGATGCAGCCCTCCTCCGCCCGGGCGGCGGACAGCACGTTGACCAGCGCCAGCGGCGCGACGTCGACGAGCGACGGCGCAAAGCCGACGGCGGCGACGGCGCCGGTGATCGCCTCGACCTGGTCGGTCTTGGCCGCGACGATGAGGACGGACTTGTCGCCGTTCTCGGTGTCGCCGAGCACCTGGCGGTCGCACGTCATCTCGTCAATCGGGAACGGGATGTTCTGCTCGACCTCGTAGCGGACCATCTGCTCGAAATGCTCCTCGCCGCCGGCGGCGGGAATCGCCGCCAGCCGCGGAAACACGAGCTGCCCGGAAATGGAGACGGCGACCTTGCCGGGCCGGATGCCCGTCGTGCGAACGAGCTCCAGCAGCGCCGGCGGCAGGACCGTCCCGGCGTTGCCGCCGTCCAGCGGCGCCGCCAGCGGCGCAATGCCATAGCCGACGAGCGTCAGCGCGCCCTTCGCCCCCTCCTCGTATTCGGCCAGCTCGACATTCGCCGCGCCGACGTTGAGCGTCAAGAATTTCTTTGCCATGATTCGTTACCGTTGGTTCATTCCGACCGGAGCGACCAGAGGGACCCGGGCGACGAGAGTCTCCCTGCCCCGCCGGTCGCTCCCGTCTCGCCGATCAAACAGAACTCCCATCCCGCTGCTCACTGCATCGTCGTCTCGTAGTCGTTCGGATTGACGAGCGCCCAGATCGTCCGCGAGCGGTCGACGAGCCCCTGGCGCCGCTCGATCATCGGCTTGCCGTTCTGCTGCGCGTCCATGACGGACGAGTCCTCCCAGAACTTCGAGTCGGGCTTGATGCCCTTGACTTCGCTCACCGTGCCGCCGCCGAGGATGTCGCCCTCCTGGTTGGAGACGGTGAAGCCGATCGCCTTCGGCTCGCCGTAGAGTTCGAGGTAGGACGGCGGCAGGCAGACGCACGCCGCATGCGACCCCTGCGGGATGTTGTAGTAGCTGACCGTGGTGTTGAAGTAGCTGTACGGCGGCAGGCCCATCTTGTTGCCCTTGTTCTCCTTGGCGCTCTTCGTCTCCAGGAGAACGTGCCAGTTGAAGGTCAGCTGGTCGAGGAACTTCGCATAGGTCGTGTACTTCGTCTCGATCACGATCCAGCGCCGCGGCTTCTGGTAGCAGACGCCGATCATCGAGGCGCCCTGGATGCCGGGCGCGGCGAGACAGCAGGACTGCCCCGTCTTGGGCATCTGGTCGATGAGGATCTTCGCCTCACGGCCTGTCGTCGTCGGGCCGTCCTCATTGCCGGCCATCGCCTGGACGCCGCGCTTCTTCGGCGCCGCCGTCGCAACAGCCGCCATCGCCAGCACCGCCACCGTCGTCATCAGCTTTTTCATCGCTTGCTCCTTCCGTTTCGGTTTAAACTCCGTTCAACCTCTCACAGCACCTTCATCTTCGGCAGGTCCTGCAGGTCCACCAGACCCACGACCTTCCCCCTCGCGTCGCACACCGGCAGGTCGTCGATGCGCTTGCGCTCGAAGATCTCCAGCAGTTCCGCCGCATAGGCGTCGTCGCGCACGAACGAGGGCGACCTGGTCATGACCTCGGCGACGGGCGACGCGAGCCGCGAAGCCGACGACGCGGTCTTCGCGTCCTCCGCCATGATGCGCCGGAAGTCGCCGTCGGTGAAGATGCCGAGCAGCCGCCCCCTCCCGTCGACGATCACCGCCGAGCCGCCCTGCGCCGCCGTCATCGCCAGCAGCGCCTCCATGACGGTCGCCGTCGGCTTCACCAGCGCCAGGTGCGCGCCCGTGCGCATGATGTCCGAAACCCGCATCACCAGCGCCCGGCCGATCGCGCCCGCCGGGTGGTTCATCGCATAGGCGGAGATGTCGAACTTCTGCGCATCGATCATCACCATCGCCAGCGCATCGCCCATCGCCATCGTCGCCGTCGTCGAGTTCGTCGGCGCCATGCCGAACGGACACGCCTCCTTGCCGCAGGGAATCTCCAGATGGATGTCGCTCATCTTCGCCAGCGTCGAGCCGGGATTGCCCGTCAGCGAAATGACCTTGAGCCCGTGACGGCGGATTGCCGGCACGAGATTGTTCACCTCGGCCGACTCGCCGCTGAAGGAGAGCGCGACCAGAACGTCGCGCGCCGAGACCATGCCGAGGTCGCCGTGCATCGCCTGCACCGGGTTGAGGACGATCGACCGCGTCCCCGTCGAGGAGAAGATGGCGCTGATCTTCTCCGCGACGTGCAGATTCTTGCCCACGCCGGAGACGACGACGAGGCCGTCGTTCGCCACCGTCGCCAGCATCAGCCGGACGGCCGCGACGAACGAGTCGCCCAGCGAATCGCGCGTCCTTTGCAGACCCCGGACCTCGACGTCGAAGACCTCGCGCGCACGAGCGAGCCAATGCGCGGCCAACCGCGCCGCCGACTGGCGCGACGTGGCCGATTGGCGAGGCGTGGCCGGTTGGCGAGACAGGGCCGATTGGCGAGACAGGGCCGATTGGCGAGACAGGGCCGCTGGCTGAAGCGACGAGGCTGGTTGACAGGAGTGACGCGAGCGACGAGAGGGACAGGAGGCGATAACATCGCCCCGCTTGTCGCGCTTAGTCGCGCTCTGTCGCTTATCGCTCATGTCGCTCTTGTCGCCCTCTCTTGTCGCTCTCGCCGCTCCTGTCTCTCTTGTCAACCGCGCGGCGAAGCCGATCGACAGGAGTGACGCGAGGGACAGGAGGCGATAGCTTCGCCCCGCTTGTCGCGCTTAGTCGCTTTCTGTCGCTTGTCGCTCATGTCGTTTTTGTCGCTCCTCTCCTGTCGCTCTCGCCGCTCCTGTCGCCCTCTCTTGTCTCTCTTGTCGCTCTTGTCGCTTTTCTCTCGCCGCTCTTGTCTCTCTTGTCAGCCGCGCGGCGAAGCCAATCGACGCGAGCGACGCGAGGGACAGGAGGCGATAACTTCGCCCCGCTTGTCGCGCTTAGTCGCGCTCTGTCGCTTATCGCTCATGTCGCTTTTGTCGCTCCTCTTCTGTCGCTCTCGCCGCTCTTGTCGCTCCTGTCAACCGCGCGGCGGAGCCAATCGACGCGAGCGACGCGAGGGACAGGAGGCGATAACTTCGCCCCGCTTGTCGCGCTTAGTCGCGCTCTGTCTCTTATCGCTCATGTCGCTTTTGTCGCCCTTGTCAACCGCGCCGCTCTCGCCGCTCTTGTCTCTCTTGTCGCCCTTCTCCCCTCTCCTGTCGCTCCCCGCGCGCCTCACTTCGCCGCCGACTGCAGCATCGTGACGGCCACCGTCGCGACGATGTCGTCGGCGCTGCAGCCACGGCTCAGGTCGTTCATCGCCTTCGCGAGCCCCTGGAGGTTCGGGCCGATCGCGTCCGCGCCGCCGATGCGCTGCGCCACCTTGTACGCGATGTTGCCGGCCTGCAGGTCCGGGAAAATGAAGACGTTCGCGTTGCCCTGAATCTCGCCGTCCGGATTCTTCTGCCGGCCGACCGCCGGCACGATCGCCGCGTCGAACTGCAGCTCGCCGTCCATCGCGATCCCCGCCTCGACGAACTTCGGCCGCGCCAGCTCGACCGCCCTGCGCACCTTCTCGACGAGGTCGCCGGCGGCGGAACCCTTCGTGGAGAAGCTGAGATACGCGACGCGCGGCTCGTTGCCGGTGAGGTCGCGGTAGCTCTGCGCCGTCGCCAGGCCGATGTCGACGAGCTGCTCCGCCGTCGGGTTGGGAATGACGCCGCAGTCGCCGAACGCGAGCACGCCGTCGCCCGACTCGGTCGGGTGCTTGAGATCGAGGATGAAGCACGAACTCGCCGTCTTCACGCCCGGCTGCGTGCCCAGCGTGTGGAACGCCGCGCGGAGCATATCGCCCGTCGAGGCGATCGAACCCGCGACCAGCCCGTTCGCGCGACCGAGCCTGACCATCATGCCGCCGAAGTAGATGCGCTTCGTGCGCAGCGTCTGCCGGGCGGTCTCCAAATCGATGGGCTTCTGCCGTTCGACCGGCTTCTTCTCCTCCTTGGAGTTCCAGACGCAGAGGTAGTTCGCCTCCAGCTCGTCGTCGCCCTGGGTGTAGTCGATGGTCTTGATGCCGAAGTCGGCGAGCTTCCGGCCGGCCTTCGCCTCGGCCGCGGCGATCTCCGCCGCCGTGCCGAGCACGATTGGCGTCGCGATCTTGCGCTCGACCAGCGCGCACGCGGCGGTGATGACGCGGGCGTCCTGTCCCTCGGGGAGGACGACCGTACCGTTGAGCTTCGAAGCCCGTTCGATGATGTTCCTGACTGCGTTCATGGCAAACTTTCTCCTAGATTAAATTACTTTTGTCGCTCCTGTCAGCCGCGCGGCGAAGCCAATCGACAGGAGTGACGCGAGTGACGCGAGGGACAAGAGGCGATAACATCGCCCCGCTTGTCGCGCTTAGTCGCGCTCTGTCGCCTGTCACTCATGTCGCTTCTCTCCTGTCGCTTTTGTCGCTATTGTCGCTTCTGTCGCTATTGTCGCCGCTCTTGTCGCCCTCGCCGCTCTTGTCGCTCTCGCCGCTCTTGTCGCCTCTCCTGTCGCTCTCGCCGCTCTTGTCGCTCCTGTCAGTCGCGCGGCGAAGCCAATCGACAGGAGTGACGCGAGGGACGCGAGGGACAGGAGGC
>JBJEWA010000125.1:23827-27903 GCA_051884805.1 Kiritimatiellia bacterium | reverse complement strand
CCCACCACCACCAGCCAGTATAAACAAAGGCCGGGGATTGCTCCCCGGCCTTCGTTTTGGCCTGCGCTTTTGCGCGCATCAGCCTGGCTTACTCGGCGGTCACGTTGACCTGCACCTGGTAGAACGCCTTGCTACCCGAGACCTTCGGCAGCTTGATCGTCACCGAACCGTCGCTACCCGCCATGACCCGCTCACCTTCGGCCGCCGACGTGATGTTCTGGACATCGTCGGTGTACTTGACCGAGTAGTAGAGACCGGCCTTGGCCGTGGTGACGGTCACCGTGGTGTCCTCGGCCGCAGCCGCAACCGTACCGAGATCGGCCGCCACCTCCGCCGTCACGTCGGACGCCTGGACGATTTCGTCCTTCAGCACCGCCGAGACCGTGTACTTGCCCTCGCCGGTAGCCGTGGCCTGCTTGGTGAAGTAGCCGGTGTAGTCAGCCGTGGAGACAATCTCCTCATTCGGCGACTCCGCCTTCAGCTCCACCTTTGCCGCCGCCTCTTCCGCCGATTCGGCCTCAACGTCAGCAACCGGAGCACCAGGCGTAACCTCCGGCGTCGACTTCTTCACCGTCGCCGTCACCGTCTGATCCGTCGTCATGGTGATCGTCTCTTCCGCCGCGCAGTCGACGAGTTCATAGCCCTCGGCCGGGGTGCGCGTGACCGTCAGCGGGACCTCATCGTCCACATCGAACTTGGTGCCGGATTCGACCGCCGTCTCGCCGTTCTTCACCGTGATGGTGCAGTTCTCGACGGGCGTAATCGTGAGCGTCGCGTACGTGATCGCCGTCGCCGTCGCCTTGATGTTGATGTTTTGCGTGCCGACCGTGAGCGTATACTTGTTCTCGCTCGACAGATACGTCCACGCCGCGCCCGTAATCTCCACCTTCACATTCTTGAAGCCGTCCTGCGGCGTCACCGTGACTTCGAGTTCTTCGCCTTCCGTATACGTACCGCCATCCACAACGCCGCTGATCGTCGCGCCCTGAGAAGAAGGATCAATCGTCAGCGTGACTTCGGCTTTCTGCTTCTCCTGCACCATCCAGTAGTTGCCGTAGATACCAATTTCGTAACCTTCGGCCACCGAACCCGCCAGCGTGAACGCTTCTGCGCCGTTGGTATCCTTGGAGAAGTAACCGCCGGTGATCGTCACCTTCGCCGAGTGGGCATACTCGGTGTCGTTGACCACCTCGACATCGAAGACACCCTTTTCGATGGCCAAGATGCCATTATTGTAGACCTGACCCGCGCCAACAATCTTGCCGTAACCAGCGCTATCGATAATCGTCAATTTGGCGTTCTCATTCACATAGATGAGCGTCGCATCCGTCGCAAGCGTCAAGGTCTGACCATTCAGGTCAAGCGTCAGGTCAGTCGCCGCAAGCTCTGTATCCGGCCAAACCGTATTCTGCGCCAGCTTGAGCGTGGCTCCTGCGGTATCCTTGAACGCGGCAATCGCCTCGGTAATCGACGCATACGGGGTTTTGCCGACATAAGCCGCGATCGCCGAACCGGTGAAGGACACCGACCCGCCGTTAACAAAGGCGAACTTCCAGTTGCCCTCGGCGTTCTGCGTCGCCCCGACGGCCGTAATCATCCACTCCTCCTGGTCCGGCGTCACCTTGACGACCACCGTGCCGCCTTCCTCCGTCGCCGTTACCGCGCCGTCCACCAGCGCGAAATCTTCGCTCACCATCTCCACCGTGACGCCAACGGTTTTGAGCGCCATCGTATAGAGATCGGCCGGGAAGCCCGGATCCGTCGCCGTCACTTCCACCGACGCAATCTGGGCGTTACCGATGAAATCAACCGCTGCCAGCTGGCCCTGCACAAGATCGGTCGCAGTCGGCATGCTGAAGAACAGGCAAGCCGAATCTGTCGCCGGATTGGTCCACCGCGCCACCGCCGCCGTCGTCTTGAAATTCTCCGTCAGACCCAGGTAATCGCTAGCGGATCCGGCGGTCGTCCAGTTGACGCTGCCGTCCTCGTTCAGAACGTAGACGCCATCAAGGTTAACCTTGCACGGCGTAATCGTCGCCTCGGCCCCGTTCTGGATGTAGACCAGGAAGCCGGTGCGGTTGCCGTCCGCGATCACATTCGCGTAGGACTTGACCACGACCCGGTGCTGCCCTCTCGCGGCAAACTCGGCATCAAACCCAGCGAGGCGGTAGAGCGCCTTGCCCAAAGGACCATAGCCGGCCATCACGAAAACGTTCGTGCCCGCCGGCGCACCTTCGATATCCGTCGTATCCAGGACGAAGATCGCCAGCTTCTCGTCGTTCGTCACCACGGGCACGTCATCCAAAGCCTGGCTCTGGAAGTCGATCGTGGTGTCAATGAAAATGCCATCGCCAATCGCGCCGCGCAAGCCATCGGTCCACACCTCGCGCGTCAGCGCCGCCGAACCCGTCTTGATCTCGAGTACGCGCGACCCCTCGTCGCCGACGATGTTCAGCGCCTCGGCATCACCGGTGTAAGCCCAGTTCGTGTCAGGCGTCCACTGCCCTTCGGTGGCGTCTTTGAACTCCACCTTTCCGGTCAGCGCGGCTTCGTCTGCCCAGGCGCAAGCGCCCAACGCGACGGCCGTCAATGCTACCATCAGTTTCTTCATTTGTTTTTTCCTTTTGTTGTTTACCACGAAAACTGTCACCCGGACAGGCGACAATCCGCCCGTCCAGTGCGAGTTATACCATATTACCCGATTGGGTGTCAAGGGCAAATCGAAATTTTTTTTTTTTTTTTTTTTCGGGGGAGCGGGAGAGGGAGGGAGAGGAGGGGCGGGGGAGAGAGGGGGGACAGGAGCGGGAGCGGGAGGGAGGACAGGAGAGACCGGAGGGGCGAGAGCGACGAGAGCCGAGGGAAGGGACAAGAGCGACACGGAAGCCCGGGGGCGCCAGAAGCGCCAGAAACTCCGGAAATTCCGGAGAATCCGGAAAAGCCGGAGAAGCGCCGGAAAAACGCTGGAAAAACCAAGGTCTTGCGGGGTCTGTCCCCACGCGGGGGCGACGGAAGCGCTGAGAAGCCGGAAAGGCCGGGGGCGCCGGAAGCGCCAGAAAGCCCGGAAACTCCGGAAATTCCGGAGAAGCCGGAAGCGCTGAGAAACCGGGAAAGCCGGAAAAGCGCCGGAAAAGCGCTGGAAAAGCCAAGGTCTTGCGGGGTCTGTCCCCGCGCGGGGTCACTGCGGCGGACGCCGAATGCGGACGCCGCGATCACCGAGCATCTTCCACGGGAAAAGCTCACCCGGATCAATCTTGCGCCCAGGCGCGACATCGGAATGACCGACGACATCAACAATGTCGTGACGCGCCTGAATGTCGAGGCAAAGGTCGATGACCGCCTCGATCTGCCGCTTCGGATACGGTCGCGCCACGCCCTTCTGATCATGGCCGAGATTGACGATCTCAATGCCGATGCTGGCCGAATTCACGTCCGTGATCTCACGCCAGCGCGAGACGCCCGCGTGCCAGGCGCGCCGCGATTCGTCCACCAGCCGGTAGATTGTGCCGTCTTCGGCGACGAGATAATGGGCGGAGACGCGATTGCTCCCGCGCCCGTTGCATAGGGCGTTGAGCGACTCCCGCAGCGGCGCCGCCGTGTAGTGGATGACGATCATGCTGACCGGCAGCGTCCGCCGGTCGTGATTCGGCGAGGGGTGGTCGATGACGCGAACGTCCGGAGCCGGCCCCGGCGGCTGGTCGGCGGCCGGCGCTTCTGGCTCAAGGGGAATATCGACAACGATGATGACCCCGTCGTCCTCGCCGGGGGACGAGCGAAACAGCGCACAGCCAGTCAGCGAAAAGCCCAACAAGAGCAAAAAGAGAATTCGACCCATAGGCGGGGGATTATATCATACCTGAAGGGGGAGGGGGAGGGGAGGGGAGGGGGGGGCAGGAGAGAGAGAGACAGGAGAGGCGAGAGCGACGAGAGACGAGGGAAGGGACAAGAGCGACGCGGAAAGCCCGGGGGCGCCGGGGCGCCAGAAAGCCCGGAAAGCCCGGAAACTCCGGAAAAGCCGGAAAAGCCGGAAACTCCGGAGAAGCCGGAAAGCCCGGAAATTCCGGAAACTCCGGAGAAGC
>JBJEWA010000125.1:0-23727 GCA_051884805.1 Kiritimatiellia bacterium | reverse complement strand
CCGGAAACTCCGGAGAAGCCGGAAAGCCCGGAAATTCCGGAAACTCCGGAGAAGCGCTGAAAAAACCGAGGTCTTGCGGGGTCTGTCCCCGCGCGGAGAAGCCGGAGAATCCGGAAATTCCGGAGATTCCGGAGAATCCGGAGAATCCGGAGAATCCGGAGAACGCCGGAAACGCCGGAGAACCCGGAAACGCCGGAGAACCCGGAAACGCCGGAGAAGCCCAGAGACGCGAAAGCGGTGCGTAGCCGGGGGCGACGCACCGCTTTCGCTTTGCGCACACAAATCAGAACGCGGCGTTCGCAACCACCATGATCGGCAGCTTCGAATTGCAAATCAGGTTCAGCAGGCCGAACTGCACGCCATGCATCCGGTCGCACGCATTGACCAGACCGAGCTGAAAGCCCGTGACCTCGTAGGCGACGTTCACCAGCCCGCAGCCGAAGCCCCGGAAAATGTCGGCGTAATTGACGACGCCGCCAAAGGCCCAGCCGGTGAACTCGCCCTGATTGGCGTTCACCAGACCGACCTGCAGGCCGCTGGACGCCAGGACGTTCCAGTTGATGACGCCGCCGAACTGCGCACCGCAGAAGTCGGTCGTGTAGTTGACCAGACCGAGCTGACCGCCGACGACATCGCCCCAGACGGTGTTGACGCAACCGACCTGCAGGGCCTTCATCTGACCGCCGGCGACATTGGCGAGCGCACTGCACTGGACGCCGTAGACGTTGCTTTCCGTCCAGGAGAACGCCGCAAGCTGCAGCCCGGCGAAATCGCCCGAGCAGACCTCCGCCAGGCCGCAGTCCAGCCCGTAGACGTTGCGCTCGTAGCCGAAGAAGCCGCCGAGACGCAGGCCGTAGACGTCGCTTTGCACGAACGGAACCTGAATGGGCGCCGCAAGGCCGATTCCGACCGGCGACCAGTCCCACGTGCGCTCCTCCGCCCTGGTTTCGGCGGACAGGCCCAGGCCAAGCGCCAGGCCGAGCGTCATTGCCATCATTGACTTCTTCATGCGTGTTCTCCTTCGTTGGTGGATTGACAGGGTGGGGGGTGACGATTGCGCCCGGGCAGTCGGTCAGGGGAGCGGCGTCGCGCCCGGCGCGTCCGCCGGCGGAGGCTCCTCCGGCGCGGCGGCTTCCGCCGCTTCGCTTCCGGCGCCCTCGCAGACCGAGACGCTCACCAGCGTCGCGCCCGCCGACAGGCGCACGAGCCGGACGCCCTGCGCACTGCGGCCGACGATGCCGATCTGGCCGACGGGGCTGCGGACCATCTGCGCATCGGAGGTGATCGAGATGATCGACTCGTCGTCGGCGACCGCGTGGGCCGCGACGATCCTGCCGTTGCGCTCCGCGCCCCGGATCGCCGTCACGCCCATGCCGCCGCGATGCGTCTGGCGGTATTCGCCGAACCGGGTGCGCTTGCCGTAGCCGTTCTCCGTCGCCACGAGCAGCGTCTTGCCGTCGTCGCAGACGTCGAGCGAGACGACGCGGTCGCCGGCCTGGAGCGTGATGCCCCTGACGCCGGTCGCCGTGCGGCCCATGCGCCGCACCTCGCCGGCCAGAAACCGGATGCCGATGCCGTTCGCCGTGAGCATGATCACCGACTCCGACGGCTTCACCAGCCGGACGCCGACCAGCTCGTCGCCTTCGTCGATCGAAATCGCGCGGATGCCGGACTTGTTGACGTTCCCGTAGTCGCCGAGCAGCGTCTTCTTGACCGTGCCGTTCCGGGTCGCGAAAAAGACGTCGACGTCGCCCGCGAAGGAGCGGATCGGCAGCAGCTGCAGGACCTGCTCGCCCGGCTGCAGGTTCAGCAGGTTGATGAGCGGCCGCCCGAAGCCGGTCTTCTGCGCCTCGGGAATCTCGTACGCGCCCTTGACGAACAGCCGGCCCGTGTTCGTGAAGAACATGAGCTCGTCATGCGTCTCGGCGACGAAGACGAGCCGGATGAAGTCCTCCTCCTTGACCTGCGCCCCGCGCACGCCGTGGCCGCCGCGCCGCTGCTCCCGGTATTCGGCCAGCGGCACGCGCTTGACGTAGCCGCGGTTCGACAGCGTGATCACGCACGGGGCGTCGGGAATCAGGTCCTTCACCGTCACCTCGTTCGCGTCCGGCACGATCTCCGTGCGGCGCTTCGCGTCTTCCTTCGCGCAGTAGCGCGCCTTGAGGTCGGCCAGGTCCGCGCAGATCAGCGCGTAGACCTTCTCGGGGTCGGCGAGAATCGCCTGGAACTCGGCAATCGCCGCGAGGAGCTTCGCGAGCTCGTCGGCGAGCCGGTCGCGTTCGAGGCCGACGAGCTGGTAGAGGCGCATTTCGAGAATCGCGCCGACCTGCGGGTCGGAGAACCGGAAGCGCTCCTGCAGCCGCGTCTTCGCCTCGTCGCGCGTCTTCGACGAGCGGATGATCGCGACCACCTCGTCGAGGTGGTCGATCGCCAGCAGCAGCCCGTCGATGACGTGCCGGCGCGCCTCGGCCTTGCGCAGCTCGAAGCGCGTCCGCCGCGTGATCACCTCGAAGCGGTGGCCGACGTAGCAAGCGAAATACTCCTTCAGGTTCAGGACCTTCGGCCGGCCGCCGACGATCGCCAGCATGATCGCGCCGAAGGTAGACTGGAGCGCGGTATGCCGGTAGAGATGGTTCAGCACCACTTCGCCCATCGCGCCCTTCCGGACGTCGATGACGATGCGGATGTCAGCCTTCGACTCGTCGCGGATGTCGGAGATGCCCTCGATCACCTTGTCCTTCACCAGCTCCGCCATGTGCCGGATCATGTCGGTCTTGTTGACCGCGTAGGGGATCTCGGTGATGATGATGCGCTCGCGCCCGCCCTTCTCGACTTCGATCTCGGCCTTGCCGCGGACGGTCAGCTGGCCGCGGCCGAGCTTGTACATCGCGTTGATGCCGTTGTAGCCGCAGACGGTCGCGCCCGTCGGGAAGTCCGGCCCCTTGACGAACCGCATCAGGTCGTCGACGGTGCAGTCGTCGCGGTGCCGCACGTAGTAGTCGATGCCGTCGCAAAGCTCGCCGAGGTTGTGCGGCGGAATGTTCGTCGCCATGCCGACGGCGATGCCGCTCGAACCGTTGAGCAGGAGATTGGGCAGCTTGGCCGGGAGCACGGTCGGCTCCTCCAGCGTCTCGTCGTAGTTGGGCACGAGATCGACCGTGTCCTTGTCGATGTCGCCAAGCAGCTCGTCGGCGACGCGCTGCATGCGGACCTCGGTGTAGCGCATCGCCGCCGCGCCGTCGCCGTCGATGGAGCCGAAGTTGCCGTGGCCATCGACCAGCGGCACGCGCAGCGAGAACGGCTGGGCCATGCGGACGATGGTGTCGTAGACGGAGGAGTCGCCGTGCGGATGGTACTTGCCGATCACGTCGCCGACCACGCGGGCCGACTTCACGTGCTTCGTGTTCCACCCGTTGTTGAGCTTGTGCATCGCGAAGAGGCAGCGGCGGTGGACCGGCTTCAGGCCGTCCCGCGCGTCGGGCAGGGCGCGCCCGACGATGACGCTCATGGAGTAGTCGATGTAATCGCGCGACATCTCCTCTTCGATGCTGACATCTTCGAGGATTGCGCCCGAGACCGGCTCCCTGACCTCTTCTTCGCTCATAGTGGGGACATTATAGCATTTTCGCCTCGCGCGGGGCGAGGTAGATCTTCGCCTCGGGCCGGAAGGACGTGTCGGACTGCGGCACGACCTTCGACAGTTCCGACAGGAACGCGAGCGACGCCGCCACCTGGAAGCCCGGCCCGAGGTCCACGTCGAGGACGCGTCCGTTCGGATAGTGGAGCTCCAGCAGGACCGGCAGCCGCCCGGGATGCTTCAGGATCGCCGTGCGGATGCGGCCGACCTTGGCGCGAAGCTCCGGGTCCGCGTACCGCAGCCGGATCCGCAGGCCCTTCGACAGCAACGGCAGCGCCGTCTCCAGCGGATACGCCTCCTTGACCGTGAAGCTGAGCTCGCCGACCTGCGGACGCTCCTTGCCGACGTCCTCCTTGGCGTAGGTGACGCGATGCGCGACTTCGCCGCAGACCATGACGAGCTGATCGACCTTCGTTTCGAGGACGGACGCCTGCTCCCAGACCTTCGCAAAGGCCATCCCCTCGCCCCGGCCCCGGCCGTCGTCCAGCTGCAGGATCGCCCACTTGCCGCCGACCGTCCCGTCCGGACGCGGCTTCGGCGTCTTGACGAGGCAGCCGCTCAGCATGCCGACGACCCGCACGTCGAGTTTCTTCAGGAGCAGCCGGTCGACGTTCTTCCGGAGCCGCTTCTTCTCGGCGTTCACCGCCCGGTCGAAGCGCTCCTTGTCGCTCCACGCGACCTCGCCCTTCGCCCGGACGGCGTTCCGCGCCAGCGTCTTCAGCTGCCACTCGTTCTCCTTCGCCCGCCGCAGCAGCGCCTCGACCGACCCGTCGTCCGCCGCCGCCGCAGCCGCCGGCCCGTCCTCCTCCTCGGCTGCGCCATCGGCGGGGGCGACGGGCGCCGCGTCCTCCTCCGCCTCCTCCGTCGCCGCGGAATCGGCCCCGGGCAGCTCCTCCTCCGGCTCCTGCCGCTTTTCGATCATCGCCAGCGTGAACGGCAGGGATTCGAACGTCTCCTCGCCGTCCGGCCCCCGGCCGGCGCCGACCATCACCGTCGAAAGCTCGGAGATCGCCTTGGCGCACGACTCCAGCGGATCGCCCGAAATGTACACGCCGCACAGGTCGCGCTCGTTCTTCAGGTCCTCGGCCGGCGCGAACGGCGGACAGTCCCGCAGCTCGGCGTCCGAATACTTCTCCTCGCCGCCCGCCATCAGGTCGAAGAAGCTCGTCTGCGCGCTCGCCCGTTCCTTCGCCCGCAGCTGCGCCTGCTTGAGGACGTACTCGATGCTGTTGAACAGCTTCGCACGGTTCGGCTCCAGCGTCGAGAACGCGCCCACGCGCGTCAGGTTCTCCAGCACGCGCTTGTTGACGACGTTCGTGCCGGCCAGCCGCATGCAGAGATCGACGAAGCCCGTATAGGGTCCGTTCGCCGCGCGCTCGGCGACGATCGCTTCCGCCGCGGCCGTGCCGACGCCCTTGATGCCGCCCAGCCCGTAGCGGATGCCCTTCGCGTCCGGCGTCGGCACGAAGCGCGCGCCCGACTCGTTGACGTCGGGCAGCTTGAGCGCCAGCCCGATCTCCTTCGCCTCGGCGACGAAGCCGGGGAGCTTGTCGAAGTTGCCGATTTCGGACGAAATCTGGGCGCACATGAACTCGGCGGGATAATGCGCCTTCAGGTAGCCCGTCTGGTAGGCGATCCAGGCGTAGCAGACGGCGTGCGACTTGTTGAACGCATACGAGGCGAACGCCTCCCAGTCCTTCCAGATCTTCTCGATCAGCTTCCTGGCCTCGCCCTCGTCCGCCCACTTGCCGACGCGGAACTCCGGATTGGCGAGACAGCCCCGGACGAACTTCGCCTTCAGCTCGTTCATGATGTCCATGAGCTTCTTGCCCATGGCCTTGCGGAGCTGGTCGGACTCGCCGCGGGTGAAGCCGGCGAGCAGGCGCGACTGCAGCATCACCTGCTCCTGGTAGACGGTGACGCCGTAGGTGTCCTTCAGGTACTTCTCCATCAGCGGATGGTCGTACGTGACCGGCTCGCGCCCCTGCTTGCGCGCGACGAACGTCGGAATGTACTCCAGCGGACCCGGCCGGTACAGCGCGTTCATGGCGACGAGGTCGGAGAGCCGCTCGGGCTGAAGCTCCATCAGGTACTTCTTCATGCCCGCGGACTCGAACTGGAAGAGGCCGGTCGTCTCGCCGCGGCCGAAGAGCGCGTACGTCTCGCGGTCGTCGTCCGGAATCCGGTCGGGGTCGAGCAGCCCGTCCGCGCCGCGCACGGCCTCGGGCACGCGCGGATTGTCCTTGCCGAGCAGGGCCACGCACTCTTTCTCGACCGACAGGGTCTTGAGGCCGAGGAAGTCCATCTTCAGGAGGCCGACCGGCTCCACGAAATGCCCGTCGTACTGCGTCGTCAGGAGCTTGTCCGGCTGCGCCCCCCCGCCCTGCTCCCGGTCCTTCCGGCTCCCGCCCTTCTCCGGCGTCGGCATGACGGGCAGGGTCTCGACGATCGGGTCGCGCGAGATGATGACGCCGCAGGCGTGCACGCCCGGCTGGCGGATGCAGCCTTCGAGCCGGCCCGCGCGCTCCATCAGCTTGCGGACGACGGAGTCCTCCGAGTTGAACGCGGCCTCAAGCTCGGGCGACTCCTTGCGGGCCTTCTTGAAGGTGATCTTCGGCGTGTCGGGCACGTACGAGGCGAGCTTGTTCGTGTCGCCGAGCGGATAGTCCATCACGCGCCCGACGTCCTTGATCGCCGACTTCGCCGCCATCTGCCCGAAGGTCACGATGTGCGCGACGTGGTCGGCCCCGTACCGGCGCGTCACGTAGTCGAGGACGCGCTCGCGCCCCGCGTCGTCGAAGTCCACGTCGATATCCGGCATGGAGATGCGGTCGGGGTTCAGGAAGCGCTCGAACAGGAGGTCGTACCGGATCGGATCGACGTTGGTGATCTTGAGCGCGTAGGCGACGGCCGAACCGGCGGCCGAGCCGCGCCCCGGCCCGACCCACACGCCGCATTCCTCGCGCGCCGCGCGGATGTAGTCGCACACGATGAGGAAGTAGCCGGGAAAGCCCATCAGCTTGATCGTGTCGAGCTCGAACTGCACGCGCTCGACGACCTCGTCCGGCAGCTTCCCGTCCTTGTCCCCCCAGCGAACCTTCGCGCCGGCCCAGACCAGCTCCGCCAGGTAGTCGGCCTCGAACTTGATGCGGAGCACCTTGGCGTAGCCGCCGAGGCGGTCGAAGTTGCCCGGCTTCTGCACGTTGAACTCGGCCTTCAGCGCGTCCGCGTCGAACTGCTTCGCGTACCCCTCCTCGGTGCCGAACTCGGCGGGAATCGCGAACTTCGGCATGATCGGCGGCGAATCCAGCTCATACTCCTCGATGCGGTCGGCGACCTCGCGCGTGTTCGCAAGCAGCTCGGGATGCTCGGCGAAGAGCGCGCGCATCTCCGCCTCCGTCTTGAAGTACTCCTGGCCGGTGTAGACCAGGCGCCGCTCGTCGGACAGCTTCCGGCCCGTCGACAGCGCGAGGAGGACGTCGTGCGAATCGTCGTCTGCCGCGTCGAGGAAGTGGACGTCGTTGGTCGCGACGACGCGGATGCCGAGCTTCCGGCCGAGGGCGAGCATTTCCCGCACGACCTGCTGCTGCCGCCGGTAGAGATCGACGAACTCGTTCTGCGCCACGAGCGGCACGTCCGGCCCCGACTTCGCCGCCGGATGCAGCATCACCTCCAGCGAGTAGTTCTCGCCGAAGAGGTCCTGGTGCCACTTCGCGACGCGCTCGGCTTCGGCCAGGTCCCCCCGGTCGATCGCGTGCGCGACTTCGCCCGCGATGCACGCGGACGAGCAGTGAAGTCCCTCGTGGTACTTCTCCAGCAGCGTGCGGTCGATGCGCGGGCGCATGTAGAAGCCGTTGACGTGGGCTTCGGAAATGAGCCTGACGAGGTTGTGGTACCCCGTCTTGTTCATCGCGTGCAGGCACAGGTGGTAGCGGGTCTCGCCCTTGTCGCGGCTGCGGTAGTCGCCGGTCGAGGTCACGTACGCCTCGCAGCCGAGAATCGGCTTGACGCGGACGCCCGCAAGCTCCCCGTACGTCTTCTCCTTCTTCGACCGGCACTCGTCGTAGAAGCTCTTGAGCGCGAAGAGATTGCCGTGGTCGGTGACGGCCAGGGCCGGCATCCCCAGCTGGCGCGCCTTCCGGACGAGCGGCACGATCTGGCACTGGCCGTCGAGCAGCGAATAGGTGGTGTGCAGGTGGAGATGAACGAAGTCCGACATGGCCGGGTATTATAGCAAATTGTGCTATAATATCCGCGTTATGCCAAGGACGGTCTATTTCGACAACAATGCGACGACGATGGTTGCGCCGGAGGTGCGGGCGGCGATGCTCCCGTTCTTCGGCGAACGCTATGGCAACCCCAGCTCCATGCACGCCTTCGGCGGCGAAATCGCCCAGGACGTCGAGGCGGCCCGCGGGGAAGTCGCGCGCTTCCTGAACGCAAGTCCCGAAGAGATCGTCTTCACCGCCTGCGCCACCGAGTCGGACAATGCCGCCATCCGCGGCACCGCCGACTATTTCGGCCGGGAGCTCAAGGTCATCACCACCGCCGTCGAGCATCCCGCCGTCCTCCAGCCCTGCCGCCGGCTGAAGGCGCTCGGCCACGAGGAGGTCGAGCTGCCCGTCGACGGCGCCGGCCGGCTCGACCTCGACCGGCTCCGGGCGGAGCTTGCGTCCGCTAAAGGGCCGAAGCTCGTCTCGGTCATGTACGCTAACAACGAGACCGGCGTCGTCTTTCCGCTGGCGGAGGTTTCCGCGCTCTGCCGCGAATACGGGGCAATTCTCCATACCGACGCCGTGCAGGTCGCCGGCAAGCTTCCGCTGGACGTGCAGCAGCTGCCGGTGGACCTGCTGGCGCTCTCCGGCCACAAGTTCCACGCCCCGAAGGGCATCGGCGTCCTCTACATCCGCAAGGGCGCGAAGCTGAAGCCGTTCCTGCTCGGCGGGCATCAGGAGCGCTCGCGCCGCGCCGGCACCGAAAACGTCCCCTACATCGTCGGCCTCGCCAAGGCGTGCGAACTCGCGCGCCTCGGCATGGCGGCGGAAGGCAAGCAGCTCGCGGCGCTCCGCGACCGGCTCGAAGCCGGCATCCTCGCCAGCTGCCCGGACGTGCGCGTCAACGGCGACCGGGCGAACCGCCTGCCGAACACGCTCAACGTCAGCTTCGAGTACATCGAGGGCGAGGCGTTGGCCTACCGCCTCTCCGACCTCGGCATCTGCGTCTCGACCGGTTCGGCCTGCGCCTCCGGCTCGCTCGACCCCAGCCACGTCATTCGCGCCATGGGCGTTCCCTTCACCGCCGTGCATGGTTCGGTGCGCTTCTCGCTTTCGCGCTACAACACGGCGGAAGACGTCGATTATGTGCTTGAAAAGCTCCCGCCCGTCATCCGGGGCCTCCGCGAGCTTTCGCCCTTCGGCCCCGGCAGAGAGGTGATGACAGGAGAGACAGGAGTGACGAGAGTGACTTGAGGGGCGAAGCTCTGGCCGCTCGTCTCGCTTGTCGCTCGCCGCTCTTGTCGCTCTTGTCGCTCAGGTCCCTCAGGTCAGGGAAGACAGGAGAGACGACAGGAGTGACGCGAGGGGCGAGAGGGACGAGAGACGAAGGACGAGAGCGACGAGAGACGAAGGGGCCAAAGCGACCTAAGCGACGAGAGCGACCAAAGCGACGAGACCGACCAGAAAGACTAAAGGAATCATCAGGAAACACGCGTTATGAAAAAAACCGTTGCCGTCATTGTCGTCTTGCTCGCGCTGCTGCCGGGCTGTCGGCGCGAAGACATTCGCGAGATGACCGTGCTGATGCCGGAGCTGACCGAAACGAACAAGGCCGTCGTCGTCGAGGCGCTGAAGCGGTTCGGCGGCATCGACAAGAGCTCCTACGTCTGGGACCTGAACGCGAAGACGCTGACGCTTCGCTACGACTCAATGCAGCTCGCCCAGGCGAATGTTCGCTACGCCATCGACGAAAAAGGCGTGAAGGTCGTTTTTCCGGAAAAGACCGATAACCGCGCCGGACACTGACCGGGAAGGGTGCGCGGGGAGACTTTCCGGAAAAGACCGACAACCGCGCCGGTCACTGACCTGGATGGGCGCGGGGAGACTTTCCGGAAAAGACCGATAACCGCGCCGGTCACTGATCGGGATGGGCGCGGGGGAGACTTTCCGGAAAAGACCGACAACCGCGCCGGTCACTGACCGGGATGGGCGCGGGGGGAGTCCGCGTCAAAGCACGATGTTGTCGAGGTCGGGTATCTTCGCCCGCATCCAGGCCTGGCAGGCGGCCATGACATCCGCCGCCGTCACGTCGTCGCCCATCGCCTCGACCGTCTGCGCGTAGTCGTCGAGGTCCGCACGCGTCAGGCGCGAGAACAGCTTGGACATCAGCGGAATGTAGGTCGCCGACATCGAAAGGTTGTCCACTCCCATCGCCGCCCAAAGCACGCCGACGATCGGGTCGGAGGCCGACTCCCCGCAGACGCTGACCGGGATGCCCGTGCGCTTCGCCGCGGCAATCGTCAGGCGCATCAGCTGCAGGACGGCCGGGTTGGTCGGCTGGTAGAGATGCGCCACCGTCTCGTTGCCGCGGTCGGCGGCCATCGTGTACTGGACGAGGTCGTTCGTGCCGATGGAGAAGAAGTCCACGTGCTTCGCCAGCGCTCCCGCGCTGATCGCCGCCGACGGCACCTCGACCATCGCCCCGACGGGAATGTTCCGGTCGTAGGCGACGCCCTCGGCATCCAGCCCCGCCTTGACCGTCGCAAGGAGCTTCGCCGCCTCGTGGAGTTCGTCGACGCAGGACACCATCGGATACATGATCATCGCCTTGCCGAAGGCGGAGGCGCGCAGGATCGCCCGGAGCTGCGTAGTGAAGACGTCCGGATGCGACAGGAGATAGCGGATCGAGCGGTTGCCGAGAAAGGGATTCGCCTCAGTCGTCGAAATGCCGCGGACGAGCTTGTCGCCGCCGATGTCGAGCGTGCGAATCGTGACGGTCGCCGCCGCATCGAGCGCCGCCGTAAACTGGATGATGTCGCGATAGGCCTCGAACTGCTCCGCTTCGGACGGCTCGCGCTCGCGGTTCAGCCACAGATATTCGCTGCGGTAGAGGCCGATGCCGCGCGCGCCGTGTTCCCGGACGTCCTCGACCGGCACGCCGGGATGCACGTTGGCGTAGAGGGGAACGTCGCCGCCGTCCCGCAGCGTTCCGGCGGGAGCGCGGTTCGCGACCTCCTCGACCAGCTCCTTCTGCCGCTCGACCAGGTCGGTGAAGCTGCGGATGGCCGCCGCGTCGGGAAAGACCGTCACGGTGCCGTTCGTGCCGTCCAGCAGCAGCGTCTCGCCGGCGACGACGCGCCCGGTGATGTCGCCGAGCCCGGTGACGGCCGGGATGCCCATGGCGCGCGCCAGCAGCGCGACGTGGCTGGTCGTCGAGCCGCCGTCCGTCGCGAAGCCCAGCACGAATTCGCGCGGCAGCTGCACCGTCTCCGACGGCGTCAGGTCGTCGGCGACGACGATCGAGGGCCGCTTGAGCTCAAGATGGGGATTGGCGCCGAAGCCCGTCAGCGCCCGAAGCAGGCGCCGCTCGACGTCGTCGATGTCGCGCACCCGCTCCCGGAAATAGGGGTCGTTCATGCGCCCGAACTGCTCGCGCGCGTGGTTGGCCGTACGCCGCACCGCCGTCTCGGCGTTGACGCGGTCGCTGCGGATGCAGCGTTCGGTCTCGCCGAGCAGGAGGACGTCCTCCAGCAGCATCTGATGACACTCGAAGACCCGCACGTCTTCGCGCCCGCCGCGTTCGCGCAGCGCCGCGATCAGGCCCTCGATGTCGCGTTTGGTCTCGTAGACCGCCCGGTGGAACCGGAGCAGCTCCTCCGCCTCCCGGCCGGGTTCGACTACGTACTGGGGAATGGGAACGTCGCCGTCCCCGCGGTAGATGAAGGCGGGACCGACGGCGAAGCCTCTCGCCGTCGCCAGACCCGCAATCGTCCGCATCTTTCCCCTATTGCTCATCCGGGATGTCGAACTTCCGGGCGACCAGCGCCTCCAGCTCGTCCAGCGCCTCCTTGGCCTGGGCGCCCGACGCGGTGACCTTGAGCACCGTCCCGCAGACGGCCTCAAGGGTCATCAGCGCCATGATCGACTTGCCGGAAACGACGTTGCCGTCCTTCTCGACCTCGACGTCCGCCTCGAAGCGGCTCGCCGTCTTGGCGAAAAGCCCGGCCGGCCGGACATGCATGCCGTACTTGTTGAGGAGCTTCAGCTCCCGCGTCATCTTCTCCGCCATCGTACTTCTTCCCCTTCTCCTTAGTCCCTAAGTTCCTTATTGGTCCCTGTTCCTTGCCGCCCGCCTTTCCGCACGCTTGCGCAGGCGTTCGGAAAGCGCTTCCACCGGATCGTATCCGGACATGATCAGCTTCTGCTGCATCGCCGCCGTCTCGACCAGGTTGACGAGGTCGCGGCCGGCCGAAACCGGAATGACGACGTTCGGCACGTCGACGCCGAGAATCGTCTTCACCCGGCGCATCTGGCCGATGCGGTCGATGTCGCCCCGGACGTCGTCAAGCCGCCGGAAGGTGATGATCAGCTCCAGATGCTTCTCGCCGCGGACCGCGGAAACGCCGAAGACGCTCGGCACGTGCATGATGCCGATGCCGCGGATCTCCATGAACCCGGCCGTCGAGTCGGAAGCCGAACCGAAGAGTATGTTGTTGCCCACGTCCTTGCGGATGCACGTGAGGTCATCGGCCACCAGCGCACAGCCGCGCTTGATGAGGCCGAGCGCCGTCTCCGACTTGCCGAGGCCGGGCGCACCCTCGATCATGACGCCGATGCCGCAGACCTCGACCATCGTCCCGTACAGCGACGTCGTCGGCGCACCGAGCCGTTCGAGCACGAACGCGCAGTTGTACGCGAGCGCGCTCGTCGTCATCGGCGTCGACAGCAGGACCGCCCCCGACTTCACGGCAAAGTCGATCTCGCTCTCCCGGGGCCGGCGCCCGCAGGTGAAGATGAAGCAGAACGCCTTCCGGTCGAAAAGCGCCTTCATCCGCTCGTGCCGCGTGGCCAGGTCGAGCGAATCGAGATAGGCCATTTCGGCGTTGCCGAAGATCTGGAGGCGCTCCCACGCGAAATGCTCGTAGAAGCCGGTCAGCGCCAGGCCGGGCCGGTTGACGATCGGCTCCTCGATCCGCCGGTTCACGTTCTCCTCGCCCGCAATGAGCGTCAGCGAAAGCGCCTCGCGGCCGGCTTCGAGAAAGTCGGCGACGGTGAAGGCGTTCCCCTTGGCGCTCGTGCGGGTCGGCAGGCTTTCCATCTCAGTTCTTCTCGGAAGCGGCGCGCTGCTTGCGGACAGTGCCCTTGCGTGCCTTGACGCGCATCCTCAGCAGCTGGCGCTCCGCCCGCGCTGCCGCCGCGTCGATGACGCTCTTCGAGGATTCGGAAAACTCCTTCGCCCCGACGGCAACCTCGCCGAGACGGTTCGCCACGACTTCGGCCATGTACATGTGCTTCTTGACGTCGACGTCAATCACGACCGAAACCTTCGTCACCTTGGGAAACTTCTCCTTGAGCCGCATCATGCGCTTTTCCGCATAGTCCTTCAGCGCTTCGATCCTGACGTCGCTGTGTCTCATCGTTACTTCAATGCTCATCTCTTTGCTCCTTTCGTTACATCCGGAAGTTCTCGCCGAGATACTTCTCTCGCACCTCCGGGTCATTTACCAGTTCTGCGCTCGTTCCCTCGCGGAGAAGCCGCCCGTCGTACACCAGATACGCCCGGTTCACGACCGACAGGGTCTCGCGGACGTTGTGGTCCGTGATGACGATGCCCAGCCCCTGCGAGGCCAGACGGCGGACAATGTCCTGAATCTCGCTGACCGACAGCGGATCGACGCCGGCGAACGGCTCGTCCAGCATCAGGATCGCCGGATTGCGCACGAGCGCCCGGGCGATCTCCAGCTTGCGGCGCTCGCCGCCGGACAGCGTGTAGGCCGGCTGCTTCGCCACCTTCATGAGGTCGAAGGGCGTCAGCAGCTCCTCCGCCCGCGCGGCGCGCGCCTTCCTGCCCAGGGGCAGCGTCTCGAGAATCGCCATGACGTTTTCCCAGACGGTCAGCTTGCGGAAGACGCTCGCCTCCTGCGCGAGATAGCCAAGCCCCTTCCGCGCACGGATGTAGACCGGCATCCGGGTGATGTCCTCGCCGCGGAACTCGACCTTGCCCGCATCCGGCCTGACCAGCCCGACGACCATGTAGAACGTGGTCGTCTTGCCGGCGCCGTTCGGCCCGAGAATGCCGACGATCTCCCCGCAGCCGCACCGGACGCTCATGCCGTTGACCACCGTCCGGTCCCCGTAGACCTTGACCAGACCGGTGGCCACGAGGTCGGGCGCGCCCTTCGGGGCGTTCTCCCTCGCCATCGCCTCCATCGCCTCCATCACCATGTCGCTCATAGCAGTTTCTCCCGCCCCTTCGTCTCGGAGACAATCGCGGAGTCCCGGACCTCCACCTGCCCGGAATCGAGCCAGAAGCGAATCCGCGTCCCCTCCAGCCCGCGGCCGCCGTCCGGCTCCTGCAGCACGGCCTTGCGCCCGCCGCCGTCGCCGAACATTTCGATCTCCCCGCGCCGGCGCCGGTAAACCGCCCTTTCGCAGCTCCCCGAACGCAGCTCGTTGCTGATCGAGACGTTTCCGAGCGCCACCACGCGGTTCAGCTCGTTCGACCCGGCCACGAACATATAGAGCCGGTCCGCGCACATCGTCAGGTTGTCGGAATAGCGGACGACGACGTCGCCCTCGAACATCACCACGCCCGCCTTCGTGTCGAAGTCGCTCGAACGGCTCGTCACTTTCGCCGACGTCGCCCGCTCCTTCGCCTGCGCCTGCACCGGCCGCTCCGCGCGGTCTTCGCCGCGCTCGGCGGCCGCACCGGCCGGATTCCCGTCGCCCTCGACCGGATCGGTCAGCAGCACCACGCCGAAAAGGACTGCCAGCACCCCGCTCATTCCGCCAGCCCTCCAAACTTCAAGTCGGCGGACTCGACCTCCGACTGCTCGAACACCCGCACGTAGGACTCCGCCGCCGAAAAGTAGACGTTCTTGCCCCGGCACTCCAGCTTGCCCCGCCGGACGCGGGCCGGGCCCTCGATCCAGCCGCTCCTGGCATTCCGGTCGATGACGCAGTTGCGCGCGTCGATGCGCCCTTCCTCCGCGCCGTCCCTGCCCAGCTTCCTGACCGCCACGCCCTCGGCCCACACCAGGCCCTCCTGCAGGAAATACTGCGCCCTCTCCGCGCTCACCAGCACCTTGACCGACCCGTCCTCGTACGTCTCCACCGGAATCGTCACGTTCTCCGCCGGCGCGTCCACCCGCCGGACGCAATTCGAGTAGACGGCCATCATCCGCTCGGCCTCGCGCGCGAAAAGCTCCCGCTTCCCGTGCCATTCGGCCGAGTCGAACGCCGCCCGCGCACTGCCTGTCAGCAGCAGCGCCAGCGTCGCCAGACCGCCTGCTCGCAATCTCCGCATCATCCTCCGCTCACCACCTCGTGAATCCTGAGCAGCGTCTTCCACAGCCGCTCCACTTCCGCCAGGCGAATCGCATTGGCCGCATCGCTCTTCGCGACCTTCGGATTCACGTGCGTCTCCATGAACACGCCGTCAACGCCCGTCGCCACGGCCGCCCGCGCCAGCGCCGGCGCGTACTTGCCGTCGCCGCCGGAACCCGTGCCCAGCCCGCCGGGACGCTGGACGGAATGCGTCGCATCCATCACGACGGGAAAGCCGAGCTCGCGCATGACGAGCAGCGACCGCATGTCGGCGACCAGATTCCGGTAGCCGAACGAACTGCCGCGCTCGCAGAGGACGATCCGCCGATTGCCCGTCGACTCGATCTTCCGCACGACCTGCTCCATGTCCTCCGGCGCCATGAACTGGCCCTTCTTGACGTTGACCACGGCCCCCGTCTCGCCGGCCGCCACCAGCAAATCCGTCTGCCGCGCGAGAAAGGCCGGAATCTGAATCACGTCGCAAACCTCGGCGACCGGCTTCGCCTGCCAGGGTTCGTGAATGTCCGTCAGCACGGGAACGTCAAAGGCAGACCTGATCTCGGCGAGAATCTCCAGCCCCTGCTCCAGACCCGGCCCGCGGAAGCTGTCGACGCTCGTTCGGTTCGCCTTGTCGTAGCTCGCCTTGAAGACATAGCCCACCTTCAGCTTGCGCGCCAGCGCCGACAGCCGCGCCGCCAGATCCAACGCCATCGAACGCGATTCGATGACGCATGGCCCGGCGATGAAGGTCAGCTTCCCGCCCCCGAAGACAACGCCTTTGTCAACCTTGACAACTCTCATGCCGCCATTATATCAAAAATGGCAGCAAAAACGGCGGCAAAAATGACGTTGCCCCCGGATATTTCAGACGACGGCAACGTACGCTTCGCCGCAAAGCGAACAGACCGCCCCTTCATGGACGGACGCGCCGCAATTCGGACACCGCCGCTCCAACACTTCGCCGCACAGGGCGCAGAACTTCCCGCCCACCGGATCGGCCCGCATCCGGTCCGGCAACATGAACGCGCGCCCTTCGACCTCGTACCTCCGGTTGGACGGACAATGCGCATTCGGACAAAACCCGTGGCCGGGACCGTAGCCGACGACTGCCGCTCCCGCCGAAGCGCTCGCCTCCGCTGCGGACTCCGTCAGCGCAATCCCAAACCGCTGCGCAAGCTTGCCGACGACTTCGTCGTTCAGCTTCGTTCCGTCCCCCTGCTCAAACATCGAAAGCGCCGACTGCTTGCAGCCGACTTCGGCCGCAAGTACGCTCTGCGACAGCTTCGCCGCACGGCGCGCATCCCTGATGCTAAAGCAGACGTTTGGACTGAGTTTCGTCACGGGCGGATATTATGGACTTTATTTTATCAACTTACAAGGGGACAAATATCAACATTATCAACACATTTATCAACATATAAACAATAGTATCAACAGGTGTTAATGCTTTTGTTTATATTTATCAATACGTCCGCTGGATAATTTCGGCCGGCAGCAGGTAGTCTTCGCCGTGCTTGTGGGCAATTCCATCCTGCTCCAGCTGGCTAATCACCGGCCCGCTCAGGATGTTGCCATTGTCGCTAAAGAGCTTTTGCAGCGCTTCGCGCCGCTTGCTCAAGTTGCCGGTCGGCGTATTGGCGACGATGACGCTTTCCAGCAGCTGGGCGCGACGGATCCTGCCCGCCTGCTCCGCCGCGTCACGCGCCTCCTGGATGACTTCGAGGACATGGTCGCGCGTCTCGCCGACAAACCGGTCGCCTATCTCGTGGTTGCGTTCGAGCAGAGTGACCTGGTTGGAATATTCACCTTCCGCATTTGCCGCCAGCCGATCGCCGGCTTTCGCCAGGGACAGCTGCAAGGCCTCCAGCTGCTGCCGCAGGTCGGCAACAGTTCCCTTCAGCCGGTCGTTTTCGGCCTGCAGCGCACGGATGCGTTCACCCTGTTCCGCCTTGTCGGCGGTCAGCGCTTCGACCACTGCTTTCTGCCGGTCGTTTTCGACCTGCAGCGCACGGATGCGCTCGTCCTGCTCCACCTTGTCGGCGGCCAACGATTCGACCACTGCCTTCTGAACCGTCAATTCCTCGTCCGCAGACACCGCCGAATCCCGCGCCAGAAACTCACTCATTTCCATTTGCGTTCTCGCCTTTCGCGCACTTCAGTTCGCATCCTTCGTAGACAAACAGCCGGCAGTCGATCGGACCGTTGAAGAATGGAACCCGGTTTCGATAATAGAGATTGACCATACGGGCAAGTTCCGGATTGCCGGTAATCAGCCCACCGGTCCAGCCTCGGCACTTCTCGTTCATGAACTGGCCGATGCGCTCGTAGACTGGCGCCAGCTCCTGCTCGTCGCCGAGACGAATGCCGTATTCGGGATTGAAGAAGACGCAGCCGCGTTCGCCCGCCGGGACCGGCGTTTCCCCGAAGTCGCAGGCCTTGAACTCGATGTAGGGCGCTACGCCGGCGGCGATGGCGTTGGAATGCGCGTTTTCGACCGCCTCCGGCGAAATGTCCGTCGCCACGATCTTCGGCAGGCCGACCGTATGTTCCTGCGCTTTTGAAGCGAGGACCGTCTCCTTCCAGATCTGCTCCGGCGACGCTCCGAGATGCTGCCGGGGCGCTACCGTCGGCGCGGACTCGCCGGGGATGATTCGCCGGTAGCCCTTGATGGACTGAAAGGCAAAGTGGCCCCGCAAGGCACCGGGCGCACGATTCATCGCCATCATCGCCGCTTCAATGGCCGGCGTTCCGCTGCCGCACATCGGCGACAGGAACGGCACCTTTCCGTTCCAGCCCAAAGCCATGATGCAGGCGGCTGCCAGCGTCTCCTGCATGGGAGCGGAACCGGGAATCTTCCGGTAGCCGCGCTTCGACAGGGGTTCGCCCGAGGTGTCGAGATAGACGATCATCTCGTCGCGTTCCCAGTAGATGAAAACCGCGCTTCCCCTGTTCTCGCCCCCGGAATCGGGACGGCGCTGGCATTTCTCGCGCATCCTATCGACAATCGCGTCCTTCGCGTAAAGGGAGGGAATGCGCGTATCGCGAACCGTCAGGTTGTGCACCACGGAGGATACCGAAAAGTATCCGTCCGCCTCAAGCTGGTTTTCCCAGTCAATCGACTTGACGGCATGATAAAGCTCGCGGATGTTGCGGCAAGTCGTCCTCAGCAGCGGCACCAGCACGCGATGCGCCGTGCGGAGCCAGAGGTTCAGCTGCATCACGTCGCGCATCGCGCCACGGACGACAACCGTGTTTTCCGTCACCTCGATGGGACGGTATCCCAGCGCGACCACCTCTCTTTCCGTCCATTGCGAAAGCTGCTTCGCGCAGGAAATGATGATCGGAAAGTTCCTATCGGTCCAAAGGTTCATCTTCTCAGCTGATTCGCAGCGGCATCAGGACGTACAGGAAGGGAATCGAACACCGGATGACGGCCGGCGAATGCCCGTCGTTCAGGTTGATGGTTATTTCGTCGTCGTCAATGGCCCGGAGCGGATCCATCACGTAGGACGGATTGAACATGATTTCGATTTTCTCCCCGGCGTACTTGATCGGCACGACGTCGCGCGCCTCGCCGATGTCGGAGGCCGCCGAAGTGACCGTCAGCTTCCCGCTTTCGAAAATGAGCTTGGTCGAATGCGCCTCGTCCATGGTCATGACGCTCGCGCGCTCCAGCGCGTCCAGCATCAGCTGCCGGTCAACGGCGATATGCTCCGCCGTATCCCGGGGAATCACCTGGCGGTAGTTCGGATAGGCGTCGTCCATCAGCTTCGAGTAGATCATCAGGTGGTCGAGCTTGAAGCAGATCTGCGACTTCTGCACGATCAGGAACAAATCCCCCTCTCCCTCCGTCGAGCGCTGCAGCTCCGAAACGGCCTTCGACGGGAGAACGATGTCCTTTTCGTCGTCCTTGGGAAACTCGACTTCGTTTTCAACGAGGGCGAGGCGCCGCCCGTCCGTCGCGACCATGGTGAGCTTGCTGTCCCTGAAGCTCAGCAACACGCCCTTGAGCGTGCGCCGCGTGTCGTCCTGGCTCGCCGCGTAGGAAACCTTCCTCAGCATTTCCCTGAACGTCTGCTGCGGGACGGTGTAGGTGTAGGCTCCCTCGTCCCGGGGCAGCTTGGGAAATTCGCTTTCGGGCATTCCCGCCAGCTTGTAGAGCGCGTTGCCGGCGCTGATCGAGGCCTTTTCCTTGTCGTCGGTCTCGATGATCACTTCGCCCTCGGCGACCTTCATGATCGCGTTGAACAGCAGCTTGACCGGCAGCGTCGTGCTTCCCGGTTCGATCACCTCGCACTGGCAGGTCGCCCGAATGGAAATGTCAAGGTCGGTCGTCGTCATGCAGATCTCGTCGCCGTTCGCCTCGACCAGCACGTTCTGGAGAATCGGCAGCGATCCCTTGCCGGTGACGATATTCTGGACGGACTTCAGCCCTTCGAGGAACTTCGACCTTACAATCTTGAATTTCATCTTGTTCTTCCTTACTGGATGCCCTGCTGATTGTACCAAATATCGGCTGATAATAGAAGAGCGTCCTATAATGTACTAGTATATGGTGTAGACAATGTTGACAAGTGGCTTCCGTCCTTTGCCTGCGGGCCTTTTCCGCCCTCGGCGTTGTTGACGGCCGTTTAAGATCCTCTCGATTCGTGTCGGCATCCGCCCTGCCGCTGTTGACAGCTGGGGACAATTTTCCGCTTTGCCTTCATGTTGTAATCATGCTGTGTTCAGCTTGTCAATCCAGCTTGTCGGCGAGGTTGCAGCCGAGTTCCGAGAGAATCTCCGACAACGTCGCCCTGAGGTCCTCTTCGACATCGAGCCTTTTCTTGATGCTCTTGACGCCGTGGATGATGGTGGCGTGCGTCTTTTCGAACATTTTCGCGATTTCCGGCAGGCTCTTGGTGGTGAACTTCCGCGCGATGTACATTGCCATCTGCCGTGGCGTGACGATGGACTGCGTCCTTTCCGACGAGAGGATCTGGCCGATCGTCACCGCATACTTCTTGGCTACGACGGTCTGTATTTCCTCGACGTTCAGCTTCTTCAGCGACTGTTCCTTCTGAATGCAGTCCTTGAGGATGTAGTTCAGCTTCTCCTCCGTCAGCGGCGATGTCGGCGACATCGTGCGGAAAATGCTGACCCGGTGCAACGCCCCTTCGATCGCCCGGACATGGCTCTTGATTCGGTCGGCGATGAACTGGAGGGCTTCGTCGGGAACGGTCGGCCGGAGATACTCCGACTTCTTGCGCAGGATGGCCAGCCGGGTTTCGTAGTTGGGCGATTCGATTTCCTGCACCATGCCGCCCTCAAAGCGGGAAATGAGCCGTTCTTCGAGCATCGGCAGGTTCTTCGGCGCGACGTCCGAAGTCATGACGATCTGCTTTTGCGCCTGCCACAGCGAACAGAAGGTGTTGAAGAACTCTTCCTGAAAGTTCTTGCCCTTCTGCAGGAACTGCACGTCATCGACCATGAGCAGATCAATCGACCGATACTTGTTGCGGAACGACTCGATCTGCCCGTTCTTCAGCGAATTGATGTATTCGTTCAGAAAGGTTTCGGCGGTCAAGTAGCAGATGGCCATTCTCGGCTTGAGTTTCTTCAGCTCGTTGCCGATGGCCTGCATAAGATGGGTCTTGCCCAGACCGGTTCCGCCATGGATGAAAAGCGGATTGTAGCCG
Organism: Kiritimatiellia bacterium; assembly: GCA_051884805.1. Taxonomy (GTDB): domain Bacteria; phylum Verrucomicrobiota; class Kiritimatiellia; order RFP12; family UBA1067; genus UBA1067. The sequence continues at coordinate 2,872 of JBJEWA010000125.1, read as the reverse complement.
ATCTTTCCCGGATGGCTGACTACGCCCTGGGCGGCCGCCAGCGCCCAGCTGTTAGACGGACCCTTCACGAACTCGTCAAAGGTGTATTCCGCCGTCAGCGGCATGGTGGAGATGAAGAATGAACCCGGTTGCGCGGCGACCGGACTTCTGGTTTCGGCCACGGGCACGACCAGCGCCGGACGCGCCGTTTCGTCATGCCTGAACTCGAGATCGATGTCGCTCCCGTCGGCAAAGAGCTCCAGACAGTTCTTCAGCGGGCGGTAGTAGTGGTCCTTCAGATGATTTGCCGCGTAGGCGTTCGTCGTCAGGATGGTAAAGACGTTGTCCTTTCGCGTGACGGAAACAATCATCGACAGGTACCTGTCAACCTGGCTCCGCTCTTCCTCCGAGGGAAGCGTCGAGAGATAGGTGGACTTCGCCCGCTCCCACATTTCCCGCGACGACAGATCAATCGTTTCGCTCATCTCTTTCTTACGTCACCTGTTCACAACCCAATTATACAAAAAAAATTTGCGGGCTGACGAAAGAAACAGTAAACTCGTATCACCAGTTTGTCAACAATTTATGTTGATAACTTTGGGCGGCAAAGCGCCCTTGTCCACTGCACCTTTTGATGTAGTGCGTCCCCTGCGGCAGCCAGTCAATGCCGGTCGTCGAGAAGATCATCACCTCGCCGTTCTGTGGCTTGACGAAGTTCCACGGTCAGACGTGTCCCCTTTTGATTATGATGGCCAGGACGGAAACGTCGGCGGGATTGACACCTGGGATTCGTGCTGCCTGGGCGAGGTTTTCCGGTCGGTATTTTTTCAGCTGCTGACGGCTTTCAAAGCGTACGCTTGTGCATCGGTCGTAATCCAACCACTTGGGAATGAGCATGCCTTCGTCCAGCTTCGCCCGCTCGGCCGCCTTTTGCTCCTGTTCGATATAGGGCGCATAATGACGCATAATCTTAATTTCAGCTTGTAGCGGCGCGGCAAGGCCGGTAGCGTCTTCATGGTTGCGCAGGCATTGGGCGATAAGCTGCTGTTCGGATGCCCGCCGCTGCAGGACCTGGCTGGCGACGATGTTGACGCGCTTCGCAGCTGCAAGCAAGCGGTAGCGGGCATTGTCCTGACGGAGGAGCAGCCGGCGCTCGGCGCGACTGGTGAACATCCGATAAGGTTCGTCCGTCCCCTTGGTCACCAGATCGTCGATCATGACGCCAATATAGGCGTCTTGACGGCTTAAGATCACCGGTTCAGCATGGCGGATTCGGCACGCGGCATTGATTCCGGCCATGATGCCCTGCGCGGCGGCTTCCTCGTATCCAGTCGTGCCGTTGATTTGTCCGGCAAAAAACAGCCCTTCAATGCGCTTCGATTCCAGCGAATGCTTCAACTCCCGGGCATCGATGCCGTCGTATTCGATTGCATAGGCATAGGCGATGAACTCCGCCTTTTCCAACCCTGGCACCGAACGCACCAGCGCTTCCTGGACCTCCCTGGGCAAACTGCAGCTCAAGCCGTTGGGATAGATCACCGTGCCTTCTGCATCCTCCGGCTCCAGCATGACATGATGCTGGCTGGCTTGGGCAAAACGGACGATTTTGTCTTCGATGGACGGACAGTAGCGGACTCCCGTGCCGACAATCGCGCCGCCATAGAGTGCGGATCGCACTAGATTGTCCCGGACAATAACATGGGTTTTTGCCGTCGTGTGGGTCAGCCAACAAGGGAGTTCGGGCATTTTTGTTCCACGTGGAACACTGCCGCCGTCCGGTTGGGGATTATCGTCGGGCCACTGTTCCACGTGGAACAATGGTCTTGGCAGTTCGCCGTCTTGGCGTTGGCAGGCGGAAAAAGCGCAGGACGAAGCCTTTAGCCGAGGTGGCGTACCAGTTTTCAGGCGGATTAGCGCAAAGTCTAATGCGGCGAGCGAGGTTGAAAGCTGATTGACGGCCGGGCGGTCGTCGCCGCCGGATTCGCGACATTCCTTGCCGATCCAGATGCGTCCGCGCAAAGCCGTTCCTGCCGTGATGACCACGGCACGGCAGGGGATGCGGCCATTGTGAGCGGTCTGGACGCCGCTTATACCGTCATGGACGACATCAATGGCGATGACCTGGTCTTCGAGTACGCTCAGGCCGGGTTGCCGCGCAACCACCTGCTGCATTCGCTCGGTGTATGCCTTTTTTGCGCATTGGCAACGTGTCGCCCAGACGGCAGGTCCGCGACTGCGGTTTAAAATCTTTGCCTGCAGGGCGGTCGCATCGGCATTGCGCCCCATTTCGCCGCCCAGCGCATCCAGTTCGTAGACGAGATGGCTTTTGGCCAGCCCGCCAATGGAAGGGTTGCACGGCATGCGGGCAATGGCATTTGCGCACGAAGTGATCAGCAGGGTCGGCACCCCCATTCGCGCAGCAGCCAGGCTGGCTTCCGCGCCGGCATGGCCGCCACCGACGACTATCAAGTCAAACTGCATATAGTTAGTCAATGTGAAGCTTACGAATCGTATTATATCAAATTATCAACGGGATTATGAACAAAAACTAATATTAGATTATGCGTCAAAACCGTTAGTATAAATAGGATGAATGAGATAAAATATTGAAAATTTGGCGATATTTAGTTCGATGAAGCGAAAAGTTAAAAAATTATGTTGACATTTATCGAATACTTATCAACAAGTGGAGTTAAGAACGCGGACCCAGCCAAATTGCGGCCAAATAACGAGACTTTTGCCGGAATTCGCCGCCGCATCGCCGAGGGTCTGTCCCCTCATTTTACTCTGCGCTGGCCAGCAGAGTACCCGCAGCGCCCTCGCGCACATGCTTGCGCACCCTTCGGGTTCGGCTTCGCCGAATGTCCCCTCCGAGCTTCGCTCTTCGGTGCAT
>JBJEWA010000124.1:0-28470 GCA_051884805.1 Kiritimatiellia bacterium | reverse complement strand
GCGAAGCCGAACCCGAAGGGCGCGCAAGCGTGTGCGCGGGGGCGCTGCGGGTACTGGGCTGGGTAGGGCGGGTACCCGTGGCTGTTACCGCGCCACGCATGCACCGAAGAGCGAAGCTCGGAGGGGACATTCGGCGAAGCCGAACCCGAAGGGCGCGCAAGCGTGTGCGCGAGGGCGCTGCGGGTACTATGCTGGGCAGGGCAACGGGCGGGTACGCCTTTAGTACCCGGCGACTGTTACCGCGCCACGCAGCGGGGGCGCTGCGGGTACTTGGCGGGGCAGGGCGACGGCAGGGCAACGGGCGTCGTTCCCCCTTCGTGCCATTGGCGGTTTTTTGATATAATACGCGTGATATGAACCTGTTGAAAGCCATTTTCGGAACGAGGAACGAGCGCGAGCTGAAGAAGCTGTGGCCGATTGTCCGTCAGATCGACGAACTGGAGGAGAAGCTGCAGCAGGAACACCTGACGGACGAGGACTTTCCGCGGCGGACGCAGGCACTGAAGGAGCGGGTCGCCGAGGCGATCGCCAGGGCCCTGCCGAAGAATCCGACGAAGGAAGACCGCAAGGCCGCCGAGCGGCAGGCGCTGGACGCGATCCTGCCGGAGGCCTACGCGCTCCTGAAGAACGCCTGCCGACATCTCGTCGGGACCACGGAGGAGGTGTGCGGGCATTCGCTGACGTGGAACATGGTGCCCTTTGACGTGCAGCTGATCGGCGGCATCGTCCTCCATCAGGGGAAGATCGCCGAAATGCAGACGGGCGAGGGCAAGACCCTGGTCGCGACGATGCCGCTCTACCTGAACGCGCTGACCGGCAGGAACGTGCAGCTCGTCACGGTGAACGACTACCTGGCGCGGCGCGATGCGACCTGGATGGGCCATCTCTACCGGTATCTGGGCCTCACCGTCGGCTGCATCCAGAACTCGATGGATTCCGACGAGCGCCGCGCCCAGTACCAGTGCGACATCACCTACGGCACGAACAGCGAGTTCGGCTTCGACTACCTGCGCGACAACGGCATGGCGCAGCTGCCCGAGCAGGTCGTGCAGAACGGGCATCACTTCGCGATCGTCGACGAGGTCGATTCGATCCTGATCGATGAGGCGCGCACGCCGCTCATCATCTCCGGGCCGGCGCGGATCTCGACGAGCCACGTCTACGTCCAGCTCAATCCGCTCGTCAGCTCGATCGTGCGGGTGCAGACGGCGCAGTGCAACGAGTTCGTGCAGGAGGCGAAGAAGGCGATCGAGGCGGGCGACGTCGCGAAGTTCAAGGACCGCATCTACCAGGTCTACCACTCGATGCCGCGGCACAAGCAGTTCCGGCACATGCTGGAGGACGCGGCGCTGCGCAAGCATCACGAGGACGTCGAGATGCAGTTCCTCTCCGAGATGTACAAGGAACACGCGCGCGAGCTGAGGGAGGAGCTTTACTTCACCATCGACGAGCGCACGCGTGAAGTCTCGCTCACCGACAAGGGCTGCGAGAAGATCTGTCCGCAGGATCCGCAGCTGTTCGTCCTGCCCGACCTGGCGGCGCAGATGTCCGCCATCGACGGCGACCGGGCGCTGACGGACGCCGAGCGCATCGAGCGGCGCCGCGAGGCGCAGTCCGCCTTCGTCGAGAAGTCCGACCGCGTGCACGTCGTGGACCAGCTCCTGCGGGCCTACTGCCTGTACGAGCGGGACGTGGAGTACGTCGTCCAGGACAACCACGTCTACATCGTTGACGAGTTCACCGGGCGCGTCCTGCCGGGGCGGCGCTGGTCGGACGGCCTGCACCAGGCCGTCGAGGCGAAGGAGGGCGTCGAGATCGAGAAGGAGTCGCAGACGCTGGCGACGATCACGATCCAGAACTACTTCCGCCTCTACGAGAAGCTGGCCGGCATGACCGGCACGGCGGAGACCGAGGCGCGCGAGTTCCGCGACATCTACAAGCTCGACGTGGTGTCGGTTCCGACCAACCGTCCGGTGAACCGCATCGACGGCAACGACCAGATCTACCGCACCGAGCGCGAGAAGTTCAAGGCCATCGTCGCCGACGTCGCGAAGCGCCACGAGAAGGGGCAGCCGATCCTGCTCGGCACCGTCGAGGTCGCGACGTCGGAGGTGCTGTCGCGCATGCTCAGGATCGCGCACATCCCGCACGAGGTCCTGAACGCGAAGAACCACGCGCGCGAGGCCGAGATCGTCTCGCTCGCGGGCCAGCCGGGGGCCGTGACGATCGCGACGAACATGGCGGGCCGCGGCACGGACATCAAGCTCGGGCCCGGCGTCACCGAGCTCGGCGGCCTGCACGTCATCGGGTCGGAGCGCCACGAGTCGCGGCGCATCGACCGCCAGCTGCGCGGCCGCTGCTCGCGCCAGGGCGATCCCGGGTCCTCGCAGTTCTTCATTTCGCTCGAGGACAAGCTGATGCGGCTCTTCGGCTCGCAGAAGATCTCGGGCATCATGCAGCGGCTCGGCCTCAAGGAGGGCGAGGTGATGGAGCACCGGTGGCTCAACCGCTCGGTCGAGACGGCGCAGCGCCGCGTCGAGCAGCAGCACTTCGCCGTGCGCAAGCGCACGCTCGAGTACGACGACGTGATGAACAAGCAGCGCTCGATCGTCTACGAGCTGCGCGGCCGGGTGCTGAACGGCGACCGGCAGACGGTGCACGACCTCGTGCTCGACGTCATGAACGACCTGGTGATGACCCAGGCCGAGCGCTACCTGTTCGACGCGAAGGACGGCAACCTCGGCGACTTCATGAACTGGCTCGGCGTCACCTTCCCGGTCACGGTGACGGAAGAGGAGATCCGTCCGCTGATGGGCACGCCCGAGGCGGCCGGCGAGCTGGTGATGAAGCGCGTGATCGAGGCTTACGAGACGAAGTGCGCCGGCGAGGACCAGGCGACGCTGCCCTACATGGAGCGCGGCGTCTTCCTGCAGGTCGTCGACCGCGAGTGGCAGGATTACCTGCGGGCGATGGACGACCTGCGCACCGGCGTCAACCTGCGGGCGTACGGCCAGCGCGATCCGCTCATCGAGTACAAGAAAGAGGCGTTCGAGATGTTCGAGACGCTGATGGGCACGATCAAGGCGAAGGTCGTCTCGGCCGAGTTCCGCTGCGCGACCGCCTCCCGCCTGCAGGCGATGTTCGCGCAGCCGCCGCTGCAGACGAACGCGGGCGCGTTCGACGCGGCGGCGGGCGACGGGCCGGGTGCGCCCGGCGGGGCGCGCGGGGAGGACGGGCGGAGCGAGCCGTCCGCCCCGAAGACGATTGGCGACGTGTTCGCTTCGATGATGAATCAGAACCGCGCGGCGGCGGGGGTGCGCCCGGTCTCGGCGGGCGGGCTGGCCCTCGGCGGTCCGGCCCGGCAGCCGCAGGCGGCTGCGGTCGGGCGCAACGATCCGTGTCCGTGCGGTAGCGGCAGGAAATACAAGAAGTGCTGTGGAAAGGGGCTGGCATGACGACTGCGATTATTCTGGCGGCGGGGAAGTCCGAGCGTATGGGCGGGGGCGTCGACAAGGCGTTCCTCTCCCTGGTCAACAAGCCGGTGGTGGCCTGGAGCCTGATGGCGTTCGAGAAGTGTCCGGACGTCAACCGCATCGTGCTGGTCGTCCGGAAGGAGCAGCTGGTCGCGTCCAAGGCGGTGGTCAAGATGTTCGGCATCTCGAAGGTCTTCAAGATCGTGGCCGGCGGCGGGAAGCGCCAGGAGTCCGTCGCGGCGGGGCTGGCCGCCTGCGACATCGACACGCGGTACGTGGTCGTCCACGACGGCGCGCGTCCGCTGGTGACGCCCGAGCTCATCTCCGAGGTCGTGAAGCTGGTCAAGCGGTTCCCGGCGGCGACGGTCGGCCGGCCCGTGACCGATTCGGTCAAGCTCTGCGAGAAGGGTTCGACGGTCACGCGTTCCGTCGACCGGGAGAAGCTGTGGGCGGTGCAGACGCCGCAGGCCTTCCAGATGAAGGAGCTGCGCGCCGCCTACAAGGCGCTCGGCAACCGGGAGGTGACGGACGACTGCATGGCGGTGGAGCTGAACGGCGTCCCCGTCCGGATCGTCGCCAGCCTGAAGCCCAACATCAAGATCACCACCGTCGAGGACCTGCAGCTCGCCGGTGCGCTGCTGAGGTGAGATGGACAGGCTGCTTGCCATTCTCGGGGACATCCACGCCAACATCGACGCGCTCGACGCCGTCCTGGCCGACTGCCGCGCGCAGGGCGTGACCGACTACATGTGCACGGGCGACATCGTCGGCTACAACGCCTGTCCGCACGAGTGCCTGCAGATCGTCCGCGCCCTCGGCTGCCCGATCGTCATGGGCAACCACGACCATTACGTCTCGTCGCGCCAGAACCTGGCGGACTTCAATCCGAACGCGGCGGCGGTCATCGAGTGGACGCGCAAGCAGCTGACGGTCGAGGAGATGCTTTTCCTGCGCAACCTGCCGTTCGTGCAGACGAAGACGGGCGTGACGCTCGTCCACGCGACGATGGACAATCCGGAGGGCTTCGGCTACGTCTTCGACCATCTTCAGGCGGAGGCGCATTTCTCCCACCAGATGACGCCGCTCTGCTTCCACGGGCACACGCACTGCCCGATGATCTACGAGAAGCAGATGGGCGCCGTCTACCGCATCGACGCCCAGGACTTCAAGCTGCCGATCGGGCGCAAGTACTTCATCAACGTCGGTTCCGTCGGCCAGCCGCGTGACGGGGACCCCCGCGCGGCCTACGTCCTCTACAATCCGCAGGAGCGGACGGTGCATTTCCGCCGCCTGGAATACGACATCGCCGCGGCGCAGGCGAAGATCCGCGCGGCCGGGCTGCCGGAGCGCCTGGCCGAACGACTGGAGGTCGGACAATGAGAAAGGGCATCATCCTGGCCGGAGGCGCGGGGACGCGCCTCCATCCGCTGACGCGCGTCGTGTCGAAGCAGCTGCTGCCGGTGTACGACAAGCCGATGATCTTCTATCCGCTGTCGACGCTGATGCTGGCCGGCATCCGCGAGGTGCTGGTCATCTCGACGCCGGTGGACCTGCCGATGTTCGAGCGGCTGCTGGGGGACGGGTCGGCGCTCGGAATGAAGTTCTCCTACCAGGTGCAGGAGGTGCCGAACGGCCTGGCGCAGGCGTTCGTGCTCGGCAGGGAGTTCATCGGCGACGACGACGTCTGCCTGGTGCTGGGCGACAACATCTTCTACGGGGCCGAGCTGCCGAAGCTGCTCCGCGAGGTCTCCGCGTCGAAGGCGCCGACCGTCTTCGGCTACCGGGTCGCCGATCCCGAACGCTACGGCGTCGTCGCGTTCGACCGGGACGGCCGGGCCGTCTCCCTGGAGGAGAAGCCGGCGCACCCGAAGTCGAACTACGCCGTCGTCGGGCTCTACTTCTATCCCAATTCCGTGGTGCGGATCGCATCGGAGCTGAAGCCGTCCGCGCGCGGCGAATACGAGATCACCGACGTCAACCTGGCCTATCTCCGGCGCGGCGAGCTCGAAGTGCGCCTGATGTCCCGCGGCTTCGCCTGGCTGGACACCGGCACGCACCAGTCCCTGGCGGACGCGACGAACTTCGTGCGCGCCATCATCGACCGGCAGGGGCTGCAGATGAGCTGCATCGAGGAAATCGCCTGGGACCGGGGATGGATCGACGACGCGCAGCTCCGCCGGCTGGCGGACGCGTACGGGAAGTCGAGCTACGGACAGTACCTCAGGAACCTAGTCTGAAAGGAGCTTTCGCCATGTTGCTGGACACGACCCTCGAGAAAATCGCCGCGGATCCGGAGCGGTATTCCTGCCAGGTGGAGACGCTTGGCCCGTGCAAGATCGACTCGCCCGTGCGCAACCAGGACTTCATCGACGAGGGCGAGCGCATCCTGACCAACGAGAACGAGGCGTTCGTGCGCCTGCGCGAGAAGCAGCTTGGTCACCTGCCGACGTTCGAGCGGGCGGGTCCCCTGCCGCGGATCTTCCACGACCCGGCCTGGACGCGCGTCGGGATCGTGACCGCCGGCGGGCTTTGCCCCGGCCTGAACAACGTCATCAAGGGGCTGGTCGAGACGCTCTGCTTCGGGTACGGGGTCAAGACCATCTACGGCATCCGCTACGGCTACGCGGGGCTGGTCCCCCGCCACGGCTACCAGCCGCTGCTGCTGAATCCCGACGTGGTCGATACGATCCACGCCCAGGGCGGGACGATTCTCGGCTCGTCACGCGGACAGCAGCCGACGGAGGAGATCGTCGATACGCTCGTCAGGATGAACATCAACGTCCTCTTCTGCGTCGGCGGCGACGGTTCGCTCCGCTGCGCCGGCGACGTCGCCGACGCCTGCTCGCGCCGGGGGCTCAAGATTTCCGTCGTCGGCATCCCGAAGACGATCGACAACGACCTCCAGTTCGTTGGGCGGTCCTTCGGGTTCGAGACCGCCGTCGGCGTCGCCTCCGACATCATCGGCCTGGCGCACGTCGAGGCGAAGGGCACGCCGAACGGCATCGGCCTCGTCAAGCTGATGGGCCGCGACTCGGGGTTCATCGCGGCCTACGCGGCGGTGGCGAACCCCGTCGTCAACTTCTGCCTCGTGCCCGAGATGTCGTTCACGCTGGAGGGGCAGGGCGGGCTGCTGGCGGCGCTGGAGAAGCGCTTTGCCGTCGGCAAGGGACACGCCGTCGTCGTCGTCGCGGAGGGGGCCGGGCAGGACCTGATCGCCGGCAGCAGCGAGAAGGACGCCAGCGGCAACGTGCTCAAGAAGGACATCGGCGTCTATCTCAAGGAGCGCATCTCCGCGCATTTCCGGGCGAAGGGCGTGCCCACCTCGGTCAAGTACTTCGACCCGAGCTATACGATCCGCTCGGTGCCGGCGCACGGCACGGATGCGATCCGCTGCTATCTGCTGGCGCGCAACGCGGTGCACGCGGCGATGGCGGGGCGGACCAACTGCGTCGTCGGCAGCATCGGCGAAAGCCATACCCTCGTGCCGATCCGGCTGGCGACGATCGAACGGCAGAAGCTGTCCCTGACCGGGGACCTCTGGCGCAGCGTCATCGGCTCGACCGGTCAGGAGTTCTACTTCAGCGGCAGCGTGTCCGGAATCGACGGCACGATGGCGCCGTGAGCGCCTGCGGGCCGTGGCCGCGGAAAACAAGGAGAAAGGCCGAGCATGCAACTGGATCCGACGAAAATGAAGGACTGGCAGATCGCCGAGGCGGCGGAGGCCGGGCTTAGGCCCGCAGCGGAACTGCTGGGGGAGCTGGGCGTCCGGGACGACGAGTGGGACGCCTACGGCAAGTACCTCGCGAAGGTGGACGTGACGAAGGTCCTCAGGCGCGTCGGCGCGGGGCGCAGGGGCAAGTACGTCGACGTCACCGCCATCACCCCGACGGCGCTCGGCGAGGGCAAGACCACGACGACGATCGGTCTCGTGGAGGGCCTTGGCCGGCTCGGCAAGCGGGTGATCGGCTGCGTCCGCCAGCCGTCCGGCGGCCCGACCTTCAACATCAAGGGCTCCGCCGCCGGCGGCGGCCTCGCCCAGGTGGTTCCGCTCACGTCGCTGTCGCTCGGCCTGACCGGCGACATCGACGCGATCACCAACGCGAACAACCTGGCGATGGTCGCGCTCAACTCGCGCATGCAGCACGAGCGCAACCACGACGACGCGTGGCTCGCGGAGCGCGGCCTGCGGCGGCTCGACGTCGACGAGAACCGCATCCAGTTCCGCTGGGCGATGGACTTCTGCGCACAGGGCCTGCGCAACATCGCGATCGGGCGGGGCGGCCGGCTGGACGGCTACGCCTGCGATTCCGGCTTCTACATCACGGTCGCGTCCGAGGTGATGGCGATCATGGCGATGTGCTCGGACCTGAGGGACCTCCGCGAGCGCCTGGCGAAGATCGTCGTCGCCTACTCGAAGTCGGGCGCGCCGGTGACGACGCACGACCTTGAGGTGGACGGCGCGATGTGTGCGCTGCTCGTGAACGCGATCAGGCCGACGCTGATGCAGACCATCGAGGGCCAGCCGGTGTTCGTCCACTGCGGGCCGTTCGCGAACATCGCGATCGGGCAGAACTCGGTCGTCGCGGACCGCCTGGCGTGTGCGCTCGGCGACTACGTCATCACGGAGTCCGGCTTCGCGTCCGACATGGGCTTCGAGAAGTTCTGGAACATCAAGTGCCGCTGCTCGGGCCTCAAGCCCGACGCGGTGGTGCTCGTCGCGACGGTCCGCGCGCTCAAGGCCCACGGCGGCGCGCCGAAGGTGAAGGCGGGGCTTCCGCTCGACCCGGTCTACACGACGGAGAACCTTGAACTGCTGGAAAAGGGGTGCGACAACCTGCTCGCGCACATCGACATCATCCGCCGCGCCGGCGTCCAGCCGGTCGTCTGCCTGAACGCGTTCTACACCGACACGCAGGCCGAACGCGACCTTGTCCGCAGGGTGGCCGAGCGGGCCGGCGCGACGTTCGCGGTCTCCGACCACTGGCTCAAGGGCGGCGAGGGTGCGCTTGAACTCGCGCAGGCGGTCATCAGGGCCTGCGACGAGCCGAACGACTTCGCGTTCCTCTGCGACCTCGACGAGCCGCTGGAGCAGCGCATCGAGCGGCAGGTGCGGGAGGTCTACGGCGGCGACGGCGTCGACTTCGAGCCGCTTGCGCGGGAGAAGCTGACGGCGTTCCAGGCGGATCCCGAGACGGCGAAGCTGCCGGTCTGCATCGCGAAGACGCAGTATTCGCTCTCGCACGACCCGAATCTCCTCGGCCGCCCGCAGGGCTGGCGCCTGCCGGTCAGGGACATCCTGGTCTACCGGGGCGCGGGACTGCTCGTGCCGGTCGCCGGCGAGATCAAGCTGATGCCGGGCACGTCCGCCTCGCCGGCCTACCGCCGCATCGACGTCGATGTCGAAACCGGCAAGGTTCACGGACTGTTCTAAGGCTCCCCACGGAGAACGGCAGCGCATGAAACGGAAAATCGTCCTTATCGCCTCGCTCGCCGCCGGCGTGTTCGCGGCGCTCCTCACCCGCTTCTATCTCGACGCCAAGGACGCCGAGGTCGCCGCGCTGAGGGAGTCCTTCAACCGCCGCTACGGGCGGATCGACGTGGTGGTGGTGAAGCGCGACCTGCCGGCGGGGACCGTGCTGACGCAGGGCGACCTCGGGTCGGTGAAGATGCCGGCGATGGGCCTGCGCGGGCAGGCCATCCCCGAAGAGGACTGGCGGATGGCCGTCGGGCGGAAGCTCGTCTTCGGGCGCAAGGCGCGGGACGTCCTCTTCTGGTCGGACGTCGAGGGCGGGAACCCCGCCGCGACGGGACTGTCGGCGGACATCAAGCCGCAGATGCGCGCGGTCTCCGTCAACTGCTCGGGCGCGGCCAGCGTCTCGGGGATGGTGAAGCCGAACGACCATGTGGACGTCATCTGCACGTTTGACATGTCCGATCCCGCGAAGGGGACGGCCGCCCGCGCCAAGTCGCTCGTCACCTGCACGATCCTGCAGAACGTGCTGGTCCTGGCGACGGGGACGCGGACGGCGAAGACGCAGGCGCGCGAATCCGGGACGCCGGGCGGCTACTCGCTGGTGACGCTGGAGGTGACGCCGCGCGAGGCGGAGATGCTGGCGTTCGCCGAACAGATCAAGGGCCGGCTCGTCCTGTCGCTGCGCAACCGGAACGACACGCATTTCGAACGGGAGCTGCCGAAGGTCGATTTCGAGAAGATCTGCGGCGAGATCGAGGAGCTCAACGAAAAGCGCCAGAGGCTGAGGTATTCGAACCGCTGACATGATCCTGACGACGCTCATCGACGGAAACCGGGAAACCCGCGCGCTGGCGGCGGGCACGTACCTGATCGGCCGCGGCGAGTCGTGCCGCATCCGCTTCCCCCTGCCGGACGTCAGCGAGCGCCACGCCATCCTCACGGTGCGCGACGGCAAGGCGATCCTGGAAGACCTCCACAGCGCCAACGGGACGCTGGTGAACGGCGAGCCGGTGGAGGGGGCGGTCGTCCTCGACAGCGGCATGGTCGTCCAGCTCGGCAGCGGCATGCTGCGCGTCTCGGAAGCGGAGGAGGACGACGGCGGCGACGACGCCGCCCCGTCCGCCTCCGCCGTCGCCGTCGCCGAAGCGGCGCCCGCCGGCCCGGAGCCAACGCCTTCCGACCCGTTTCGCGAGCTCCGGCGCAACGTCCAGACGCAGATTCAGCACGAGCTGCTGAAGCGCATGGACATGAAGAAGCTGACCGTGCAGGGCGTCGACCGGTCGGGGCTGGAGGAGAGTGCGCGCGACAAGATCCACGGCATCATCGACGAAGTCATCGCGAACGGCCGCCTGCCGGCGGGCATCGACCCCGGGCGGCTGGAGGAGGACGTCTTCAACGAGGCGATGCGCCTGGGACCGCTGGAGGAGCTCCTGGCCGACGACACCGTCACGGAGATCATGGTCAACGGCCCCGCGCAGGTCTACGTCGAGCGTCGCGGCAAGCTGGAGCTTTCGGACTGCCAGTTCTCCGACGACGCCAGCGTCCTCGCCGTCATCGAGCGCATCGTCGCGCCGCTCGGCCGGCGCATCGACGAGTCGCAGCCGTACGTGGACGCGCGCCTTGCCGACGGCAGCCGCGTGAACGCGATCATCGCGCCGCTGGCCCTGTCCGGCCCGACGATCACCATCCGCAAGTTCGCCAAGAAGGCCCTGACGCCCGACGACTTCATCCGCTTCGGCACCTGGACGGCCAACGCCGCAGCCTTCATGAAGCTGTGCGTGACGCTGCGCAAGAACGTCATCGTCGCCGGCGGCACGGGGTCCGGCAAGACGACGCTCCTGAATCTCCTTTCCGGCTACATCCCCGGCACCGAGCGGATCGTGACGGTCGAGGACGCGGCGGAACTGCGCCTGCAGCAGCCGCACGTCGTCCGCCTGGAGGCGCGCCCGCCGAACATCGAGGGGAAGGGCGCGGTGACGATTCGCGACCTCGTGAAGAACTGCCTGCGCATGCGCCCCGACCGCATCATCGTCGGCGAATGCCGCGGCGGCGAGGCGCTGGACATGCTGCAGGCGATGAACACCGGTCACGACGGGTCGCTGACCACCGTCCACGCCAATTCGCCGCGCGACGTCGTGTCCCGGCTGGAGACGATGGTGCTGATGAGCGGCATGGACCTGCCGTCCCGCGCGATTCGCGAGCAGATCCAGAGCGCGGTTGACGTCATCGTCCACGAGTCGCGCATGAGCGACGGCACGCGCAAGGTGACCGCCATCACCGAGGTGACCGGGATGGAGGGCAACCAGATCGTCATGCAGGACATCTTCGCGTTTCAGCAGACCGGCATCGGGGCGGACGGCAAGATCGTCGGTTCGCTGCGTCCGACGGGGGCGGTTCCGACGTGGATCGACCAGGTCAAGCGGCGGGGCCTCGAAATCGACATGGGAATGTTCGCGGAAGAGGGCCGGTCATGATGTTCTGGGCGTGCGTCCTCCTGTTTGCGGCGGCGGGCGGCGGGCTCGCCTGGTACTTCGTCTCCGGTGTCCGGATCAAGGCGGGCTGGCAGAACGGACAGATCCCGCTGGCGGTCTTCCTCGACAACCGGCGGCGCGAGCGGTTCAACCTCCAGCTGCCCGAGGCGCTGGCGACGATGTCGAACGCGCTCCGGGCCGGCTTCTCGATCTCGCAGGCGTTCGACTCCGTCGTCGAGCAGGGCGAACAGCCGATGAGCGACGAGTTCGCCATCCTCCAGCAGCAGCTCAAGATCGGCATGAGCCTCGAAGACGCGCTGGAGTCGATGAACCGGCGCGTCGGGTCCGACGACCTGACGCTGGTGACGACGGCCATTCTCATTTCCCGCAAGACGGGCGGCAACGTGACCGAGATCTTCGACCGGATCTCGGAAACGATCCGCGGGCGCATGCGGATCGAGCGCAAGGTGAAGACGCTGACGGCGCAGGGCCGGATGCAGGGCGTCATCGTGTCCGTCATGCCGCTGTTCCTGGGGCTGATCATGACGCTCGTCAGGCCGGGCATGATGATCCCGTACCTGACCTCCGCCATGGGGCTGCTCTCCGTCTTGGCCATGTGCGTCCTGATCTTCGTCGGCTGGCTGATGATCCGCAGGATCGTCAGGATCGACGTGTGAATCGCCCGCCGGGCGTCTGTCGGCGCCCGACGCCTACGTTCCTTTCGTTTGACACCACCTCAATCCTGGATGAAATCGATGAAGCCAATGATGCCAGTCGCACTGAAACGGGTTGTGCGCGCAGTCGCCCTCCTCGGCGCATTCACCGCCTTTTCCGCCGACGAGCTTTCGCTGGCCGGCGCCTGGCGGCTTGAGTCCGCGACGAACGCGGCCCTGCGGTGCTCGGCGGAGGTTCCCGGCGACGTGCATTCGGCGCTGTACGCCGCGCAGCTGATCCCCGATCCGTTCTGGGGCCACAACGAGACGCGGGTGCAGTGGGTCGCGCAGGAGGACTGGGTGTTTTCGCGGACGTTCGACGTTCCGGCGGCGTTTGTCGCGCGGCGGCGCGTCGTCCTTGAGCTGGAGGACGTCGATACGTTTGCGGCCGTGTACCTGAACGGCGTCAGGGTCGGCACGACGTCGGACCGGTTCGCGCGGTGGACGTTTGATGCGAAAGGCGCGCTCAAGGCGGGGCGCAACGAGATCAGGGCCGTCTTCAAGAGCGCCTGGCGCGAGGCGGACCGCCGTCGCGCCGAGATCGGCAGGGCGTTTCCGATGTCGAACGTGCCATGGGCGAGGAACCAGGCGCTGATTCGCAAGCCGTCGTGTCATGCGGGCTGGGACTGGGGCCTGGCGCAGATGACGACGGGCTTCTGCGGACCCGTGAAGCTCGTCGCGCACGACGGCGTCAAGATCGAGTACGTCTATTGCGACCAGCGCTTCAATGCCGACCTTTCGCACTGCGACCTGACGGTCTATGCGGACGTGACGGACGGCGACGGCCGCGCCGCGACGGTCACGAACCGCGTCGCCATCGACCATCCGCCGCTCTGGTGGCCGAACGGCGCGGGCGAGCAGCGGTTCTACACCTGCGAAGTGGTGGTCGCGGGACAGCGGCTGAAAAAGCGCATCGGCCTGCGCAAGGTCGAGGTTCTCAATACGCCGGACACGGACGAGACGGGCCGGCCCGGCGCGCGCATGGCGATTCGCGTCAACAACCGCGAGCTCTTCATGAAGGGCGCGAACTGGATTCCGTGCGATGCGTTTGAGTCGCGGCAGACGGAGGCGAGATACCGCAACCTGCTCGGCGGCGCGGCGGCCGCGAACATGAACATGATCCGCCTCTGGGGCGGCGGACAGTTCGAGCACGACGCGTTCTACGACATCTGCGACGAGCTCGGGCTCCTGGTCTGGCACGACCAGATGTTCTCGTGCGCGGTCTATCCGGCGACGGAAGGATTCCTCGCCGAGGTGCGCAACGAGCTCGGGCATCAGCTCCGCCGTCTGCGCGACCATGCGTGCATTGCGCTCTGGTGCGGCGACAACGAATGCGTCGGCGCGCTCAAGTGGTTCGGCGAGACGAAGGCCGACCCCGAATATTACCAGGCGGCGCTGATGAAGCGCCATGCCGTGCAGGGCGAGATGGTCGCCAGGTACGATCCCGCGCGCATGTTCTGGCCGAGTTCGCCGTGCGCGGGGCCGGGGAACTTCGCGGACAACTGGAAGAACGATTCGCAGGGCGACATGCACAACTGGCGGGTGTGGCACGACAACGCGCCGTTCGACGCCTACTACGCCTATCGTCCCCGCTTCTGCAGCGAGTTCGGCTACCAGAGCTTCCCGTCCATGGAGGTCGCCGAGACGTTTGCGACGCGCGCGCAGATCCTCGCGCGGGCGCCGGAGTTCGAGTGGCACCAGAAGAATCCGGGCGGCAACCGCCGGATACGGGAGACGATGCTCCGTTATTTCCGTCCGGCGAAGGACGTCGAATCGGAGCTCCTGCTTTCGCAATTCCAGCAGGGCATGGCGATCAAGATGGCGGTCGACGGCTGGCGTGCGCAGCGTCCGCGCTGCATGGGCGCGCTTTTCTGGCAGTTGAACGACAATTGGCCGGTCGCGAGCTGGAGTTCGATCGAATACGGCGGCAAGTGGAAGCCGCTCCAGTATCTCGCGAAACGCTTTTTCGCGCCGGTGGCGGTCGTCGCCCAGCCCGAGATCCGTGCGGCGCAGGCCGACGTGACGCGGGGCGGGGTCTTCGCCCTCAACGACACGGCCGAGACGGTGAGGGGCGAGGCGCGGATCGAATATTGGACCTACGACGGGCGGCTGCTCGCTGCGGAATCGAAGCCCGTCGTCCTGCCGCCGGACTCCTCGACGGCGATTGCGGCCTTCGCCCGGCCCGAGACCGCCGATTCGACTTTTCTCGTCCTCACGCTCACGACGCCGCAGGGGACGTATCAGAACGACTGGCACTTCGATTTCTACAAGAACGCGCCGCTGGCGACGGCGCACGTCGAGGCGCGGGTTGAAGGCGCGGGCGCGCGGCGGACGGTGACGCTGTCGACCGACAAGCCGGCGTTCTTCGTCTGGGCGGACGTTCGCGGCGGGACGGGCGGTGAATTCGACGACAACTGCCTGACGCTGCTGCCGGGGCGCCCGCGGACAATCGGCTTGAACCGGGCCGCGTCGGACGTCAAGGTCGTGCATCTTCGCGCGCTGACCCGATAGGTTCGGCGCTCCCCGGCCGGAGCGTCCGGGGAGGCGGGTTGCTGCAAGGGTGAATTTTGATATAATGTCCTGTCATGAAGTTCGAGGACAAGCTCAAGCGGCTTGAAGGCCTGGTCGGGAAGATGGAGTCCGGCGAGATGAATCTCGACGAGATGATCGCGGCGTTTGAAGACGGGCGGAAGCTCGTGGCCGAATGTCAGCAAGACCTCGAGTCCATCCGTCAGCGCATCGAAAAGGTGACCAAGGACGGCGAGACCGTCCCGATGGAGGTCTAGGCCCCGCGATTTATGAAACAGATCTACGTTCAGGTGCAGGCCGACCATATCGAGTCCCTCTGCAAGGGGGCGCCGCTGGCGGCCGTCGAGGAGCTGGTCTGGAACGCGCTTGACGCCGACGCCAGGGAGGTCAGGATCGATCTCGTCACGAACGCCCTCGGCGCGGTTGAGGCCATTCGCATCGCCGACGACGGCACGGGAATCGACATGCAGGACGCCGACCGGACGTTCGGCAATATCGGCGGCAGCTGGAAGCGCGCGGGGAGGCGCGGCGCGAACGAAGGCCGCCGCCTGCACGGACGGCACGGCTGCGGGCGCTTCCGCGCCTTTGCGCTCGGGCTGAACGTCGAGTGGCGGACGACCACGCGCTCGGGCGCGGAGTTGCGCAGCTGCGTCCTGTCGGGCTCGGCGGACCGGCCGGGCGTCTTCGACCTGGACGAGCTTGCGCCCGGGCCGGCGACGGGAACGGAAGTCTGCATCACCAATGTCCGGGCCGTCGTCGATTCGCTGCTGGAGACCGGCGAGACGGTGCAGAACCTGGCCGCGAAGTTCGCGCTCTACCTGAAGAGCTATCCCGACGTGCGGATCTACTTCAACGGCATCCCGGTGACGCCGGTCATCGTCCAGAAGCAGACGACGGACTATCGGCTGACGCTGGAAAACGGCGCGGAGGCGAAGCTTGAAGTCATCGAATGGAAGCGCAAGTTCGTGGGCGCCGGGCGGCTGGTCTTCGCCGGGCCGGACGGCTTTCAGCTGCACGAGCAGCCGGCCGGCGTGCGTTCGGGCACGGGCGTTCCCTTCACGGCCTACCTGATCTCGCCGCGGTTCCCGGCGCTCGCCGCGGAGAATGCGCTGGTCATGGACGAGCTCAATCCGGAAGTGCGAATGTACCTGGACGAGACGAAAAAGGTGCTGAAGGCGCATTTCCTGGCGCAGGGCGCGGAGGAGAAAAGCGCCTTCGAGACCGAATGGGAGGCGCGGTTCGCGGCGCTGTCCGGCGGGGAACGCAAGTCGCTCTTCGCGATTCTCAGGCGGATGCTCAGGGCGAAGGGCGCCCGGTAGCGGCCCGGCGAATGGACAGGGTCACGCCGGAGCAGCGATCGGAGATCATGTCCGCGATCCATTCGCGGGACACGCTGCCGGAAATCGTCATGCGCAAGTGGCTTTTCGCGCAGGGCTGCCGGTTCCGCGTCTGCGACAAGAAGATTGTCGGATGCCCGGACGTCGTCCTGCCGCGGCTGAAGACCCTGATTGAGGTCCGAGGATGCTTCTGGCACCATCACGGCTGGGCGTGGGACGGGCGCCGGCTCGTGCAGCGGGAGGCGTGCGGCCAGGCGACGGTGCCGAAGACGAACCGGGCGTTCTGGAACGAAAAGTTCCGGCGGAACGTGCGCCGCGACCAGGAGCACGAGCGGCTTTGGGCCGAGCAGGGCTGGAACGTCATCGTCGTCTGGGAATGCGGCCTCAGAACGGCGCAGGACCGGGAGCAGACGTTTGCGCACGTCGCGCGCTGGCTGCGCGAGTGCGAGCGGACACGGGATCGCGCCGCTCCCCGGCGGCCGCCCGCCGGGCGCGCGGCCTGCTGGTGTTGTCAAGACGGAAAGGAAAAGCAATGAGCAAGAACCTTGGGAAAGCGAGCGTTGCCGGTCTCGCGGCGGTCCTCGCCGCCGTGGCCGCGGACGCCCTGGCGTTCAATGCCGTCGCCGATCGGCCGACGCCGCCCCGGAACATCTTCGGCGAGAGCGCGGAAGCGAAGGCGGAGCGGCTGAAGTGGTGGACGGACGCCCGGTTCGGCATGTTCATCCACTTCGGGCTTTACGCGCTGCCCGCCCGCCACGAATGGGTGAAGAGCAATGAGCGGCTTGACGCGGCGGCCTACGACGAGCGCTACTTCCCGTACTTCAATCCCGATCTCTTCGATGCGCGGGAATGGGTCCGGCAGGCCAAGGCGGCCGGCATGAAGTACATCGTGCTCACGACCAAGCACCACGACGGCTTCTGCCTGTGGGACACGAAGACGACCGACTACAAGATCACCAAGACGCCGTTCGGCCGCGACCTCGTGCGCGAATACGTCGACGCCTGCCGCGCCGAAGGTGTCCGGGTCGGCTTCTACTTCTCGATCAAGGACTGGCACCATCCGGACTATACGATCGACCAGACGCATCCGCTGCGCCCGAAGGACGGCGTCTTCACCGACGAGATCTACGCGCAGCTCAACGCCGGCAAGGACTGGAACCGCTACCGCGACTATATGTACGCGCAGGTCCGGGAACTCCTGACGGACTACGGGAAGATCGACATCATCTGGTTCGACTACACGGTCAAGGCGAGGTACGGGAAGAACTGGAAGGACTGGGAGTCCGTCGAACTCCTGAAGCTGACGCGGCGGCTGCAGCCCCGGATCCTGGTCGATTCGCGGCTCGACCTCATGGACACGGAAGACGGGTGGGACTTCGTCACGCCCGAGCAGTGCCGTGTCTCGCAGTGGCCGCTCTGGGAAGGCAAGCCGGCGTACTGGGAGACCTGCCAGACCTTCTCCGGCTCGTGGGGGTATCATCGCGACGAGCAGACCTGGAAGAGTCCGCACCAGCTGATCGAACTGCTCGTCAATTCGGTGAGCTTCGGCGGCAACCTGATCCTGAACGTCGGCCCGACGGCCCGCGGCGACTTCGACGACCGGGCGACGGACCGCCTGGCGGCGATCGGCCGCTGGATGCGGCGCAATGCGCGCTCGATCTACGGCTGCACGGCGGCGCCGGCGGCGTTCAAGGCGCCGAACGGGACGCTCCTGACCTACAACCCCGGGAGCAACCGGCTCTACGTGCACGTCTGCAACTATCCGATGGGGTCGATTCCGTTCGGCTTTGCGGATCGCATCGCCTACGCGCAGTTCCTGCACGACGGGTCCGAGATCAAGGTGCGGTCGTCCGGCCGCTCCGGCCATTCCCAGAGCGGCGACCTCGGGTCGCGTGACAGCTTTGTCCTGCCGATGCTCAAGCCGAACGTCGAGATTCCGGTCATCGAGTGCTTCCTGAAGTAGCCAGACTGGGCGGACGCGCGATCGGCGGCGACTGACCGAGGCGACAGCCATGCCGTTTTCCGCCGTCACTCTGCTTGCCGCCGTCGTTGTCGGCACCTGGAACGGGAACTGGTTCCCCTCCGGACGGGCCGAACACCGCGCGTCGCCGGAGGTCGAGGAGGCGACCGTCGCGGCGGCGGCGAAGATGCTCGCGGCCGGTCTGCGGGCGACGGACCCGCAGGGAACGAACGACGTCATCCTGTGCCTGAACGAGATTCGCGGACCGCGGGTCGCCGCCGACCTCGTCCGCCGGATCGGCCGGCCCGGCCTGCGCATGGCCGTCATCTCCGGCTATCGGCGACGCGACCGCTTTGACCAGCAGCAGGACGTCATTGCGACGACGTTGCCGGTCGCGGACGCCCACTGGAGCCGGTGGCGGGCGAAGGACAGGAAACAGCCGCCGCGCGGCTACGCCTTTGCCGCCGTCGTCATCGCGCCGGCGGTGACCGCAGCCGTCTATGCCGTGCACCTGAAGTCCAACTACGGCGCCGGGAAGCCGGAGGTCGCCGCCGCCTGCCGCGAACTGCGGACGATTGCCGTCGAACAGCTGGTCGGACTGGAGCGGGCCGTGCGCGGCAAGCGCCCGCGGCCGGTCATCGTCGCCGGCGACCTGAACGCGGACCGCTGGCGCCGCGACTACTCCGCCGAACGCATCTTCGACCTCCTGGACGACGCGGGCTTCGCGAACCCGCTGGAAGCCCTCCCGGCGACGGACCGGGGAACGCATTCCTCCGCCCGTTACGGCGACAGCACGCTCGACTACGTCCTTTGCCGGGGCGTGACGGCCGTCGGCGTCCCGCATATCGCCGCGAACGACGGCGTGTCGGACCACCGGGCCGTCTTCGTGCTGGTGAAAGTCCTCTGAGGTGTTGCCGGTCGTTGCAGGAGGTCGGTGCCAGGCACCGTCGGCCGATTATATGGTATAATCTCCGGTTGGATGGCGAAACTTGACGAGAAATGGGCGTTGACGCGGGCGACGGTCGGTTCGGACCGGCTGTCCGTGGTCATGCCGCTGTACAAGCTGGCGCACGAGGCGCTGGGCAACCTGCAGCAGGTCGCCGAGCTGTTCGAGCGCCATCGCATCCAGACCGAACTGGTGCCGGTGGACGACGGCAGCGGCGACGGGACCGACGCGATTCTGGAGCAGTTCCGCCTTGTCGGCTTCCGCCACGTCACGCTCCGGCCCGTCGTCTGTCCGCGCAACGGCGGCAAGGGCGCGGCGCTCCGGGCCGGCTTCGAGGCCTCTTCCGGGCGCTACGTGCTGCTGCTGGACGGCGATCTCGACATCCATCCGAAGCAGACGCCGCGCTTCTTCGAGGAGCTGGTGAAGCGGGGGGCGGACGTCGTCGTCGGGTCGAAGCGGCACCGCGATTCCGAAGTGCAGTATCCCTGGCATCGCCGAATCGTGAGCTGGGCCTATTTCACGCTGGTCAGGATCTTCGTGGGGCTGCCCCTCACCGACACGCAGACCGGCATGAAACTGTTCAAGCGGGAGGTCCTGGGGCCGGCGCTGGACCGCATGCTGGTGAAGACCTACGCCTTCGACCTGGAGCTGCTGGCCATCGCCGCGAGCCGCGGGGCGAAGATCGTCGAGGCGCCGGTCGTCATCCGCTTCGGCAACAAGTTCGGGGCCTTGCGGCCGAAGACGGTCTGGCAGATGGCGAAGGACACCCTGGCGGTCTTCTACCGGCTGCGGCTGCTCAAGTACTACGCCAAGTGCATGGTGCCGCGGAAGCTCGATCACGAGCCGCTCGTATCCGTCGTCATCGCCTGTCCGCGGCGGAGCTGGATGCTGGACGAATGCCTGGAGGCGGTCAGGCGGCAGAGCTACGTGAAGTGGGAGTGCATCGTCCTGCCGGACGACACGTTCGCCGAGGACGGGGCGTGCGACGACGCGCGCATCCGCATCCTGCCGACGGGCAAGGTGCGCCCGGCCGAGAAGCGCAACCTCGGCATTCGGATGGCGACGGGGGAGATCGTCGCCTTCATCGACGACGACGCCTATCCGGACTCGCACTGGCTCGAATACGCGGTCAAGTATTTCGGCGAGCCGGACGTCGGGGCGGTGGGCGGTCCCGGCGTGACGCCACCCGGCGACCGGGGGCTGGCGGCGATCGGCGGGCGCGTCTACGACAACCTCCTCGTCTCCGGCGGCTACCGCTACCGCTACCGTGCCGGCGGCGTCCGCAGGGACGTCGACGACTATCCGAGCTGCAACCTCTTCGTCCGCAAGGACGTGCTGGACCGAATCGGCGGCTACCGGACGGACTTCTGGCCGGGCGAGGACACGCTGCTCTGCCGGGACATCGTGGAGGACTGGAAGCGCATCGTCTACGACCCGTGGGTCGTCGTCTACCATCACCGCCGGCCGCTTTTCCGGCCGCATCTCCGGCAGCTCGGGCGCTATGCCTTCCATCGCGGCTATTTCTGCAAGCGCTTCCCGTCGAATTCGCTGCGGCCGGGCTATTTCGTCCCGACGGTCTTCGTCGCCGGGCTGGTCGCGCTGCTGGCCGCAGGCTGGTTCCTGCCGCCCGTGGCGCTGGCGGCCGCCGCGCTGCCGTACGCCGTCTACGCGGCGCTCGTGCTGCTGACGACGTTTTCGTTCAACCCGGTCGTCTGGCTGCTGACGGCGCTGGGCGTCCTGCTGAGCCACGTCACCTACGGCGTCAGGTTCGCGCAGGGGCTCTGCGCGAAGCAGGCGCCATGCGAATTCATCGGAAAGGATCACGGACTGGCGCCTGGCGCCGGCTAAGGAGCAAGATGGAAAATCTGATCTGGATTGCGGCGGCCTATCTCGTCGGCGGGATTCCCTTCGGCTACCTGATCGGCAGGTTGCGCGGCGTGGACGTCCGGACCGTCGGGTCGAAGAACATCGGCGCGACCAACGTCTTCCGCACGGTCGGCAGGAAGTGGGGCCTCCTGGCCTTTGTGCTGGACGTCACCAAGGGGCTGGTGCCGACGCTGCTGGCGAAGCGGGCCGTTGCCGACGGCGCCGTCGGCGCGTCCTGGCTGCCGCTTGCCGTGGGCGTCATGTGCGTGCTCGGGCATATGCTGACGCCCTACATGCGGTTTCGCGGCGGCAAGGGCGTCGCGACGGCCTTCGGCATGCTGATCGCGCTCATTCCCGCGCTGATCGGCGTCGCGTTCGCGCTTTTCGCCGTGACGTTCGCCTGCTTCCACTTCATTTCCCTCGGCAGCTGCGTCGCCGCGGCGTTTCTGGCGGCGGCAATCTGGTTTCCCGTCTTCGGGACGCGTGGCGCGGCGGACCTGCCGCAGTGCGTCCTGGTGACGCTGATTTCCCTCTTCGTCATCTGCAAGCACCGCAGCAACCTCGTCCGTCTCGTGCGCGGGACGGAAAGCAAGATCTATCTTTTCGGGAGGAAAAAATGAGCAAGAAGAACAACCGCATCCGCATTACCGACACCTCGCTTCGCGACGCCCATCAGTCCCTGTGGGCGACGCGCATGCGCACGGACGACATCCTGAAGATCGCCGAGACGATCGACAGCGCCGGCTACTACTCGCTTGAGTGCTGGGGAGGCGCGACGTTCGACGTCTGCATGCGCTTCCTGCGCGAGAATCCGTGGGAACGCCTGCGCGCGATCAAGCAGGTCTGCCGGAAGACGCCGCTGCAGATGCTCTTCCGCGGGCAGAACATCCTCGGCTACAAGCACTATCCGGACGACGTCGTCGAGCGCTTCACGGCTCTTGCCTGCGAGAACGGCATGGACATCTTCCGCGTCTTCGACGCGCTGAACGACCCGCGCAACCTCGAACAGGCGGTCGCGTGCGTGAAGAAGTACGGCGGACACGCCCAGGGCACGATCTGCTACACGACTTCGCCCGTGCACACGGTCGCGAACTACGTGAAGCTCGCCAAGCGCCAGGAGGCGATGGGCGTCGATTCGCTGGCGATCAAGGACATGGCCGGCATCCTGACCCCGGGCGCGGCGCGCGAACTCGTCGCCGCGCTCCGCAAGGCGCTGCCCGACATGCCGCTCCAGATCCATTCGCACATGACGAGCGGCATGGCCGCGGCGATGTACCTGGCGGCGGCGGAGGCGGGCGCGGGCTGCTTCGACTGCGCGATCTCGACGCTGAGCTCGTTTTCGAGCCAGCCGCCGACCGAGTCCGTCGTCTCGATTCTCGAGTCCGAGGGCTTCGACTGCGGCCTCGACCGCGCGGCGCTGACGAAGATCAACGCTTACTTCCGGGAGCTGAAGGCGAAGCGCCAGCCGGCGTCGTCCGCGAAGGTCGAGCCGGTCGACGCGGGCGTCCTCGTCCATGCGATCCCCGGCGGCATGATCTCGAACCTCCGCTCGCAGCTCGCCCAGCAGGACGCGCTCGACCGCCTGCCCGAGGTGCTTGAGGAGCTGCCGAAGACGCGCGCCGACATGGGCTATCCGCCGCTCGTCACGCCGACCTCGCAGATCGTCGGCGTGCAGAGCGTCCTGAACGTCCTGTCCGGCAAGCGCTATTCGATGGTGACGGACGAGACCAAGCGCTATGCGGCGGGCTATTACGGGCAGACGCCCGCGCCGATCGAGCCGAAGCTGCGCAAGAAGCTCTGCGGCGGCCTCAAGCCGATCACGTGCCGTCCGGCCGACCTGCTGCAGCCCGGCCTCGTCGCGGCGGCGGACGAGCTGCCGCCGGGCACGATCCGGGCCGAGGAGGACATCCTGTCCTACGCGCTCTTCCCCGAAGTGGCTCTCGGCTACTTCAAGTGGCGCAACGCCGACCCGAACCGCCGCGAGCCGATTCCGGCGGACGTCGAGGAGGCGAAGAACGCGGCGCAGGCGGCATCTCCGGCCGCGCCGGCGGCGTCGCCGACCGCCCAGGCGGCTGCGCCCGCCGCCGCCGGCACGCCGGTCGTCGCGCCGCTGAACGGCACGTTCTACCGCAGCGACGCCCCCGGCAAGCCGAAGCTGGCCGAAGACGGCGCCGCAGTGAAGGCGGGTCAGAGCGTCTGCGTCGTCGAGGCGATGAAGCTCTTCAATCCGATCAAGGCGTCCGCCGCCGGCAAGATCACCTTCCTCGTCGAGCACGGCAAGGCCGTGACCAAGGGACAGGTCGTCGCCACGATTGCCTGATTCCCCGACGGTTCGCCGCCATGCTCGTTCCCGTGCTTGCCGCCCTCGCCGGACTGCTGTTCGGCGCGCTCGCCATGCGTCTGCACCTCGGCCGACGCATGGACGCGCTGGGCGGCACCCTCGCCGCCAAGGAGGCCGAGCTGCTGGGCGAGCGGCAGGGGCGGGCGGCCGACCGGCAGGCGGGCGAGCGGATCCTGCGGGAAAAGGAGTCGGCGCTCGAAAGGCTGCTGGCGGCGAAGGACCGGGAGTTCGCCGCCCTCGTCCGGGCGCTGGAGGAGAAGTTCGCCAATCTGGCCGCGACGACGCTGGAGGCCAAGTCGCAGCAGCTGACGGAGACGAATCGGGCGGCTTTGGATGCGGCGCTCAAGCCGCTGGCCGACCAGATGGCGAAATTCCAGAATGCGACGCAGCAGGCGCAGAACGAGAACCGCGACCTCGGGAACGCCATCCACAAGGACATCGAGGCAATCGGGAAGTATGCCCGGGACCTGTCCGACTTCTCCGTCGCCATCACCTCGGGCAACACGGTCCAGGGCCGCAAGGGCGAGGACATCCTGGCGGAGAAGCTGCGGCAGGCGGGGCTGGAGGAGGGCGTCAGCTTCTTCCTGCAGGAAGGGGAGGGCGGCGACCGTCCGGACGCGCAGGTGTGCGACGCGGAGAACCGGTGGCTGGTCATCGACAGCAAGGTCAGCCTGACGGCCTTCATCGACTGCCGGAACGAGCGGCTGGACGAGGCGACGCGCCGACAGCGCCTGAAAGACCACGTCGAGAGCGTCCGGGGGCGGATCGTGTCGCTCCGCGACCGGAAATACCCGCTGCTGCTGGCGCAGCGGCATCCGGAGCGCAACTACCTGCCGGTTTCGGCGATGTTCGTGCCGTACGAGGCGGCGCTCTCGGCGGCGCTGGAGGCGGATCCCTCGCTCTGGCAGCTGGCCGCGCAGGGAAACGTGGTGCTGGTCACGCCCATGAACCTGATCGCCTATCTCCGGCTCGTCTATCTCGCCTGGCAGCACAAGAAGGTCGAACAGCGCTACCTGGAGATCGTCAAGGACGCCGGGGAGCTGCTTGCGCGGATGAACAGCTTTCTGGTGGCGTTCGAGAACGTCGGCAAGTCGCTGGAGAACGCCCGGGCGGAGTACGATGGCGCATGGAAGGTCATCGTCGACCGCAAGGGCGGGCATACGATCGGCGGCTCGGCGCGGAAGCTGCAGGCCGCCGGCATCCGGCTGCTGAACCGGAAGGGCGAAAGCAAGGCCGTCGCCAAATGCCTCGCGCCGGACGCCGATGACGGCGACCAACTGCCGTAAAGCGGAAGTCCTCGGTTCTCCCCGACAGTACCCGGCGTGACCTCACGCCGGGGCGGCGCCCAGCCTACGTGCCAGCGCCACGCGGCGAGGGCGCCGCGGGTACTCTGCGGACCGGCACGAGGGGTACACTGCGGACCGGCACGAGGGGTACACTGCTGATCGGCGCGAGGGGTACACTGCTGATCGGCGGGGCGGCGAGGGCGCCGTTCGACCGCGCGGATTTGCCCTCAAAATCTCGTTTGGGATGGCGAAATCGGACTCGGCGCGGGTTGCGGTCGGATTGACGGCTGGCGGACGGTGTTGTATACTGATGACATGAAAACTGCCGTTCTGTCCGTCGTCCTGTCCGCAACTTTCACCGTCACCGCCGGGGAGGGCTTTTTCCCCGCCGCGACGCCCGAATCCCAGGGCGTTTCGTCGCAGGCGATTCTGGATTGGCTCGACGCCTGCGAGCGGACGTTCGACGGCGGGAACGAAGGCCGGGTCCACGGCTTCGTGCTCCTGCGTCACGGCAAGGTGATCGCCGAGGGCAGCTGGAAGCCGTTTGACACGCTCCGCCAGCCGCATATGCTCTATTCCCACTCGAAGAGCTTCACCTCGACGGCGATCGGCCTCCTGGTCGATGCGGGCCGGCTCGATCTCGACGAGCGCATCATCGACATCTTTGCGGACGTGGCGCCGGCGACGGTCTCCGAGAACATGCGGGCGATGCGCGTGCGGGATCTGCTCACGATGAACGACGGCATGGCGCCGGGCGACGTCTGCTGCCGGAAGCCGACGGAGAACTGGGTGAAGACCTTCCTGTCGGACGCGGTCGTCAATCCGCCCGGCTGCGGCTTCAACTACGACAGCTGCGCGACGTACATGCTTTCGGCCATCGTGCAGCGGCGTTCGGGCGAGGATCTGATGCGCTTTCTGGAGCCGCGCTTGTTCAAGCCGCTCGGCTTCGGCAAGGTCTGGTCCACGACGTGCCCCGACGGCATCCCCTGCGGCGGCTGGGGCATGAACATGACGACGCGCGACCTCGCGCGGTTCGGCCAGCTCTATCTGCAGCGGGGCGTCTGGAACGGCCAGCGGATCCTGAGCCCCGACTGGGTGGCGCTGGCGACGGCGCGCCAGACCTGGAGCGGCGGCGTCGTCGGCGACGCGGCGGCGGCCGGGCGGGACTCCGACTGGGCGCAGGGCTACGGCTTCCAGTTCTGGCGGTGCCGACACGGCGCCTATCGGGCGGACGGCTCCCGCGGACAGCTGACGGTCGTCATGCCCGAGCAGGACGCGGTCCTTTCCGTTCATGCGGGCCTCGGCGACATGCAGCAGGAGCTGAATCTCATCTGGCGGCAGCTGCTGCCGGCGATGGGTCCCGCGCCGCTGCCCGCGAACGGCGCCGCGCAGGCGAGGCTGGCGGACCGGCTTGCGAACCTGTCGCTGGCGCCGGTGCCGGGCGTCTTCGAAGGCGGCGAGCGGTATTGCGGCGTGGACTATGCTGTGCGGCAGAATCCGCGCGGCATTCGCGGCGTCGCCCTGCGCCAGGACGGCCGGGGCTGGCGGCTTCGCTGCTTCGCCCGCTGCTGGCCGTCGA
Organism: Kiritimatiellia bacterium; assembly: GCA_051884805.1. Classification (GTDB taxonomy): domain Bacteria; phylum Verrucomicrobiota; class Kiritimatiellia; order RFP12; family UBA1067; genus UBA1067. The sequence goes on along the minus strand of JBJEWA010000124.1, from coordinate 2,496 downwards.
CGACGGAGATTCCGGTCGGCTGCGGCGAATGGAAGGGCGGCACGATGTTCGTCGATTCCGAGCGCTACGAGAACCTCGGCGCGCTCATCGGGCGGCAGCCGGTGCAGGCGAGCGGCGCCGTGCAGCCCGACGGCACGCTGCGCATCCGCGCGTACCTGACGGGGACGCCGGCGCGATTCGACTTCGTCTTCTCCGAAACGAACGGCGTGCGCAACGTCGACGGCCGGCTCTGGGGAATGCGCGGTGCGGCGTTCCAGGGCGCGGAGGTGCGGCCCGAGCCGGACGTCGAGCTGCCGCCGCTCGCGGGGGAGCGCACGTGGCAGGAGCGTCGTGCGCAGGTGCTGCGCGACTTCACGGTGCGGGAATTCGGCGAACGGCCGGTGGAGCGTCCGGACGGCCTGGCGTTCAGGACGGTCGCCGAGCGGCCCTGCCTGGGCGGCGCGGCCGTCCATCGGACGGTGGAGATCTCCTGCCGGGGTCCGTTCGCGCCGTTTGCGTTCACGGCGCACGCGTATCTGCCGCGCGCGGCGAAGCAAGTGCCGTCGTTCGTGTCGATCAGCCTGAAGGGCCGGCTGGCGGCCGAAGGGTTCGATCCCGGGCGGGACGATCCGTCGATTCTCTCGCTGCCGGTCAAGGCGATTCTCGCGCGCGGCTATGCGGTCGTGACGTTTACGCATTCCGAGGTGGCGGCGGACGATGCGAAGACCTGCTGGGAGACGGGCGTCTTCCAGGCGTTCGGGCCGCGTCCCCGCGCGGACCGGAGCTGGGGCGCGCTTTCGGCCTGGGCCTGGGGCGCGAGCCGCGTCCTCGACTGGATCGAGACGCAGCCTGAATTCGACGCCCGCCGGGTCGCCGTCATCGGGCATTCGCGCGGCGGCAAGGCGGCGCTGTGGGCGGGCGCGACGGATCCCCGGTTCTACCTGACGTGCGTGAACGATTCGGGCATGGCGGGGGCCAAGCTCAACCGGATGGACCTGCCGTGGTCCGAGTCGCCGGACATCATCTTCTCGGCGTTTCCGCATTGGTTCAGTACGCTCTACGGCCGGTGGACGGCCGAGGGGGCGCCGGAGGGCTGCGACCAGCACCATCTCCTCGCGCTGGTCGCGCCGCGCAAGCTGGCGGTCGGTTCGGGCAGCGAGGACGACTGGGCGGGTTCGGCCGGCGAGCGGAAGGCGACGGAACTCGCGGCCGAGGCGTGGCGCGCCTACGGCGTCGGCGGCCTGGGCGCGAACGTCTTCTACCACGTGCGCCGAGGGCCGCACAATCTGCGCATCGAGGACTGGACGGCGTACATGGACGCCTTCGAGGCCCCGACCGCGCCCGCCGAATAGTGACATTCGGGTCCGAGCGTCAGCTCATAGGCTTCTGACGGAGAAGGCAAGCATGAAGCTTCTCGCGGGACTTGTCTTGTTGCCGATAATGGCGCTCGGCACTTCCGTTGGATCGTTGCCGCAAAGTGTTGCTGTGCCAGCTGGTTGCAAGGTTGAGTACGAGGTTCTGTATGCGGGGAATGCTCCGAGCGCTTGCAGCGAAGACATAGAGGTAAGCGGACGTTTTGTCGAGAATGTCACTAGCGGCGCCCCGACTGTAGTTGACGATTCGGATGTGTTGACTTCGATCAGGGTTGAGATGACGCCCCTAGTACGGTTTCGTTTGAGGGAATTTGCATGGTGGAGATCCCGGATGATGTGCCGTGCCCGTGCACTGGATATTTTGCAACCGGAAGCCTTGCGAAGACTGGTTTTCTGTCCCATTCGGAGGCGGCAGGCGCTGGCGTGTGGCGGGCCATCATCGGTGACTCATGGACTATGGACAAAGTGGAGAGGCAGACGGCCTATCCCGGTCCTTGGAGTGAAGGGTGGAAGGAGTGGAGGATTCCCGTTGGATGGGGCGATGCAGGTCATAATTTGCGAGGACAAATCACGCCGAATCCGACATCGCAGAGATTTACGATTGACCCAAATGGTACATCAACAATCAGCAAGTATGGACATACAATCGAACGGCGGACAGACAACAAGGTTTATCTCGATGGCGCTCTGGAGAACTGATCAGTGAAAACCAATCGCAGGAAAATCTTTTTCGGGGCATGCTTTTGTGGTGTCGCGGTGTCGGCAGTCGTGGTTGGCTATTTCGCAATGCCGGATCTTTATCGGGCGACGTGTATGTTGCGCTGCGTCATTGGCAGCAGCCAGACGAAAGGCGAGATGGACCCTAACCTTCAATTTATTGTTAAATCCGAATGGGAGGGCTTTAAGCGAAGATTTCGGACCAGGGTCATGATCGAGAAGGTGGCAAAGGAACGCGTTGCGGCTAATGCGACTTATTCTGAAATTAGCAATGCAGTTGCATCGTGTCAAATGTCGGTAGCGAACGGTTCCCGAGGATTGGTCCGGCTTGAAGTGTTTGCGGAAGATGGGGAGTTGGCTGCGGAGGCGGTAAGAGCGTATCAGGACGCATTCAATGAGTATTTGGAATGGGTGAAGGATGTCCGCT